>NZ_JAAXLT010000190.1 GCF_013285555.1 Candidatus Cyanaurora vandensis | reverse complement strand
GGTGGGGCGGGGCGGTCAGCCGGCTGGGGACGGCTCTGGGTCGGTTGCTTGGTCGGAACGGGGTCTTGGCGACGACCGGCACTACCGCTGTCCACTGGGCGGTTCTTTTGACGCAGACCGCCAGCAACGGAGTCTACCGTCGCAACTCGCTTAGTATCAGGGGGGGTGACTTTTTCCGGCTGGGGCGTGGCTTTGGTCGCCGCTGCGGGTCCAACGAGGACAAATTCCAGGGGCGGGACGGGCGGCGGCGGTTCAGGTAACAAAAATGCCGGGACGGGTACGCCCAAGATCCGCAACCAAAGGATGAATAATTTAAGGAAATAAGTTAGAAATACCGCTAAAACAAAGGCTTCTAAATGAATCAAGGCTGAGGAAATCGTGCCATCGCGTTGGAAAACTGGGGTAAAGTCTTCTTCCTGGACGACGCGGGTGCCAGCTAGGTGGTCATGCCAAGTCCTGCGCTCGGGGCTAATCAAGCCATAGATGTAGCCCAACAGAAAAAACGAGCTAAGCAACTGCCCCGGCCCGTGGCGTAAAAATAGACGACCAAAGCTCAACTTCCCCTGAATCGCAACAATCTTGAGCCCCAGCAATTGTTTGCCTAGGGTCTTGCCGTTGCGGGAAGGCAGGATCAGCCGATTGAGCGTAAAAAAGATGAACCAGAGAAGCAGGGTGACCGGCAGGATGTAGACGGAATCATTGATCGCTGTTCCCAAAAGCCCGAGGGTCAAGGTCTGGTCTAGAGGCGCACTGCCCGTCTGCTCCAAAAGCTGGAATGCCTCCCATAGTCGTTGGGGAAACAGCGCATCAGCAAAGGCCGTACCCCCATCAAAAGGTGTTGCGTTGACCAAGCTGCGGAACCCTTGGACACTGACGTAACCTGTTACCGCAAGCAGATAGGGAACGGCAATCTCAACCGCTAAATCCAGCCCCCAAGCAGCGAAGCGCGGCCAGAGTGGAGCATCTGTGGTTTCGCGTAGCAAGGTACGCTCGAAGGGTACATTCGTCATAGGACTGGCATCACCATGGCCTGTTGCTTACTTTAATCTAGGAACCCCTACCCCTGCCACCCTCAGCAGAGACGATCATTTTTAGAATGCCAACGGGCAATAATAATGCAAGCTTTTTCAATGTCCGGTCAAGGTCTCAACTAGAGTTAAAAAAGTTCTTAAGAGTCATCATTTTTCTGACCCTAAACCTCTATACTCATGTCACAGTTTTGTCTGAACCCTGCTCTTGATGAAAGTCGGACTCAGGTAGATCCCAATATTTAGGAGTTCTGGACCATGGATTTTAATGTACTGATTCAGAGTACGACAGCGGTACTCGTCGCGGTGGGCCTCAAGGTGCTAGGGGCAATTCTCATCTATCTGGTGGGCCGTTGGCTGATCAATTTTGCCCTCGACCTGCTTCGCAAGGTCCTCATCAAACAGAGCGTAGACCAGACCCTGATTCGCTATCTTGGTTCATTCATTGCGGTCGCGGCGAATGTTGCCCTAGTGGTGGCGATCCTTGGTTATTTCGGGGTTGAGACGACCACCTTTGCGGCACTGGTCGCAGCGATTGGCGTGGCGATTGGCGCGGCTTGGGGTGGACTCTTGGCAAACTTTGCGGCTGGGGTGTTCCTCGTCATCCTCCGGCCCTACAAGGTCGGTGACTTTATTTGCGCTGGCGGTGTGACAGGCACGGTCCATGAAGTGGGGTTATTTGTCACGACGATTGATACTCCTGATAATGTCCAGACCTATGTGGCGAATAACAAGATCTTCTCTGACAATATCCAGAATTTCACCGTCAATCCTTACCGCCGGGTAGACTTAGTTGCTCAAATTAACCACAGCGTAGACCACAACGATGCCATCAAGCGGTTAAAAACGGGACTCGCGGGTATTCCCAATGTGCTGAGTAATCCGGCCCCGGATGTGGAAATTTTACAGTTTAATATCAACGGTCCCGTCCTCGCGGTCCGTCCCTACTGCAACAACAAGGATTACTGGCAAGTCTACTTCGACACCAACCGCCTGATCCGCGAAGCCTTCGATGCAGCGGGTTACCCAGCCCCGGAGCAGCACTTCACTATGCGCTCTAATTAGTCAAAGAGACTGGCTAAATCGAGTCGGGGTAGGTAGATTTCGGCCTCGGGAGCAGTGCCATGTCCTACCAATTGTTTGAACCGCTCATCACCAACGAGACTGGGGAAATCCAAGCCGGTACTTGCTTGGGCCTGTTTGTCGGGATGAAGTTGGAGAGCCTGCGCTAGGCTCATGAGAGCTTGGTCCGGTTGGTCCATTTGGGCCTGGGCCATGGCTTTGATGTACCAAGCCTCGGCCCCTTGGGTATTGATACCGAGGGCGAGTTCTAGGTTGTGGAGGGCCTGCTGGGTCTCTCCGCTCAGCAGGAGAATTCGTCCTGCGCCGAGATAGTCCTCATAACGTCCGGGGGGCAGGGTCGGAACGGTCGGGGGACTGGGTTGTGCTAACGCTTCACTGAAAGTGCGTTGCCAGTGATTTAACTCGGCCTGGAGCGTAACAAAGCGGTCTACCAAGGCCCCGATTTGTTTTTGCTCGGGGATCTCGGTCCGCAGTTGGGCGAGTTCTAGGCTGATTTCTTGGCGGTACTTCTGGAGTTGGGTTTCCAGTTGAGTTAACTTCATTTGCAGCTTTTGGGTCGGGTCCGGCGGGGTGGAGCGGACCAACTGATCTACGGTCGTGGCAAGGATTTGGACCTGGGCGGGTAGACGGTTTAACTCCCCTAAATTGGTTAGCTGGGCTTGGTGTTGGACCTCGTTGCTGAGATCGGACTGGGCCAGCTTGAGTCCGTTGACCGTTGCTGACATAGTTTGGTACTGGCTACTTAGCTGCTGTAGCTGGGGTTGGGGGTCTGGGGGGGCAGCAGGTAAGGAGTTTTGGACCCGGATGACCGCCTCCTCAATCATCTGCGCCACCTCTGTGCGCGTGATAGGCGGTTTACCAAATAAAAAGCCAGTCAAGCGTGTGAACACCGCTGTTCCCTCTAGGTAACGATGGGTCGGGAGCCTCAACCCCTCTTGTGCAAAGTACCCATTTTTCGGTTCCAACTCTACTAAACTTAGGGAGACAATGCGGACAGAGGTGGGTATGGGTGCAAAATCGGTTGTGGTCGCGCCTTCGATCCTATCGGCTGACTTTAGTCGTTTAGGTGATGAGATTCGGGCTATTGATGAAGCTGGTGCGGACTGGGTGCATGTGGATGTGATGGATGGGCGGTTCGTGCCAAACATCACGATTGGTCCCCTGATTGTCGAGGCGATCCGTCCGGTGACGACCAAACCCCTGGATGTTCACCTGATGATTGTGGAACCCGAACGCTATGTGGCGGACTTTGCTAAAGCCGGGGCTGACCACATCTATGTCCATGCCGAGACCAGTTCGACGACCCATTTGCACCGTACTTTGGGCCAGATTAAAGAGTTGGGTTGCAAAGCGGGCGTGGTCCTCAACCCCGGTAGCCCCCTGGAATTACTCACCTACGTCCTAGACCTGTGTGACTTGGTGCTGATCATGTCGGTGAACCCCGGCTTCGGCGGTCAGAGCTTCATCCCCGGCGTGATTCCCAAGATCCAGCAATTGCGCCGGATGTGTGATGAGAAGGGCCTAGACCCTTGGATCGAGGTGGACGGCGGCCTCAAACCCAGTAATAGCTATCTGGTGATCGAGGCGGGAGCCAATGCGATTGTGGCGGGTTCGGCGGTCTTCAAGGCTCCTGACTACCGCGCGGCAATTGAGGGTATCCGCACTTCCCAGCGGCCCCGGTTAGAAGCGTTGGTTCCTTAAAATAACAGCGCGTCCTTAACCTGCTCACGGCCTTGGGTCCTCGCTCCTTCGCCGCAGGTGCGCGGGGTCGGGAATAACTTGCCGGGGTTAGCTAGGTTCCGGGGATCGAAGACTTGACGGACCCAGTGCATCGTCTCTAGATCGGCTGGGGTGAACATATCGGGCATATAGCAGCGTTTCTCCGCCCCGATCCCGTGCTCCCCAGAGATACTGCCCCCGGAGCGCACACAGAGCTTGAGAATTTCACCGCCTAATTCCTCGACAGCGTGGAGTGCCCCTGGTACCGCGTTGTCGTAGAGGATCAACGGATGCAAGTTCCCGTCCCCGGCGTGGAAGACGTTAGCGACTTTATAGCCATGTTCTTCACCTAACCGCCCAATCTCTTGGAGAACTTCCGCCAGCCTAGTCCGGGGAATGACCCCATCTTGGACATAGTAGTTAGGGCTGAGTTTACCCATGGCGGCGAAGGCGGCTTTACGGCCTTTCCAGAGTTTGAGCCGTTGGTCGGGATCGGTGGCGGTGAGGACGGATCTAGCTCCGTTCTGGTAGAGAAAAGTTTCGATGCGTTGGGAGTTCTCTGTCACTTCCACCGCCAAACCATCCACCTCAACTAAGAGAATCGCCCCCGCATCACGGGGATAGCAGCCCGTCGCCACTACATCCTCGACGGCGTTGATGCTGAGGTTATCCATGATCTCCATGCCCGCCGGGATGATCCCCGCCCCGATGATGTCAGCGACCGCGCCCGCCGCCGCCGCCACAGTCGTGAAATCCGCAAGCAAGACTTGAACGGTCTCCGGGACCTTAAGAATTCGTAGGGTAATCTCGGTGGCAATCCCCAACGTTCCCTCAGAGCCGACGAACAGCCCTGTCAAGTCATAACCGGGCATTTCGGGTAGGGTCCCGCCCACATCTACGACCTCGCCCTCGGGGAGGACTAATTTGAGCCCCAGGACATGGTTGGTCGTCACGCCGTACTTGAGGCAGTGGACCCCGCCGGAGTTCTCGGCGATATTACCACCGATGGAGCAGATGACTTGACTGGAGGGGTCCGGGGCGTAGTAAAATCCCGCGCCACTCACCGCTTGGGTCACCCAGTTATTGATTACCCCCGGTTGGACGACGACTTGCTGGTTCTCTAGGTCCACCTTGAGGATGGTCCGCATCCAGGCGGTGACGATGAGCACCGAGTCGGTGACGGGGAGTGCGCCCCCCGAGAGCCCGGTCCCAGACCCACGGGCGACAAAGGGGACATTAGCCCGGTGGCAAATTTTGATGACTCGGGCGACGGCCGCCGTCGTCTTGGGTAGGACCACGACAGCGGGCTTCTCGCGGTAGCTCGTCAGCCCATCGCACTCAAAGACCAACATCTCTTCCGGGGTCCAGACCACTCCTTTTTCGCCGACTACCTGCTGAAATTCCCGTACTAAGGGCCGCCAATCCCGTGTCGTCATCTTTAGCTCAATCCTGTACTCTCAAAATACACGGGAACCCCCAGGCCTGGGGATGGATGCTAAATTGAACGATTAGCAATTTGAGTCTACCCATGTCCCAATCCCGCCGCGCCCTATTGGGGTTCCTCTTGGCTCTACCTGTTTCCGCCCAAGCTAAACCCTTAGTCATCGGGGCTATTCCTGACCAAGACCCCGAACTATTGCAGCGGCTCTATGGCAAGCTCGCCCGTTACTTAGAGACTGAACTCGGGGTGGCAGTTGTGTACAAACCCGTAACGGACTATGTGGCGGCGGTGACGGCTTTTCGGGTGGGGGACTTGGATTTGGTCTGGTTCGGTGGCTTGACCGGAGTGCAGGCTAGACTCCAGGTGCCCGGTGCCCAAGCCCTGGCCCAGCGCGAGATTGATGCCCAGTTCCACTCCCTTTTTATGGGTAACAAAAAAAGTGGACTCAGGCCGTTCCAAGACCTCAAGGGGTTGGCGAGTTTGAAGGGCCGTACGTTTACCTTTGGCAGTGAATCCTCCACCTCGGGCCGACTGATGCCTCAGTTCTTTTTGCAACAGGCGGGTGTGAACCTCGAGGACTTCAAGGGCCAGCCCGGATTCGCCAATTCCCACGACACCACCCTGCGCTTGGTCGAGGCGGGGAGCTACGAGGCGGGGGCGATGAATGAGCAGGTATTTCTGAAACGCTCGGAGACGGGCGCGGTGGACTACACCCGAATCCAGGTGCTTTGGCGGAGTCCAGCCTACTACGATTACCATTGGGTGCTGAACCCCACGGTCCAAGCTCGCTACGGAGCCAAGTTTGCCGAACGGGTCCAGACAGCCTTTTTACAGCTAGACCTGAAAGTCCCGGCCCAAAAAGAAATCCTCGGACTCTTCGGTACTCAACGCTTCATCCGCACCCAGAACCGCAACTATGCTCAGATTGAACAGGTCGCCAGACAGATTGGCAAAATCAAGTGAACCCCACCTCCAAGTCCAGGGGGTAACGTACTGTTATGGCAACACTGCCGCCCTCACCGACATCAACTTGACTCTCTACCCCGGTGAACGGGTCGCCCTAATCGGGCCGAGTGGAGCCGGGAAAAGCACTCTACTTAAATTGCTCAACGGGACCCTAACCCCGACGACTGGGACGGTCTCGGTTCTGGGAGTACCTTTAGCTGACCCAAACCCCCGCCGCCGCCGCGCCCTCCAACAACAGATTGGCACCGTGTACCAACAGTTTCATCTCGTCGAGAATTTACGGGTCATCCACAACGTCAACGCGGGTCAATTGGGACGCTGGCCCTGGTACCAAGCCCTCTGGTCCCTGGTTTGGCCCCAAGGAATTGAGACGGCCCGTCAAGCTCTCGCCCGAGTCGGTTTACCGGACAAACTCTACAGCCGCACTGACCGACTTTCCGGCGGCGAACAACAACGAGTTGCCATCGCCCGCATCTTGGTCCAGGACCCCGCCATCCTCCTCGCCGATGAACCCATCTCTAACCTCGACCCTGCCCGCAGCCACGAAGTGATGACCTTACTTACCCATTGCGGACAGGGCAAAACTTTAATCATGAGTCTCCACGCCCTTGAATTTGCTCAGACTTACTGTGAAAGACTCGTAGGCTTGCGGGAGGGAAAAATCTTCTTTGACGGTCTCGTTACTGCCATAACGCCCCAACAGATTACCCAGCTTTATCGTCTTGAGCCGTGAGCGTCCAGACTGTACCCCGTTCGTTTTTATTAAACCCCCTTTTATTACTACTGGGAGTTGGGCTTTTCCTGATCTTGAGCCGTGTGGAACAACCGTGGTTTAACCCGGATGGATGGCCCTTGTTGGCTCAGTTCCTCAGCGCGAGTCTGCAACCGGACTTGAGTGCAGAATTACTCATGATTACTGTAGATGCAACGTTAGTTACGCTCGCCTACGCAGTCTGTGGAACTTTTTTGAGTGTGCTATTGGGGCTAGTCGGGGGGCTTGGTTCCTCAGCGATCTGGTGGGAACTGGTCCTTCCTGGTCAAAAAGGGATTTGGCTGGTCCTGCGTGGTCTACTCGCGATACCCAGGGGCATCCATGAAATTATCTGGGGAATATTTTTTGTCAACCTCTGGGGACTGGACCCCTTGGTGGCGGTGGTGGCGATTGCCCTGCCTTTTGGGGCGATTACGGCTAAGGTCTTCTCAGAAATCCTGGATGAGACCCCGCGCCAACCTCTACTAACCCTGATTCAGAGCGGGGTTTCGCCGTTTGTGGCGGTGGTCTATGGGCTGTTGCCCCAGGCGTTTTTGAATCTACTCTCCTACGGGTTTTATCGTTTTGAATGTTCGCTCCGCTCAGCGGCGGTGTTGGGAATTATCGGGGCAGGGGGCCTGGGCTACCAAATCCTGCTTAGTCTGCAATCCCTGCGCTACAACCAACTGTGGACGTTTTTTTACGCGCTACTGCTCCTCAATGGCACAGTTGACCTGCTTAGTGCGCTCTTGCGTCGTCGTCTGGGCTGCACGCCACGGATCGCGCTCCCACAGGGCAAGCTAAGGTCAGTGCGGCCTCAGGGCCCGGTTTTGTTGGTAGTAAGTCTAGGGTTGGGCTTGCTAGTCCCCTTCTGCTTCTGGTACATCCATCCCGATGTCAGTAAACTCTGGGCACCGCACACCGGAGAACTCTTGGCACAACTGGGTCAGTCCGCTTTCCCACCCGAGTTGACGATGACCACCCTCCAACAACTGCTCCCCTTGGCCCTCCAGACCCTCGGGATGTCCGTCCTGGCTATTCTTGTGGCGGGGGTGGGCGGGGTTTTACTATCGTTTCCGGCGGCGAGTAACTTCCGTCGGTTCCTAGGCATGGACGCGCCCTGGGGCTGGTTATTCCTCCTCGGGGTGCGGGGCGTCCTCCTGTTATTTCGCACGATCCCCGCGCCGATCTGGGCTTTAGTGTTCTTATTCGTCCTGTTTCCTGGAATTCTCCCCGGTGCCTTGGCTCTAGGAATTCACAATCTAGGCATCCTGGGTCGGCTGATGGCGGAGGGGATTGAGAATTTGGACCAACGCCCACTTCAAGCCCTCCCCGGTGCCTCGCCCCTCGTCGTTTTTAGCTACGGGGTCCTCCCGGCAACCCTCCCCGGTGCCCTGGCCTATACCCTCTATCGCTGGGAAGTCTGTATGCGCGAGACGGTGCTGGTCGGGCTGGTGGGCGCGGGGGGCCTCGGGCGATTGCTGAGCGAACAGTTGAGTAGTTTTGATTACCGGGGGATGACGGCGACGCTCTCGGTGCTGATTTTGTTAACTTTCCTGGTTGATGTCTTGAGTACCCAGGTGCGAAATCAGTTGCGCTACGGAATAAACACCCGAAAGTCTGGCATCATCAAGGGTGGCTCTTAGAGGTTGGTTGCCATGGCTCTTGGTTATCTGGCATTGGTGTTACACGCTCACCTGCCCTATGTCCGCCACCCAGAGACCGGCTATGTCTTGGAGGAAGAATGGCTTTTTGAGGCCATCACCGAGACCTATGTACCCCTGATTCGGATGTTTGAGGGACTGGAACTCGACGGGATTGATTTTAGACTTACCATGTCTATGACCCCGCCCTTGGTGGCGATGCTCGAGGACCCCTATTTACAAGATAAATATGACCAACACCTAACCCTCACCCGCGAACTGGTGGCCCAAGAACGGGAACGCACGAAAGGCAACGGGCATCTGCAATATCTGGTCAGCCACTACGAGACCTATTTCCAGCAGGCTTACGACACTTGGCATCGTTATGGGCGCGACCTCGTGCGGGCCTTCAAGTATTACCAGGACCGGGGCAATCTCGATATCCTTACCTGTGGCGCGACCCACGGCTATCTGCCCTTGATGCAGATGTATCCCCAGGCGGTTTGGGCACAACTCAAAGTGGCGGTGGATAGCTACGGGCTGGCCTTTGACCAAGCCCCCAAGGGCATCTGGTTGGCTGAGTGTGCCTACTTCCCAGGGTTGGAGCGGATGATTGCCGATGTGGGGTTGCGCTACTTCATCACCGACGCCCACGGTATTCTCTACGCTAAACCCCGGCCCCGTTACGGTCCCTACGCGCCGATTTTTTCCCATTCAGGCGTGGCAGTCTTCGGACGGGATTATGAATCCTCGCAGCAGGTCTGGAGTTCAGAAGTGGGCTACCCCGGCGATCCAGCCTACCGAGAGTTCTATAAAGACTTGGGCTATGAAGCGGATTACGAGTACATCAAGCCCTACATCATTCCCAACGGGACCCGCAAAAATACCGGGATTAAGTACCACCGCATCACCTCGCGCACGGGCGCCTTGGAGGGTAAAGAACTCTACGATCCCTACTGGGCGCGTGAAAAAGCCGCTGCCCACGCCAGTAACTTCATGGAAAACCGGGTCCGCCAAGTCGGGTATCTCAACCAGATTATGGGCCGCGAACCGATTGTGCTCTCGCCCTACGATGCTGAGTTGTTCGGGCATTGGTGGTATGAGGGTCCCTGGTTCCTCGATTACCTGATCCGCAAGTCCACCTACGACCAACAGACTTACCGGATGACTCACCTTGCTGAATACCTGCAACTCAACCCCACCCAGCAGGTCGCCACCCCCGCCCAATCCAGTTGGGGAGCTAAGGGTTTCCACGAATATTGGCTCAACGATACCAACGACTGGATCTATCCTCATCTACACAAGGCCGCTGAACGGATGATTGAGCTCTCCAAACGGGAACCCCAGGATGAATGGGAGTGGCGTGCCCTCAACCAGTGTGCCCGTGAACTGTTGCTCGCCCAGTCCTCAGATTGGGCCTTTATCATGCGGACGGCGACCATGGTGCCTTACGCGATCCGTCGGACCCGCTCCCACCTCCTGCGCTTCAATCGTCTCTATGAGGCTCTGCACAAGGATAATCTCGACCGGACTTGGCTGGAAAAAGTGGAGGTTTTAGACAATATCTTCCCGGAAATTAACTACCGGGTCTATCGTCCGCTCTAGCAATATTACGGACTGTTACGGATAGAATGTTGCGTACTATTACGCAAGTATTAAAAGTTATTTTAAAACACGTAGTTAGTAATTGACACTTGCGATCCCCGAAACTTATTCTAGGGGAGTGCCTCCTCGGAGGCGACAGGACGTAGGACGCAGTGTTGATTCGCAAGGAGGGGCCATGGGGCGCGCTATTGCCATGTCCGATAAGGATTCGGTGGGTCTATATCTGAAGGAGATTGGGCGGGTTCCACTGTTGAACCCTGAGCAAGAAGTTTTGTTAGCCCGTCAAATCGCGGAGGGTGGTTCTCGCGGTGAGTGGGCCAAGGGTCGTCTCGTCCAAGCCAACCTGCGCTTGGTTGTCTCGATTGCCAAGAAATATATCAATCGCGGGGTACCGTTCCTCGACTTAATTCAGGAAGGTTCCATCGGTTTGATCCGGGCGGCAGAAAAGTTCGAGCATGAACGGGGTTACAAGTTCTCCACCTATGCCTATTGGTGGATTCGCCAAGCCATCACCCGTGCGGTAGCTTCTCAAGCGCGGACGGTCCGTTTACCCGTCCATATGGTGGAGAAAATCAACAAGGTCAAGCGCATCCGTCGCCAACTGGTCCAAGAACTGAATCACCAGCCCACCCATGAGCAGTTAGCCGTTGCTTTGGAACTGGAGCCGGATGAATTAGAGGCCATTCTCCAAGCTTCGCGGCGCACGGTTTCGCTCAACGTCGCCGTGGGTAAGGAGGAGGATACGGAACTCATTCAACTGATTGAGGATGACCAGGGTTTGCCCTTGGCAGAAGCGATTGACCGTCAGAATATGTGCCAGGAGGTGAACGACCTCTTGATCCAACATCTCACGCCCCGTGAACGCGACATCATCAGTCTGCGCTTCGGGTTGGTGGATGGTCGGCAACGGACCCTAGATGAGGTAGGCCACATTTTTGACCTCTCCCGTGAACGCATCCGCCAGATCCAGGCCAAGGCTTTCCGCAAGCTCCGCCGGGTCCGCCAACGTCCTAAGCTCCACGACTGGATTCGTGCCCTTTAAATAAATGCCCCGCCTTTAAAAACGCGGGGCATTTATTTAGTAATTGACGGCTGACAACCGTACGAGCATTACCCTTGCTGTTTCGTTGCTAGGGTTGGGGCAATCCGCTTTTAACCGTACTGCTGGTCCCGAGTAGTCTTTCGCGGAGTTTTTTAAGCTCGTCGCGGTATTGGGCGGCTTTTTCAAAATTCAGCTTTTTGGCCTCTTCTTTCATTTGCGTTTCAAGTTGACCGATCAGTTCGGGTAGGGTGTCGAGGGGAATCTCGGTGCTGTTCTCGATGGCAGTGGCGAGTTCTTGCTGGTTGAGTTTGCGGGAGATAGCGAGGAACTCAAGGATACTGTTCTCAACTTTTTGGGCGATGTTGCGGGGGGTGATCCCGTGTTCCTGGTTGTATTGGGTCTGGATCTCGCGGCGGCGGTTGGTCTCGGCGATGGCCCGTTCCATAGAGTTGGTCATGCGCTCGGCGTACATGATGACCTGACCGCGCACGTTGCGGGCGGCGCGTCCGATGGTCTGGATCAAGGAGCGTTCGGCCCTGAGGAACCCTTCTTTGTCCGCATCCAGGATCGCCACGAGGGAGACTTCGGGGAGGTCTAGCCCTTCTCGTAAGAGGTTCACGCCAATCAGGACATCGAATTCACCCTGCCGGAGGGCTTGCAGGATCTCGATGCGTTCGATGGACTGGATATCAGAATGCAGATAGCGCACCTGGATACCGCGCTCCTGAAAGTATTCCGTCAGGTCCTCTGCCATGCGCTTAGTCAGGGTGGTAATCAAAACCCGCTCGCGCCGGACTACCCGGTCTTTAATCTCATACAACAGGTCATCCACCTGACCTGCCACCGGGCGGACCATAATCTCAGGGTCGACCACCCCCGTCGGTCGGATCACCTGCTCGGCGACATGACCCCCGATGACCCGTTTATCCTCGTCGTAAACCACTTCTGACAGTCCCAACTCCCAGTCACCGGGCGTGGCGGAGACGAAAACGGCTTGGCGGACTTTCCCCCAAAACTCCTCGGCCTTGAGCGGGCGGTTATCGGCGGCGGAGGGCAGACGGAAACCGTGGTCAATCAGGACTTTTTTGCGGGCTTGGTCGCCGTTGTACATGCCCCGGATTTGGGGAACGCTGACGTGGGATTCATCTACCAAGAGCAACCAATCGGCTGGGAAGTAATCAACTAAACAAGAGGGCGGGGTCCCTGCGGTCCGGGCGGTGAGTTGGCGGGAATAATTTTCGATGCCGTTGCAGTAGCCGACTTCCTTGAGCATCTCTAGGTCGTAGCGGGTACGCTGGGCAATCCGTTGGGCTTCAATCAGTTTGCCCTGTTGCTCGAAATGAAGCACTTGCTCCTTGAGTTCCGCTTCAATATCCAGACAAGCGCGTTCGAGTTGGTCTTTGGGGGTGACAAAGTGTTTGGCGGGGTAGATATTTAACGCGCTTACACTGTTGATACTCTGGCCCGTCACCGGGTCACACCAACGAATGGCCTCAATCTCATCGCCAAAAAGCTCCACTCGGATAATCCGGTCCTCGTAGGCCGGACCCACCTCAACTACATCCCCGCGCACCCGGAACCGGCCCCGGCCTAGCTCCACATCATTGCGGTCATATTGGATCTCAACTAAGCTCCGCAGCAGATCGCGCTGGTCAAGGCTCTGGCCCACTTGAAGCCGCACGGCGGCCTGGAGATATTCCTCGGGCATCCCCAAACCATAAATACAGGAGATGGAAGCCACCACAATCACATCACGCCGTTCAAATAACGACCGGGTGGCACTGTGGCGCAACATATCAATCTCATCATTGATGGCAGCAGTCTTCTCAATGTAAGTATCCGTGCGCGGGATGTAGGCTTCGGGCTGATAGTAGTCGTAATAACTGACGAAATACTCCACCGCGTTGTGGGGGAAGAAGCGACGGAACTCGTTACATAGTTGGGCCGCGAGGGTTTTATTGTGGGCCAAAACGAGGGTGGGGCGGCCCGCATTGGCGATGAGATGCGACATGGTGAAAGTCTTCCCCGTACCTGTAGCACCCAAGAGGGTCTGGTAGGGTAAGGGCTCCTGGATACCTTGCGTCAATTGCTGAATGGCCTGGGGCTGGTCCCCTTGCGGCGTGAAGGGCGAGACAACCTGAAATTCAGACATCAGTGGTGGCTTCGCGATAGGATTATCCATTTTAACCCGCCGCTTTGGGTATCTGTGCCGCTGGGTCGGGGGTGATACCATGACGCAGAATGAGGAAATCGTGCCATGACCTTGAGTGTTAGCGTTGCTGATTTTGCCCGCCTGATTGATGGTCAGGTCGTCCGTTCCAGCCCAGTCGCGATTACTGGGGTTGCTGACCCTGAGACAGCCCAGGCGGACCAGGCTACGTTTTTCTTAGAGCGGTTGCCCACGCCGACGGGGGCAGGGCTGGTGATTACACAGACCAAACAGGATTGCCCCGGTACCGCTGCCCATATTACCGTGGCTCAGCCCCGCGTCGCCTTTGCCTATGCGCTTGCCCACTTCCACCCTGAGCCAATTAAGCGGCCTCCCGTCGGTATCCACCCCCAAGCCTTAGTCCATCCCACGGCAACGATCCATCCCACGGCCTGCCTCGGCGCGGGGTCCTACGTGGGAGCCGGGACCACGATTGGAGCGGAGACGGTCCTCTTCCCCGGGGTCTACCTCGGAGATAGCGTGACGGTGGGGCGGGGCTGTCTACTTTATCCCCAGGTGGTCGTGCTAGACCGTGGGGTGTTGGGAGACCGGGTCATCCTCCATCCAGGGGTCGTCATCGGCGGCGATGGTTTTGGCTTTACCAGTACGCCCCAGGGCCAACTCAAGGTCCCCCAAGTGGGCCGGGTGGTCTTAGAAGACGATGTGGAGATTGGCGCAAACTCGACCGTTGACCGGGCAACCCTCCGCGAAACTCGGATTGGACGCGGTTCCAAACTTGATAATTTAGTGATGATTGGGCATAACGTCCAGATGGGCCAAGACTGTTTGGTTGTTTCGCAATCAGGAATTGGCGGCTCGACCAAGTTGGGAGACCGAATTATCGTAGCGGCTCAATCTGGGATTGCTAGCATGACCCATATTGAGATTGGGGCGGATTCGGTCATCTATGGACGCGCCGGGGTCCACAAGTCCTTCCCGTCTGGGTCCCAGATCGCGGGCTTCCCGGCCCAGGACCGTCTCCGTGAACGCCGTCAACAAGTCTCCTTAACCAAAGTCCCAGAACTGCTCAAAGAAATGCGTGAACTCCAAAAACGTGTCCAAGACCTAGAACAGGCACAAGGAATTCCCCGCACACCACAAGCGTAGCCTTGGTTAAAGTCGAGTTACCTGTGGACATTACCGCCTTGGCAGTACCCGAAGTGATAACCTAAAGCAAATTCCAACACCGCCATGACCACGATCCCTTTTGTGAAATATCACGGACTAGGCAATGATTTTGTCTTAATTGACAACCGCCACCAGCCCAGACTCGTCCTCACCCCCGCCCAAGTCAGTCAAGTCTGCGACCGCCACCAAGGAATCGGGGCTGATGGCATCATCTTCCTTAAAACCGCCCCCACGCCCGCTGAATCCGCCGCCATAGTTATCCTCAACAGCGATGGCTCCGAAGCTCAAATGTGTGGCAATGGCGTTCGCTGCTTAGCCCACTTCATGCAAGACTTAAAAATTCCCACGCAAGGGGGTAACTACCCCCTCTGGACTGGCGCAGGACGGATCACGCTCCAACTCCAAGCCGATGGCACCGTCACGGTAGATATGGGTTTACCCCGCCTCGCCGCTGCCCAGATCCCGACCACGCTAAGTACCGAACAAGTACTAGAAATGCCTTTAGAAGTGGCAGACCGGACCTTTATAGTCACTTGCGTCAGTATGGGCAATCCCCATACCATCATTTTTGGCGAAACCCCTAGGGACTGGCAGCAGTGGGGCCAACGGATTGAACACCATCCTTACTTCCCCGAGCGCACCAACGTCCATTTTGTGCAAGTAATTGATGAACACACCCTAAATGTCCAAGTCTGGGAACGGGGAGCCGGGGCGACGCTAGCCTGTGGCACTGGGGCTTGCGCCGTTTTAGTGGCGGCAATCCTGACCGGACGGGCTAAGTCCCCCGCCCGAGTCCATCTTCCCGGCGGACCCTTAATGATTAGCTGGACCGGAGAAAATGTCTGGATGCAGGGACCCGCTACCCGCGTTTTTGCCGGGAGTTTTGACCTAACCACATTCATCGAGACTCCCGGGATCGGCTAATCTAAGGTTGGAAATGGGTGGCCTAGGCTGTCCTGTTGGGGAAAACCGATGAATACAGTTGCTGAACGCTATGCCCGTCTGGGCCGTTGTTACGTTCAATTGGCGGACCAGTTCGCGGAATTGGACCTCGAACACATGTACCTCAAGCGCAAGCTGGTGGAACTACTCAAAGCCCTCAAAACTGCCCAGCAGCAAGCTGAAATCCTAGCTACTGAAAATACAGAATTACGCCAAGAAAATAGTGCAATAAAAGCGCAATACGAAGTCCTCCAACAGTTTGAAGCCCTTCTTGACCCCATGTTGTTACTGGAGCTCGAGGAAGCCGAGAAAGCCATCCAGTTGGTCAATGAGACCATTAGTGAGCGTACCAAAGACGAAGACCCAGACCTCACCCCCGAAGATAAAAACCTCGCCTCCGCCTATATGGATGAAGTGATGACCCACAGTCCTTGACTTTACAGAGGGGACAGGGCGAGCTAAATTAGAAGACTGTTGTTGGATGCATTCCCATGGCTCACAAGAAAGGTACTGGCAGTACACGCAACGGGCGGGACTCCAATGCCCAACGCCTCGGTGTTAAGCGTTTTGGCGGAGAGACAGTCCGCGCCGGGAATATTTTGGTCCGGCAACGGGGCACCAAACTCCACCCTGGTAACAATGTCGGACGGGGCAGTGACGATACCCTGTTTTCCTTGATCAATGGGGTTGTGACCTTTGAGCGTTTAGGCCGTGACCGTCAAAAAGTCAGTGTTTACGCCACCGTGGAATAATCATGGCCCGTTCCAAACTCAGTGAGGCGGAACGCGAAGAACTCGTCCGCCTCTACCGGGAAACCCCCAAAACGGCAACCCGGTTAGCGGAAGATTTTAGTATTAGCGTCAGCACTGTGGCGCGTATGCTTCGTGCGGCAATCCCCGAGGCGGACTACAATTTACTTTCGCAAGGTAAGCGTCGAGGCACGCTTGAAGCGGTAGCAGAGGAAATCCTGCTCGATCTTCCCGAAACTCCCTTGGCCCTCGAAATTCAACTGCCCATTGTGGCTGAGTTAGAGCCTGAGATTATCACTCCGGTCCTGGAATTAACCCCGGAAGCTGCACTCCTCCCCGTTGCGGTAGAACTACCCGCAGCAGAACTCCTACCTCCCATCACAGCAGTAGTTGAAGCATCAATTTTAGAAGAATTAGTCGAAACTGGCCTTGAAGCAGATACGGACTTAGACTCTGAGCTATTCTCCCTCGAACCTGACAGCGAAGACAGTCTCGAACCCGGCCTAGAAGACAGTTATCTCCCCACGGCTGTCGCTGCCCCGCCCCTCGAAGTCCTGCCCTATCACCGGATGGAGTTACCAGAGATCTGTTACATCGTGGTGGACCGTTGGGCAGAGTTGATTGTGCGGCCTCTGGGGGAGTTCAACTTCTTGGAGAATGTCCCGCCCCAAGAGCAAGAAGCGGTCGCCCTACCCGTTTTTGACAGTCACCGTTGGGCTAAGCGATTCTCTAATCGCTTCCAGCGTATCCTGCGTGTACCGACCCGTCTCTTGGATGTCACGCGGCCCTACTTAATGAACCGGGGAATTACCCGCCTATTGGTGGGTCGTCAAGTCTTTGCTTTGGCGCAAGAAATTGGCGAAGAACCCCTCATGCCGAGAGTCCCAGTAGCAGTGGCAGACTTGCCTACTTTGGGCGAGCGGACATTGGACGAAGAGGAGTTTGAGACCTTGGCAGAATTTGACGAAGCTGAGGATGGCGACGAAGGGGAGGACGAGGATGGTCCCGACAATTTCTGAGTTACAGGACCCCCTGCGGATTGCTGGACGGACTTTTACCAGTCGTCTAATTTTGGGCACCGGTAAGTACCGGACCTTGGGCGAGATGCAACAAGCCCTAGCTGCCTCAAGTTGTGAGATTGTGACAGTCGCCGTGCGCCGGGTACAGATGGGGCAAGAAGCACCGGGTCACCAGGGACTCGCCCAAGCCATTGACTGGCAACGGTACTGGCTTTTGCCCAACACAGCAGGTTGTACCACAGCGGATGAAGCCCTCCGCGCCGCACGACTGGGGCGCGAACTCTGCCGGACCCTGGGTCAAGAGGACAATAATTGGGTCAAGCTAGAAGTCATCCGTGACCCCAAATACTTGCTCCCTGACCCCTTGGGTACCCTGAGGGCGGCTGAACAATTAGTCCACGAGGGGTTTGCGGTCTTGCCCTATATCCATGCCGACCCGGAATTGGCTCGCCGATTATGGGAACTAGGAACCGTCACGGTCATGCCCCTGGGTTCGCCGATTGGGTCCGGGCAAGGTCTCAAAAACCGCGAAAATATCGCCATCATCATCGAGAACTCGCCAGTCCCAGTGGTGGTAGATGCGGGAATTGCCGTTCCTAGTGAAGCAGCTCAGGCAATGGAGTTGGGGGCGGAGGCGGTGCTGGTCAATACAGCCATTGCCCAAGCCCAAAATGCGGGAATGATGGCTCTGGCAATGGCAGGCGGAGTACGGGCGGGCCGGGTGGCTTTTCGGGCCGGGCCGATGGTGCGGCGGGTGGTGGCTCAGGCCAGTTCTCCTGTCACAGGTTTGGTGGGGTCTCTTTGAATGCGTGAGGTTTTCATGGTGTTTTTGGCTTCTTGTCCGCTGGACCGGGGTTTGGAAGTGGGTCAGACGACCGCGCCCTTTTTGAGTTTGAGTATGATTTTGCCTTGGTTACTCGTGGTCGGCCTGAGTGGGTCGGGGTACTTGTTGTGGCTCGTCGTCCAACCCAGGATTGAGCCTTTATTGCGTCGTTGGCGATGGTCCTGACGGTCCGTCATTTACAAACCTACCGCGACCAGGGCCGGCCCATCGTTGCTTTGACAGCAACAGAATATAGTTTGACCCGTATCTTAGACCAAGCCGGGGTGGACCTGTTATTGGTCGGAGACTCGCTGGCGATGGTGGCCCTAGGCTATCGCACCACGATTCCGGTCACGGTCGAGGAGATGTTGCACCACACCCGCGCCGTGGTCCGGGCGGTCCAACGGGCGGTGGTGATTGCCGATTTACCTTTTGGCAGTTACGGTACCCCTCAGCAGGCCTTCGCCACGGCGGTACAATTTCTCCAGGCTGGGGCCCAGGGGGTCAAGGTCGAGGGGGGTGCGGCGGCGACAGTAGAAATCGTTGCTTTTTTGGTGGAACGGGGCATCCCGGTCCTAGCCCATCTAGGATTAACCCCGCAGTTTGTCCATCAACTCGGTGGGTTCCGGCAACAGGCAGACTCCCCGGCGACCGCCCAAGCCTTGCGGGTAGCGGCTCTCCATCTCCAAGAAGTCGGGGCTTTTGGGCTAGTCCTTGAACATATCCCCGACGAAGTAGCCCAGCGCGTGACCCAAAAACTGACCATTCCCACCCTGGGTATCGGTGCGGGTCCCCACTGTAGCGGTCAGATCCTCGTTACCCACGACCTGTTGGGTTTATCGGAAAAACTCCCGCCCTTTGTCCAACCCGTCTTGGATTTGAAATCGTTAATCCATGATGCGGTAACTCAGTTCAGCGAGACCGTCCGCAAGCCTACGTGAGTAGGACTGTTATTTGAGGACTACCCATCAGGCAGAAGTGGCATAACTGCGGCGCGGTTTACCGCCCTTTTTGCGCTCCACCCCGAGACTCAAGAAGGCCTCGGGCACCACGGGCACCTTAGGGCTAATGCCGGTGGTGTGATAGACCGCCATATC
>NZ_JAAXLT010000189.1 GCF_013285555.1 Candidatus Cyanaurora vandensis | reverse complement strand
GTGTTTTGACGATGCGCGGGTCACGCCTGACCACCTCGAGCAACACCTGTCGGGCGCGGTCGATCGATTCCTTGTACGCGATGCTGATCGGGACGTTGGCGCGGGTGACGGGGTTGGTGGTCTTGTTGGGGTGGCGCGGGTTGCCAGTACCCACGGGAAAACCGCTCATGGTGGCAGTGATTCAGGCCAATATTCCCCAAGCTGAACGGATTGCCTTGGGTCCTGAACGGGTGATGGCAATTTATACCCGGGCTTATCGGACCTTGGCGGCGCAAAAGCCGGATTTGATTATGACCCCAGAGGTGGCGGTGACGCTAGTTTGGGATGAACGCAACCAGCGTGATACGTCCCTGGGTCAGGCTCTCAGTCAACTCAAAGTCCCTTTACTGCTCGGGGCCTATGACCGCCGGGGCGACCAGTTTAGTAATAGTCTATTTGCCAGTGACGGCGGGGTTTACGACAAGGTGAACTTGGTACCGCTCAATGACACGATACCTTTCAAGTCGTTGCTGGGCTGGCTGGTGCAGCGGGTCTCACCTTTGGCGGGAGACCTCTACCCCGGTCGTTGGGACCAGACCTTGACCACGGCGCAGGGAGTAGTCGGGGCGGGGATTTGTTTTGATTCGCCCTTTGCCGAGGTCTTCCGGGGCCAGACGGCGCGGGGGGCACAGTGGTTGGTCACGGTCACCAATGACAGTTGGTTCGGTCCCGCCATGCCTCCCCAACGCCATGCCATTGAGACCTTGCGGGCGGTTGAGAATGCCCGTTGGTTGGTCCGTGCTTCTAATACTGGGTCTTCGGGGGCAATTGACCCGCTTGGACGGACGACCTTACTTACCCAGCGGGGTGAATTCCAATTGTCCACCGTGCCAATTACCCGTCAGACGCGACGCACGCCCTACACCGAGGGGGGCGGGAACTGGATCTGGTTGCTATGGGTCGGTTTGGGGGTAGTGGTCTGGCAGCGGTATTGGGGCTTAAAGAGGTCCTCCTAAATCCCCCTTTTTAAAAGGGATTTTAAGAACTACTTCAGCCCAGACGACTCAATTTGTGTAATTCTAAGTGAAAAACCCCAAGACTAATGCGTGTTGGGGTTTGCAGGGGGGAATCAAATCGCTCATGTATCCAGAATCCCCGATTTCCCGCCCCAGTGTATAAAGCCCTAGACCAAATTGAATAAAGACGTAATGAAGCCGCAAGGCGTTCACTCTACTCAAAAATTCCCCTTTAGGAGACGGCAAGAAAATAGTCCCACTGCACACTTATAGAAAACCTGTCGCACTACACTTGAGGAGTTAAGTGGGGGAAGACCCATGCGTAGATGGCTGGTAATTTTCCTGGGGTTACCTGTGCTGGCTCAGCCCACCGGGTATTTCGCGCAGTTTCCCCAGTTAGTCCGTTCAGCAACTAGTAATAACAGCAGTACGTTTGATTACGCCCGGTATACTTTTGAGTTGGCAGTCCCGGCGGGGAGTGGGTCGGCATTGGGCGGGGTGGTAATGGGGATTCCCCAGGGTTTGCGGGTGCCGGAGTCGGGGATGGTGAGTGCAGTAGTCGCGGGGCAAACCCTGGTGACTCAGGTTGCGGTGGTGGGGCGGGCAGTCACAGTCACCTTTCCCCAACCCGTCGCGCCCGGTCAGGGAGTAAGTCTACAGCTTTATCCGATGTCTAACCCGCGTCTGGGCGGGACCCATCTTTTTGAGATTGCGGTATTTCCAGCAGGTAATCCAACTGGACCGCAGTTTCTGGGGTTTGGGCGGCTGAGTTTTTTGCAGAAGGGCAGTCGTTAGTTCAACACTCCGTACTACTGAGGGCCAATCCGCCTTCGGAGGTCTCTTTGTATTTGTGGGACATATCTTCCCCAGTCGCCCGCATCACCCGGATTACGCGGTCTAGGGAAATTTTTTGGTGGGTATGATTACCGGAACAAGCTAGCAGATAGGCGTTGTAAGCTTTAATCGCGCCCATAGCATTGCGTTCAATGCAGGGAATCTGCACATAGCCACCGATGGGGTCACAGGTCATGCCCAAGTGATGCTCTAAGGCAATCTCTGCGGCTGCCTCAATGACCTCAATTCCGTAGCCCGCACTAGCACTCAAGAGGGCCGCACCCATGGCGGAGGCCGTCCCCACCTCGCCCATACAACCCATCTCGGCCCCGGAGATACTAGCATTGTGTTTGACTAAAAATCCCACTGCCGCCGCCGCCAATAAACCTACTCGTAGTTGGTCGGGAGTCGCCTGGACGTGGTGCTTGAGCCAATAACTAAGCCCCGGAATCACTCCTGAAGCCCCGGAAGTCGGCGCGGTAACGACCACTTGACCACTAGCATTCTCCTCGGAGGCGGCAATACTGTAAGCATTAAGGAAAATAAATAAGCTGTCGGGAGTCCCGGCGCGAGTTTGGGCTTGACGGTAGAGGGCGGGGGCCTTGCGTTGGAGTTGGATGAAGCCCGGTAGGATGCCTTCGCGGGTCAATCCCCGTTCTACGGCCCGGTGCATGAATCCGTAGATGTCATCAATTTTTTGCAGGATATCAACTCGGCTCCGTCCGGTTAGGGCGGTTTCGTTAGTTAGAATCAACTCTGCCGGGGTGCAGTCTGCTTGCGCTAGTTGTTGGCGCAGTCCGGTCATGGAGTGATAGGGAAATGGGGGAAGTGGCGGTGGGCTCGGAACTTCACCCTCGCGTTGAATAAACCCGCCGCCTACAGAATAATACTGCTCTTGGTGTTGAATCTGGGGACCGTCCCAGAGCTTGAAGATGAGGGTATTGCTGAAGGGGAATTCATGGTGACCACGCACAAAATGAACATCCTCCGCGCTAATAATTAGGGTCTGCTCGCCCAAGCGCACGGGATAAACCGTCTCATGTTCAAGGAGCATCAAAAATACATCTGGATCACAGGTCTCCGGGGTCCAGCTTAGTAAACCCGCCACTATCGCCCGGTCGGTACCGTGTCCCTTACCCGTCGCACTCAAAGAACCATAAAGTTCCACCGTGAGTCTGGTCCCGCTCAGTCCTTGGATACGCCCCAGAAAATCCCGTGCTGCCCGCATTGGCCCGATGGTATGGGAGCTAGAGGGTCCGGGTCCCACTTTGAAAAGGTCAAAAATTGAGGTGGTGATTGCGTCCATGGTGGTCTTAGATCTGGACTCTTCCACGCTAGCTTGTACCGAGAACACTTTCCACTCATGGTGTCAGTGCTGTCGGTGGTGTCTGCCCATTACTTTTCGCTACTAAAAGTTCAAACTCTCGTGCGTTTCTGAGCCGTTTACTTACAATCATTAGGCTTGAGAGCGGGTGGGCGCGATAGTCTGAGTCAATTCTGGACGAGTAAATCCGACTCCCCAAAACTCCCAATTTTTTAATATCTGGATCTGAATAACCTTGAAACCAACTCCAAAGTGCTTTATGACTACTTTGCTTGGGGTCCTGCCAGTTTAATAGCTGAGCCTTACTGAGTCCTAGATGGTAAACGTAATAATATATGCGCCCAAGGCAAGTCCGTCGGACGCTCTCTCGTGGATCATTACGTGATTCATGGGCGACGATTAGAAACTCACGCCAATCAAATTGCATCCCGCAGCTCGTAATCAAATACGAGAGTTCCACCCGAACGATGGCAATTGTCTAGCCACCATGCTTCGTGAAAAGAGTTTAATTTGTGTTCAGGTTCACCTTCAAAATTAGATGGTAATTGTACGGCTACCCTAAGCATATAATCTTCATCGGCTAACTGTACTCGAATTTGAATAATTCGGCTTGTTCCAAAAACGTCCTCAAGCGGCTTCACGGCTTCCATCAAAAGCTCGTAAAGATTTGGTTCCTCCTGAAGAATTTTGATAATAGTGTGATCACTATCCAAAATCAGATAATGCTGCTGCAAAGAATCTAGCTCAGATATCCAATTTCGTGCAAATCCCGCTTGCTTCTCAAGAAGGGGAGAGCTACACATAGCAAGTTTATGAAGGGGGAAGGGAAAGATGTTAATTACAGGTTTTTCCCGTGACGGGCGATATTGCGGAGTATCGAATGCTGTTGCAAGTTGGTTAACCATTAACTATCTCCTCAACTCCTAAAATTTTAAACACAGCCTCTTGGTCCCTTTGCACTTGAGCCAGAGCTTCGAATATTGGCGGATGACCGCTAAATTGTCGTGAAAATTTTAGAAAAATTCCATTGGCAAAAACCAAGGAAAAATCAAGTAGGAGATCGCCATCTTCCAATTTCAGATGATTACCGTATCTATCAGCCTTGCGTTGCGCTATGAGAGGTCTAAACGGTTCTGGAACAAATGGTTCTAGTATTTCTTCTCTAGATTTTACGAGTGGCTGTAGATGCATTGCTATCGTAGCCGTACACGCTCCTATTTTTGCAGCACTTCCTTCAAGTAGGGCCTGTTCAGCAGCAATCATTATCGGTTTATACTCATCTAAAACTCTCCAAGATACACTTTCTTTGACAAATTTATATCCTTCCGCCCCAACCTGGAAATTGACGTCATGTTCTGGAATACTAAAAATTATTCTACGGTCAGCAGGTTTGCCAAAAGTATGCGTATCTACATTGGCTAGACGTAAACCGTAAGGCAAGAGCGCGATCATGATTGCCTCAAAAGCTCTCTCTGCACCACTGCTAATAAAGTTGATATTAGGCACCTTAAACATTGCTTGGTACTCCAAGCTTGCCGCAGAGATTTTAACTAAATCAGGCATTTTTGTTTCCTCTTCATTATGATTATACGTCCTAATGTAGCAGGCCAACGTCAGTGCTGTTATTTTGATGCGTCTAATATCTCAATTGAGTATGTTTTACCAGGAGCGTTTACGGATTGAGGGGCGGTCAATCCGGGTGGCGTACCACTGGCAGAATCGCCCCGCCTCTAAGGGAATTTCACAGGCGGTATCGAGTAAGTGGGGGACCTCGGCTTGGGCTTGGACGGGGGTGAGGCCCTGTTCACGCGCTAGGACCCCGGCGAGATAGACCTTTAGTTCGTCCTCAGTCAGGAGTTGTTCCTCCCGGTCGGTTTCGAGGAGGACGTAGTATTGGTCGTCGTCGTTCATCCTTTGTTCTCCGTGGGGACGCGCTTACGTAAAAGGCTCGCCCGTCGGTTCGCCAGGGTGTGTTTGGGTTGGACTTGGAGAATTTTGTCGTAGCACTCTAGGGCCTGTTCGCTCTGGAATTTGCGCTCGTAGACGTGGGCTAGGTTGCTAAGGGCGGAGACGTAATCTTCCTTGTAGCGCACGGCATCGCGGTAGGAGCGCAGGGCCAACTCAATTTGTTTCTGTTGGTAGTAGGCATAGCCCAGGTTATTGTGAGCCTCGGCGTACTGGGGATTGAGGGCGAGGGCTTTCTTGAATTGGCGGATCGCTTCTTCGTAGAGTTTCTTTTCGAGGTAGGCACAGCCGAGTTCGTAGTGTTCCTCCGGGGTGCCCGTGCCCTTGGTCAGTTTGGGTTGCAGCCGCGAAATTAAGGTCTCATAGCTCCGGGTGCGGATGACTTGGTTGAAGACCTGCCATGCAATCCACACCAACAATAGAAACAAGGCGGCTAAGTAAACTAAGGCTCCGTTGCGGTCACCCATGGTCCACCACCGAGACAGTCACGGGTTCTTTCGGTTTAACGGGTTGGGGGAGGGGCCGTCGGACGGGCTGGAGATTTGCCACTAGCTCAGCTAGCGCGGGATCAAGACCAAAACAACACTCGCGCTCCATACAAAAGCTGCCACTCGTTCCATTCATCATGGCCTAGATCCCTTTAATCCGTGGGGTCATTGTTAGGATGGACCCACCGCCTGGATAATGCCTATGCCCGGACCCCGTTGGCCCTACGTCGTTATTGCCCTCTTACTGCTGTTGCCCGTCTTGGTGGTAGGTGGCCTCTTCCTAGCCCTGGGGAACCGAGAACCGGAAGTCGCCCAAGCTGCTCTCCTCGAACTCAACTTGAATTCAGACCTCCCGGAATTTGTCCCAGGCGGAGGTTCACCCCTAGATCTGTTGGCTGGAGACACGCCGTTAACGTTAAAAGATCAGCTTGATAATTTGAAAAAAGCGGCGGAAGATGACCGCATTAAGGGGGTTTTGGTCCGCTTGGATGACTATGGGGCAGGCTGGGCCAAGACCGAAGAGTTGCGCGACGCTCTGACCCTGTTCAAGCGCAGTGGGAAGTTTACGGTCGGCTATGCCCAGAGTCTTGATGAACGGGGCTATTACCTAGCCTTGGTCTTGGATGAACTCTACATGGTCCCCGAGGGCAGTTTTGAGATGAATGGGCTGGTCAGTCAGGCCGTCCATCTGCCGGGACTCCTGGAGCGACTGGGGATTGGCGTGCAGTATTTCGCGTTTGGTCAATATAAATCCCAGTCCGGGCAGAGCTTTGGTCTGAAGGCTTTCACGCCGCCCGTCAAGGAGATGATTAACTACAACCTGGATGGTCGCTACAACCGTTTCGTCAACGCCGTCGCCCAGGGTAAGAAGCTGACGATTCCTCAGGTCCGCCGATTGATTGATACCAACTTACCGACGACGGAATGGGCCTTGGCGAACAGGTTGATTACCGGGATTGCCTACGAAGACGAGTTACGCGACAAACTTAAAAAGAAACTCGGTCAGGAACCCGACGCGGATCTAGCTCAGGTCCAGGACGGGAGCTATCACACCTTGCCCCTGGGGAAGTTTGGCCTGAATGGGGGTGAGGACAAGATCGGCTTGGTCTATTCCGTGGGGCTGATTGTGCCGGGAGCGGGGGATGGCGCGAGTCCCTTGACGGGCGATACCACCCAGGGTTCTCAACCGATTGTGGATGCATTGCGTAAAGCGGGTGAGGACGACGAGATTAAAGCAGTGGTCTTCCGGGTAGATTCGCCCGGTGGGGCTGGGATTGGGCCGGATCTGGTGCGGCGGGAAGTGGAACGGCTCAAGGCCAAGAAACCCGTCATTGTCTCCATGTCAGATTCAGCGGCGAGTGGGGGTTACTGGGTCGCCATGGATGCGACAGCGATTGTCGCTCAGCCCTCGACCACAACCGGCTCGATTGGGGTCTTCAGTGTGATTCCCAACTTGCAACAGTTGAACCAGCGGTTAGACCTCACGCCTGAGGTTTTTAAGCGGGGAGCTAGGGCTGATGCGCTCTCGGGGACCCGACCGCTGGATGCCACGGAAGCCCGTCTCTACAACGAGCAACTCTACAAGTTTTATCGTCGGTTCGTGGACTTGGCTGCCAAGGGACGGGGGAAGACCGCTGCGGAGATGGAAGCGGTGGCCCAGGGGCGCAGTTGGCTGGGGGACCGGGCCTTGACCTTGGGGCTGGTGGACCGTCTGGGAGGGCTGGATACGGCGATTGGGCTCGCCCGTGAGAAAGCCAAAATCCCCAATGACCGCTCGGTGCAGGTGGTGGAGCTCCAGACCCCGAGTAATGTGTGGGATAACCTGGGTGGATTTTTCACCCGACTGCAACAAGCCCAGACCCGTCAGCTTGCCCGTGAACTACTAACGGCTAGTGGGACTGAGCCGCTCTTTCGGGGTTGGGGTGCGCTCACGCCGGAGTTGGTCCGCAAGCACCGTTACCTGACCATCGCGCTGCCCGAGGATGTGCACTAAATAATGTACGACTGTCTGGTTATTGGCAGTGGTCCGGCGGGGGGTGCGACCGCCTATCACCTCGCTAAGCGGGGGTGGCGTGTCCTCGTCTTGGACAAAGAGACTCTACCGCGCTATAAACCCTGCGGTGGCGGGGTACCTGCGGTCGTGCAGCAGTGGTTTGATTTCGACTTTGCCCCAGTCATCTCCGCTCAGGTGACCAAGATCCGCTACACCTGGCAGTTGGGGGATGAGGTCCTGGCGACCCTAGGGCCGAGGGCAGTGTGGATGGTGCGCCGCGACCAATTTGACCACTTCCTGCTCCAGCAAGCCCAACGGCAGGGGGCACAGTTCCAAGGCGGTGCGCCAGTGGTCCGCATTAAGGCACTGGATAACGGCTGGCAGGTCGAAACCGCTGACCAGCAATTCACCGCCCATTACCTCGTCGGGGCTGATGGCGCAAAAGGACCCACCGCCCGGTGGTTAGGACTAGAGCGCAAGATGGTCATCGGTGGGGCGATTGAAGTCGAGATCCCCGCGCCTGTCCCGCAACCTGAGACGGCCCATTTCGAGTTTGGATTGGTTTCAGCGGGCTATCTGTGGAATTTTCCCAAGGCCGATGGGCACTCGATTGGCGTGGGGACTTTTGGACGAAAAAAAGTAGACCTCAAGAAGCCTCTAGCTCAGTACGTCCAGAGTTTTGGGTTAATGCTAGAAGACATCCCGCTACATGGACATCCCCTCTTATTGTGGCAAGGTAATAGCCCACTCCATACCCACCACGCGCTCTTGGCGGGGGAGAGTGCAGGGATTGTGGACCCCTTCACCGCCGAAGGAATCCGGCCTGCCCTGCACACTGGAGTTCTGGCAGCCCAAGCGATTGACCGTGCCTTGGCTGGAGACCAACAAGCTCTCAGAGACTACACAACTCAAGTCCACCAGTATTGGGGGGAGGACCTCAAGTGGGCGAGTCGCCTCGCCCAAGTCTTCTACCGGGTGACTGAACTCGCCTATCGTCTGGGGGTAAAACGCCCGGGGAGTACCCAGCGTATGGGTCAATTACTGAGTGGAGAAATCTGCTACCGTGCAGTCGCTGAACGTGCCCTCACCCGCCTGAATCCCCTTAACCTTTAAGGGACTTCAAATCGTCGGGGTTGACTAAATGGCACCGGGCGTAACCATCGCTATGAGCATCGGAGCAAATACGTGCCCAGCCACTCGGGGTCTCTTCAACTAAAAAGAAGGTCTCTTCCGCAATAAAGAAGCCCTGATGATTGCGGGTCTCCGGCTGGACTTGGACGAGGTGATGTGGGTTTTGCATGAGGGCGGTCCGGGTGGTAGTGACTTATACAGTAACCCTTGATTTTCGCTCTGGTGATTGCGAATCGTGACACTTTACCAGCCCCTCTGCAACAATCCTTCATGTCCTGGCAGTGATTCCCTAGTCAACAACATCTGTGAAAGGTAGGGCAACCAGCGTAGCATTGCTGAAATTTTCACCAACTTTCACCTGAACTATCTCCCCAGCCCCGGCCTGTTGCCAGCGAATCCGCGCTAGACCAACCACGCCCTTTGTTACGGACTCCCCGCAACTCGTTAAGCTGCCTATACTTTCTCCGTCTTTTTGTAAAGGGGTGGGCAGTTCACTTAACAACTCTTTAAGCTTTACCCCTAAAAGTTGATGGGGTGGGTGGCCCACGAAGGTTAAACGGGAGATGACTTCCTGTCCGGTGTAGCAACCCTTGTCATGGTCAAAGGCTTGGTCCCAGTTCAACCCGAGCGGGACGACTTGGGCATCCAACTCCTGGCCCCAGGCGGGTACACCCTGGAGGATACGGTGAGTTTCGGCCTGTTGGGGGGTCAGCGCGACTAAGCCCGCTTCTTGCCACGAGTCACTTAAATCCGTTTCATTGAGATGCCAATACACTAAATCCGTCTGTTGTGCCCACAGTCCCGGCACTGGGGTCGGGATGGGCTCAGTCACGCCGACCAGTTGCCAGAGTCGGCCCGCCGTCGGGCTAACCACCACATCTTCACTAAAGACGTAGCGTTCGAGGCGCATCCCCAGTTCATCCAAACACGCAGCGGGGGTTTGCAGCAAAAATTCTTCATCGGGCAACCCCCAGCACCACAGGGGCGCAATCAGTCTACCGAGGGCGTTGAGCAAGCCACCGGGGATAGTTTGGTGGACGGCGAGGTCTTTGATGTTGCAAGAGAGCAGCCGGTGTAAATAGTCGCGGCTATCGCGGCCCGTGACCCGCAAAAACCCAACCTCAGGCGTAAACCAACCTTTCATCCGGGGTCCTCTAATGATCCTTCTTTATTGTGGTGGGTGCTGAGGGTTAGCTGATAAATGTGATTACGTGAAATCCCGGTCTGTTGGGCGACCAGCCGACTCGCCGCCGAGGGTGAGAGGCCCCGCGCCAATAGTTCCGCCAGCCGTGCCTGTAAAAAAGCATCGTCTACCGTTTCTACCGCCACCGCACGCCCCTGGACCACCAACGTGAATTCGCCCCGGGGTTGTGGGAAATCTACTAAAGCTTGCGCTAGAGTTCCCCGCCAGACCTGGGCATGGAGTTTCGTCAGTTCTCGTGCCAAAACTAGTTCGCGGTCTGTGCCTAGCCAATGGATTAAGTCTTGGAGGGTCTGACGCAGGTGGTGGGGACCTTCATAAAAAATTAGGGTCCGCGTCTCGTGTTGACATTGAGCCAGCCGCTCCTGCCGCTCTCGTCCTCGCGCCGGCAGAAAGCCTTCAAACACAAACCGCCCCGTCTCCAACCCCGAACTAACCAGAGCCGTGATACAAGCGCAAGCTCCCGGTAACACTTCCAGCACCACCCCCCGTTCCCAACATCCTTGGACCAAAGCCCGCCCTGGGTCGGAGATCCCTGGCGTGCCCGCATCGCTCACCAAAGCCAGCCGACTCCCGGCTGTCAGGAGGCCTAGAAGTTCTGCCAGCCGTTGGGGGGGGCTGTGTTCGTGGTAGCTAGTTAAGGGCTTGTGGATGTCGTAATGCTGTAACAGTTTGAGCGTATGACGGGTATCCTCTGCCACGATCCGGTCTACGCTCTGGAGGACCCTGAGGGCCCGGAAGGTCAGGTCTTCCAGGTTGCCGATGGGGGTAGGGACGATATAGAGCAGGGGTTCCATGGTTCTAGGTTAGCCTGTGAGGTTTACAAGATTGCCGTAGCTTCTGCAAGAGTTCCACGAGGCTTGTAGGCATCTCCTAACAACTAACAAACCTAATAGCCAACATCCCCAACAGCCGACGAGGACAGGAACCTAAGGTTCTGCCCCCGCGCTCCCGCCGACCCGTGAGGGCCGCGCACGGCCCCCACGGGCAACTAAAGCTCTCCACGAGAGCGGGAGAGGAGCTTATCCGGTTCAATTGCTATTTAAATGGTTCAACTCTCAATTGCACCCCGCCCTCTGGCCGACTCTTTGCCTGCTCTCTTTTGCCTTGGTCCCCCACCATGTGGGGCGGAGGGGCAGTTTTCGTTCAATTGTTGCGCTAAAGTCACATAGGTACAATCTTGCGCTGTAAAGCAAGTCATCACTTTTTGGACATCCCATGTTGCAACCGCAAACCTTAGTATTGATCGGACTCTCGGGCAGTGGGCGCAGTACGGTCCTCAACATTCTGGAAGACCTGGGCTATTTTGTGATGGATAATTTCCTCCCGGCTCTGGTCCCGGCTTTTTTACAACTACCCCGCCCCCAGCCTTTACTCGCGCTGGAGATGGCCCCGTCCGTGGGGGAGGCCCCGACCTTTGTGGCGAAAGTTGAGCAAGCTCTCGGTCAGCTTAAGGATGCGGGTCATGAGCCCCGACTCATCTTTATTGAGTGCGATACCCCGGCTCTGTTGGCTCGCTACGCCCTGACTCGCCGTCCCCATCCCTTGATGACTGCGGCGGCGGACTTGGCGGCGGCGATTGAACAGGAACGTGCTCATCTTGCGCCCCTGCGCCCCTGGGCTTGGGCGGTCCTCGATACTTCTCAAGTTAGTGTCAAGCACTTACGCACGGAAGTAGAGAGCTTGGTGGCGGGACGGGTGCCGCCGATGACTGTGGTTTTGACGAGCTTTGGCTACAAATATGGCGTGCCCCCGGAGGCTAACTTGCTATTTGATATCCGCTTTTTAGCCAATCCCTATTACGAACCCCGACTGCGGGAACTGACAGGTATGAACACCGAAGTGGTAGATTATGTATTTGGTTTCCGTGAAGCTCAGCTTACTTATGGTCGGGTTCATGAAACTATCGCGTTTTTCTTGAGTCAATATCGTCAGGAACGTCGGGGACAGGTCAGTGTTGCCGTTGGTTGTACGGGTGGACAACACCGCTCGGTCGCTTTTGTGGAGCGGCTGGCCCAACACCTCACCCCGGACCCTGAGCAATGGCGCATCCGCGTCACCCACCGCGAACAGGACATGAGGAGTCGGCATGGTCAGCCTTAAAGAACGTACGCGGCGGATGGGGATTTGGCTACTACCGGGGTTACAAGTCAAACGCTGGTTGAGTCTGGTGCTAGTGGGCATGGCGATGATCACCATGGGACTGGCGATCTGGATTGACCTGCGGCCCATTTTCCGTACTGGGCAACTTCTCGAAGGGGCGATCACCACCGTGGCGCGGGCCATCCCCAACGATACCAGTGGTCCTCTAGTCCTCGTGGTCGGCTTGACCTTTATTGTCTGGGGACTGCGCGGGGCCTTGACCTCGATTACCGAAGTACTGGTCCCCGATGGCGAAGCTCCAGATCTCGCTAACCGTCTACTCACCCACCGTCGTCTCAACCGGGGCGCGAAGATTGTGGCGATTGGCGGCGGGACTGGGCTCTCGACCTTACTGCGGGGCCTCAAGCATTACAGCAATAACATCACGGCTGTGGTCACGGTCGCCGATGATGGCGGCTCCTCAGGCCGCTTGCGTCGGGAATTTGGGGCCTTACCGCCCGGAGATTTACGCAACTGTCTGGCAGCCTTGGCAGACGAAGAAAAATTATTGACCGAACTTTTTAAGTACCGTTTCCCGGACCGTCCTGCTGAAAGCGAGAGTAGTCTGGGTGGGCACAGTTTCGGGAATTTATTTTTGACCGTGATGGCTGAAATTTCTGGCGGTTGGGAGAAGGGGCTGGCTGCTGCTTCTCAGGTCCTAGCCGTCCGGGGCCGGGTTTTACCCGCCACCCTAGAGAACGTAACCCTCTGGGCTGAACTGGAAGACGGGACCCGCATTGACGGCGAATCGCAGATCCCCGAATCGGGCTGCAAAATCCGTCGGGTCGGTTGTCTACCCGCCGCCCCCAAGGCCCTGCCCCGCGTCCTGGAAGCTATGGCTGAGGCCGAGCTAATCTTAATTGCTCCCGGCTCGCTCTACACCAGCATCATCCCCAACCTCCTCGTCCCCGAAATTGCTGATGCACTGCAAAAAAGTACGGCCCCCATCGTCTATGTCTCAAACTTAGTTGCTCAAAAAGGCGAGACCGAAGGTTTAAGCGTGAGCGACCATATCAAAGCCATGGAAGCGGTGGTGGGCGGACCCTTTATCCAAACTGTCTTAGTCCAAAAAGAGACCCCAGGGGTGAATCTCATCCCGGTGGACCGTGAGATTCTCGCCTTCATGGGACTCCAAGTCGTCGGAGCCGATGTGATTGAGCGGGTCGGGACCACGGGCGTGCGCCACCATTCACGCCGTCTCGCACGGGTCCTGATGCATTGGTACGGGCGGAAACTCCAGCAGTTGCGTCGGGCCTCTTAGGTGTACCATTGTCCCCACTGTCAGCAGGCCTTCCTGACGAGCTTCAGCCCCTGTCCTGGTTGTGCTAGCCAGCAGACCAAGCGCGGACGGAGCCAGCGTGCCCGTGAACGACGCGTTAACTATGACCCAGTGGGCCAGATTGACCCGGATGAGTTTTGGCAAGTCTGGCGACTGTACCCGGTCTGTCCTTGCTGTGGCGGGGCTTGGGGCGGGCGCGACACGATTAGCCTGGATCACATCGTGCCCCTATCGCGCGGCGGTCCCAACACCGGGGAGAACGTCCAGCCCCTCTGTCTGCCCTGCAACCTCTGGAAAAGCGACCACATTATTTACTTTGCCCGTGCCTTCGTCGGGCGGGTCGCCTCCGTTCCCCCCTCGCTCTGGTCCTACCTCCCGCCGCCTTCTCGTCCCACGGCCCAACTAGACCTCCTGACCGTACCCGTGGACGTAGCAGCCCGCTATCCCCGGGCCACCGCCCACCAACTCGAACAGGCGACGCTCACCTTGACCCGGGAGCAGTCAAAATCCGGGCAAGTATTCCAGGTCTAATCCTGCTACCGCTTGCGCTAAACTCACCGCTGTCCAATCTACTAAATAAGGTAGACACCCCAACACCGGGAGCCGACATAAATTCTCAATCAACCCGACGGGTGCCCAATCCGCTGCCATCGCTGCGGAAACAGGCTGAGTTTGGTTCAAGACAATCCCCGCCACGCTCAACCCCAGGGCACGGGCGTAATGACTATTGACCACTAGTTGTGCCACGACTCCCAGCCGCACCGGAGCGACTAGAACCACCGGGACCCGCCAATCCCGCGCTAAATCCCCCACGGTATAGTCTGCCGTCAAAGGACAACCCAGCCCGCCCACGCCTTCCAGGAAAACCTGTTCGCGCTCCTGGGATAGCTGTTGATAGCCCTGCCAAACCCGGCCCAAGTCCACCACGGTTCCCGCCTGAGCCGCCGCTAAGGGCGGAGCTAGGGGAGCTTCAAAAACCAGGGGACAAAGAGCCGTCGTTTGGTTTAGGGTCAAGAGCCGCTGGTAGGTCTCGATGTCTTCCACACCACAGGCCAGCAGTTTCATCAAGCCCACCGTCGGCTTACGGTACTGTTGCCAGTAGCTCACCAAGCCCAGGGTCAAGGCTGTCTTCCCGACCCCCGTATCCGTACCGACAATCAGTAGGGTGGGCACTAGTTGGTGGCAATCCCGGCGGTGGCAAGTTTATTTGCACTCACCCAGAGCGTTCCATCTAGGGCAGTTTTCTCGATGCGGTCAGCGAGGAGTAGAGCTTTGAGGGCCTGTTCTCCGCCCACAGAGGGCTTAATTCCGCCGCGCACACATTGGATGAAGTGGTCGAGTTCGGCGTGGAGCGGTTCGATATTGCTGGTGTAGACCTTCTCAATCAGCCCGTCCTGCCGATAGAGGACTTGACCGTAATCCGTTAAGTAGTTAGAAGTAGTCTGGCGATGGATTGAGATGTCGTTATTTAAGAAGTCCGCCTCGACTAAGGAATCTTTGCAGTGGGCGGCGATACGGCGGATTTTGCGATGAGTGACTTTGCTTGCCGTCAAGGTCGAGACTAGCCCGTTCTCAAAGACGAGATTAGCCGTCACGTAGTCCAGGTAGCCAGAGTTTGCCGCATTCCCCGAAGCGGTCATCTTGACGACTTGATAGGGGATGAGTTCGAGAATCAGGTCAATATCATGAATCATCAGGTCAAAAACTACAGAGACATCGTTGGCGCGGCTGGAATAGGGACTCAACCGATGGGCCTCCAGTGCCAGTAACTCTTCACGCTTCAGTACATTAGTCAGTTCTCGAAAGGCGGGATTGAACCGTTCGATATGGCCCACTTGGAGAATGCGGTTATACTCAGCGGCAGCGTTGACCAAGATCTCGGCCTCAGCAATACTCGCAGCTATCGGTTTCTCAATCAGGGTATGAACCCCCGCCCGCAGACAGTCTAGCCCCACGGAGCAATGCAAACGGGTCGGGACGGCGATGCAGACAGCCTCGACGTGTTCGAGAAGTTCACGGTAATCTTCGTAAAAGTGGACCCGGTACTGGCTGGCAATGTGGAGGCCCCGCTCCCTATTCACATCCGCCACCCCGACGAGTTGGACATCTTTGAGTAGACTCAAGACGCGGGTATGGTGTTGCCCCATGTGCCCCACGCCGATGACACCGACAGGGATTGGCTTATTCGGCGAGCGGTCGAGCATTGGGTTGGACATAATGTGAAGGCAGTGTTAAAAAGGGCACATAAATCCTACCATACCTGCTTAGACCACCATGCCCCACGCCCCCAAAAAAGCTGACTTACCCACCAAAATGTGTCCAATCTGTCAACGACCCTTCACTTGGCGCAAGAAATGGGAGCGGTGCTGGGATGAGGTGAAATATTGTTCAGAACGCTGCCGCCGTCGCGCTTAACTCCGCTTACCCTTGGTTTTTTCGAGGACTTCAAGGTCTTTGGGTTTAAAACTCACTAACTTAATCCAGTTGCCGCCCGTGAAAATAACCGCCACCATGCCATCAATTAATTTCTGGACTTGACCCTCGAAACCATAATAAATATCGTCCGGGTTAATCACTTTGACGGGCATACCGGGGCGAATCGGGCTCATGACTCTGACGGTGAAGGTCATTACGAGGGTAGCACGGGGGGACCAAGGCTAGTACCCTGAAAGAAATGGCAGGGGAGCCGATGGAGCTATGGCAATGGCAGTTAGGCGGGGGTGCCCTCGCTGGGTTAGCCGTGGCCTACACCCTCAAAAAAGCCACTAAACTCGCCCTTTTGCTGTTGGGTCTGGTTATTTTGTTGTTGTTTGGGCTGACGCGGTTGGGTATAGTCACGGTCCAGTGGTCCGCTCTCACAGCGGGATTGGAGCTGGGTAGCCAGTCACTTGTCCAATGGGCGACGACGTTAGTTCAGGAATTGGGCGCGAGTATGGTCGGCTTCGGGGGCGGGGTCGTGTTGGGTCTGAAGTTGCGCTAGGCCAGGGCCGCGCTCAGGAGTGTTTCAACGTAGGTGAGGGCTTCCGGGAGATGTTCGCTAGCAAGACCGCCCGCTTGGGCGAGGT
>NZ_JAAXLT010000188.1 GCF_013285555.1 Candidatus Cyanaurora vandensis | reverse complement strand
GGGGGTTGGGGGCGGCTGTTGAAGCTGGGTCACAAATAGAGGAAAGCCCTACGCAAGCTACGACAGGCGTAATTTGCTTCGCTATATGAACTTTTATAACGATATTCAACACTTCTGTAACCGTAGTTGATGCATTGGACTCATGGGTAGAGAGGTTTTTTGTTTGATATTTTGAGTTCAGTCCCCAAATTTTGGTTCACTCCTGCGCTAACACATTCTTTTTTATCCCGTAGCTTCAGCAAGTGGCGACTTGAACCGAGATGGCAAGCTGGACTTAGGGGTCGCCAACGCCGGTTTTCAGCCCAACCTCGAAGTCCTCTTCAACACCACAAGCGAGCCGTAGGGGTTCTTACGCCACAATTAAATCTACTACTTGAGTTTTACCTGTGCCCACGATTGCTGTTGCCCTGCCCAACCATCCCTATCAAGTCCAGATTGAGCTTGGAGCCTTGGCCCAGCTAGGACAACACCTTAAACTCCTGGTGCAGGGGCGGACGCTCCTGGTCGTGAGCCACCCCCAGATTTATAAACGCTATGGAACTCCCCTCACCACTACCCTGACCCAGGCGGGCTTTACTATCGCCACTTGCCTCATCCCCGCCGGAGAACGCTACAAAACGCCCACTACCCTCCACAAAATCTACGACCACTGCCACCAAGCCCGATTGGACCGCACCTGTGGACTCGTCGCTCTGGGGGGCGGGGTGGTAGGCGACCTGACGGGGTTTGCAGCGGCGACCTGGATGCGCGGAGTCCCGGTGGTCCAAGTTCCTACTTCTTTACTCGCCATGGTGGACGCAGCAATCGGTGGTAAAACCGGACTGAACACGCCCCACGGCAAAAATTTAATCGGGGCCTTCCATCAACCCGCGCTAGTGGTGGTAGACCCCCAAGTCCTCGTGAGCCTGCCCCCCCGCGAGTGGCGGTCAGGGTTGGCGGAAGTGATTAAGTACGGGGTGATCTGGGACCATGCCCTGTTTGAATTGCTTGAACAACAGCCCGACTTGACCCAGCGACGACTCCCCACTACTGTCCTCCTGGCGCTATTGACCCGCTCCTGTCAAGCCAAAGCCGCAGTCGTGGTGAAGGACGAACGAGAGGGAGGACTGCGGGCTGTGCTGAATTACGGGCATACCGTGGGCCATGCCATTGAGACCGCCACCGCCTATCGGATCTATACCCACGGGGAGGCCGTCAGCCTAGGGATGGTGGCAGCGGGGGCCTTAGCGGTCCATCTCGGTCTGTGGGACCCCCAGACTTTGCAACGCCAGAACGCCTTGATTGCCCACGCCGGACTACCCACCCGACTCCCCAAACTCGATCCAACGCACCTCGTGACCCTGATGCAGGGCGACAAAAAAAACCACGCTGGAGAACTCCGGTTCGTCTTACCCACCGCCCTAGGCCAAGCCCTCCCCGCTACCACTGTCTCTCCGTCCGTGGTGGAACAAGTCCTTCAGGGTTTAATGACCTAATTGTTCACCAGCCGACTCTCCTCTTCTGCCTTTTCGCCTTGGTCCCCCGCTTGCCTGTGCCCGTCAGGGTACGGGGCAGAGGGGCCTCTTAGCCCTTGGGGAACTGGCGGACTAGCGCACGCGCTTCTTTGGGGGTGAGGGCAGGGTTGGCGAGGATGTGTTCAGTGCAGCAGTGGATGGCCCAGTCGTCTAAATCTTGGGGGTCTTCGCCGTAGAGTTCAACCAGTACTTCGGTAGAGACCCGGCAAAATAGGGGGCGGGTCTCATAAATCGTGCAGGTACGGGTAGTTTTATCAAAATTTTTGCACCAGCCATCGGCGGCAACTAGCTCTAGATACTGCTGGCGCAGATGGGGAGGTAGAAATTCAGCCAAGTAGGGGCGTTCGGCGGGGGCGAGATAGCAACAGGCACCGCAGTTCTTGAGACAGTGCCAAGTGGACAATTAACCGACTTCGCAGGAAACTTTCACTTCAGTTGTCTCAGCCGGGAGGACGCGCCCGCCGAAAAAGTAGTCTTTCAGTTCTTGGACATCGATCGCTTCAGTGGTTTCCATGATGTTCCTGATTTACTAAACTTATTAAAAGATACACAAAACTTTAGATTGTGACAAGAGTCTGAAGAGTTTGGCGGGGAATTTTTTGTTTTCTCCATCCCGTGGGTTGGTGTGGGGGGGGACACGGGCTATATATTAGATGACCCATGGCAGAGACCGATGCTTCCAACCCCAGGCCAGATTGTCCCCACTTCCCTCCAAGGCGAGATGCAACGCTCCTACTTGGCCTATGCCATGAGTGTGATTGTGGGGCGGGCTTTGCCGGATGTGCGCGATGGTCTCAAGCCCGTCCATCGGCGGATTTTGTTTGCGATGCATGAGTTGGGACTCAGCCCAGACCGTCCCTTTCGTAAATGTGCCCGTGTGGTCGGGGATGTCTTGGGGAAGTACCATCCCCACGGTGATACGGCGGTTTACGATGCCCTAGTGCGGTTGGCTCAAGACTTTGCCTCGCGCTATCCACTAATTGAAGGCCATGGTAATTTTGGTTCCTTGGACAATGACCCCCCAGCGGCAATGCGCTACACCGAGAGCCGCTTGAGCCCGGTAGCGACCGAGGGGTTATTGCAGGAGGTGGGTGAGCCGAGTGTGGACTTCCAGGATAATTTCGATGGTTCGAGTCAGGAGCCGGAGGTTTTACCCGCCCGTCTGCCCTTTTTATTACTCAATGGGGCCAATGGCATCGCGGTCGGGATGGCGACCAATATTCCGCCCCACAATCTCGGGGAACTGGTGGATGGGCTGGTGGCCCTGATTGAGGACCCGGACTTGACCTTAGAACAGTTACTCAACCACATTCCGGGGCCGGATTTCCCGACCGGGGGCGAGGTGGTAGGGGCGGAATCGATCCGGGATGCCTACCGGACGGGGCGCGGTTCGGTGACGATGCGCGGTCTGATTGAATTGGAGACCCTGCCCGAACGCCGCACCAAGCAGGCTTTGGTCATCCGCAGTCTGCCCTATCAGGTGAGTATCGAGGCCCTGACGGTCAAGATTGCAGAACTGGTCAATGAGGAACGCATTCTTGGGATCAGCGACCTCCGCAACGAGTCCAACCGCACCGGGGTCCGTATTGTCGTCGAACTCAAGCGCGATGCTAATCCAGACCAAATCCGCAACCTGCTCTACCGCCACACGCCCTTGCAGGAAAACTTCGGGATCATCCAACTCGCCATCGTCAATGGTCAGCCCCAACTTTTACCCCTCAAGAGCCTACTCCAGCACTTCCTCGACTTCCGGTTGGTCACGTTGACCCGTCGCTTTGAGCATGAGCGGACCCAGGCGGAGCAGCGGATTCACCTGCTAGAGGGTTCGCAACGGGTTTTGGCTGACTTACCCCGTGCCGTGGCCCTACTCCTGGAAGCTGAGGATGGTCCCCGTGCCTTGATTGCCCTCCGCGAAACCTTCGGGCTCTCCGCCGAGCAGGGCGAACATATCCTGCAAATGCCCCTGCGTCGTCTGACCCGCCTGGACCGCCGTCACCTAGAAGAAGAATTGACCCGCTGGCAAAAACAGAGCCAGGAACTCACCACCCTGCTCGCTGACCGCAAAAAACTCCTCAGTTACCTCAAAAAAGAACTCCTCGCCCTCAAGAAAAAGTTCGCCGATCCCCGCCGCACCCTCCTCCACCAAGCCCTACCCGCTGCACCCCAGGCCGTAGACCTCATCAGCGATAGTCCCTGGCTCATCCAATACAACCAGCGCGGCTACGTGCGCCGGACAGCCCCTACCCGCAAGGCTCCGCCCCCCGATACCGTGCAAATTTTGACCGGGCGTTCCTTCACGGACCTGTTGGCCCTCACCCAGACCGGACGGGCCTACCGACTGAAATTCCACGCCATCCCGGAGAAAGTGCGGGGCACGCCCTTGAATACCCTCCTCAATACCCCGGACCCAATTTTGACCACGCTGGCCCTGGAGGAATACCGAGCGGACCAGATGTTACTCCTGCTCTCGGCCCAGGGTCGGCTCAAAAAAGTTGCCCTAGCGGAGCTCGCGAACCTGACGGGCCGGGGGTTGACGGTGATGCGGTTAGCTCCTGAGGATAGCTTGGTGGCAGCGGTGTTGGCGGATGCGGCCCAGGTATTACTTGCGACCCGGAGTGGACGGCTTTTTCGGTTTGCCAACGACAATATTCAGATTCCGGCTGGGGGGCTCACCAGTGGCGGGGTCCAGGCGACCCAGTTGAGTAAAACCGATGGCATGCTGGGCTTAGTACCCGTGGTTCCCACCGATGAAGTGGTCCTCGTCACCCAGACCGGACGGGCTAAACGGCTCTTAGTGAAAGAAGTCCGCGAAACCGCCCGTGCCAGCACCGTGATGGGCACGATGGGCTTCAAGTTCAGTCCTGGTGACCAGTTAGCGGGGTTCATGCGGGTCCAGACGGGCCGGGAATATTTGGCTTTGACCAGTAGTGAACGGCTCTTGACGGCTCCAGCTATCACACGGGAAACCCGGACGGGAGCGGGGCAGACCGTTTTCGCCCTCAATCTTGACGAGCGGGTGACGGGACTTTTGACCCTACCGGAGTTGGGGTGAGTTTTTTGTTGGTCTTCCTGGCGTTGGCGGTCCTCTGGTCGCCTTGGGTCCTGGTCTGGCGGTGGCGCAAGGGGGCCTGGGGACCAATTTCTTTTCGTGAAAAACTCTGGGGAGTGGCGAGTCTGTATCTGCTAGTCCCGCCCGTGCTATGGGGATTTGGACAGGTGACGGGGCAACCCTGGGTCGGGCTGGATGGGCGGTGGGACCTGTTGGGGCTGGGGTTGTTGTTGGGGCTAGCAGGGTTGATG
>NZ_JAAXLT010000187.1 GCF_013285555.1 Candidatus Cyanaurora vandensis | reverse complement strand
TTTAAACATCAAAATCACATCAATGGGTTTGCGCCCAGCGTTACTTTTTCTGGGTTGCTCGTAAACTTGGTTTAAGATTGGTCGAAATTCGGACCAAGGAATGAAGGAATCAAGGTGAGGAAGAAAGCATTTTTGCTCAACCAAGCATACTTACCGTTTTTCCCAATCCCAGATTCCTTGCTGCCCCATGTTCAATCCAACTCTTTCTCCTATTTTCTCATTTATGTGGACAGACAGCAATTAATCGTGGTGCCCCTAGATTAAAGATTTAGGTACTTAATTCCTGAAAAGGTAGTGGGATTGGCAGAGCGGATGCTGCTAAAGACTACATCTCGACAGTCCCGCCGTTTGTACCCTCATTAACGTCCTGGGAAGGACACTTCATCCAGGCGGGGGAGTCCCGGTTTCGCAACCAACTGGAGGCGGGCGGGGTACTTGCGTCCGCCCCGGCTGGTGGAGAGCGTAGTGGGGGTTTCTTTGGGCGTGTCGCGGTCTCGGATCTCGACACTCACCCGGAGGCGGTTGGTAGTGTCATCCTCACGACGCACGCCTAGGGCCTTGAGCGGGTAGCGGGTGACGCAGATGTACCCGCCCGGTCGGGTCTCAGTCGTGGTACTCGTTGGCGGAACAGGACGACCCTGGGCATTGATGAGTTGCGGACCATCGCCGGGGAGGACCCGTTCATCCTGGACCGTAGCCCGCAGGTAGAGATCGTCCCCACTCACTAGGGCAACGAGTTGGGTGGCGAGGTCCGTGGTTCCCTGCCAATTGCGCTGGCCTGAGACGACTTGGTTACGGTTGAGTTGGATCACGGTACCGGGCCAAGGAGCACCCAGCGCGGGAATTTGCGCGACCTGCCCCGCCCTGAGTTCGTAATAGATGTGCTGATAGGTCTGCTGCTCGGCGGTAGAACGATCCGGGGCCTTACCCTTAGTCTGAGTCTCGATTACGAGACCCGTATTGAGGTTCAGATCCCGTTCGTGGGCGAAATCTAGGTCAAAAGTATCCATCTCACTCTCCGTGCGCCCAATCTGGAACCAGCCCCCTGCCTGATAGCGATAGCGGTCTGTGTAGGACCAACGGTTACGAGAGCCACCGTAGTGCTTGAGGATCAAAGCTCCCCGCACTATCGCCACCTCTTCAAAAGGTGCCCCGAAAATACCCCCCTCACTGCGCCTCAAAAGCGGCTCCGAGGTCATCACGGCGAGGGTAAAAGCCCGCCCTGTCCCCAGAGCCAAAACTAAAAAGCGCGGACTATCCCAACTCTCGGGAACGTCATCGCGCTCTTGGGGACTTTTGAGGACCAAGGCAACATCGGGGATCTGGTCCCGGTTGAGATCCCCCGTCGCTTGACCGAGGACCTGCCAACCTTGAGGGACGAGACCGGAGATACTCGTGGCGGCGGGGGGAACTGGGGGGGCGGCTTGGCCTAGAACTGGCCCCCCCAGCAAGCAGACGAGCGCGAGGAATTTTTTCATGTTGTCATTTTATTACGGACGACCCACGGCCCAACCTTTCCCCGCAACATTAGATTGACGACCGAGGGCGCGGCCTTGCCCGATGGCAATCCCCTGACCCTGGACTGTGCCCGTCCCTTTTTTCACCTGGACTTGACCGGCATCGCTGCGATAAACCACCGCGCCCGTCCCCGTCACCGCCCCATTGCCCCGGACCAGCCCTTGACCCTGGGCATAGCCCGTCCCGGCAACCCGGCCTGTACCCTGCACCGGATTAGCCGAAGCGAAAGGCGCGAAAATGAGGGGGAGGACCACAGTGAGCAACATCAATTTGTTCATGAACCTTTCCTTAACGCTGGATACCCTTTTAGACCGGAGGGGGGCGGGGCCTGTTCAAGGATTCTCTACGCTCAAGCGCAGGCTTAGCTACCTGCTCACCCCTAGCTGTAGAAAAGTAAACTGGAAAGGACCGTGCTGGAAGACAGGCGTGAAACCAGGACCAACCCGTAAAGTAGTCATCATCCCGCCCGAACAACTCCCGATGAACGAGTACGAGGAGTTGCGGGCCTCCTGGTTTTTCCATTGGGCGACCCTGGAACCGCGCCGCTACTGGGTGGGGATGGCCTTGGTCTGGTTGGGGGCTTGGCTCATTAGTGGTCCGGTGGCGAACTGGAGCTATCCCCCCCGGCGTTTGCCCTTGGAGTTTCTCTTGGCGGGTTCAGCCATGGCGAGCGGCTTTTTATTGTTAGTCGTAGCGCGGTTGTACCTGGGCTGGTCCTATATTTTTGACCGTTTGAACCGGGCCCAAGTGGACTACGAAGAGACGGGTGCCCACGACGGCGACCTCTGGGTGAAACCCGAAGAAGTGCTAGCGAAGGACCGCTTGGTCGTGGAATACCAACTCACTCCGTTACTCAAACGCTTGCGCTCGACCATTGCCCTAATTGGCCTGTTGGCGAGTGTGAACGGATTACTCTTTTGGCTCGCGCACTAATTAAGAAGTAAGCGGCCCCTCCGCCCCATACCCTGCCGGGCACAGGCGTGGTGGGGGACCAAGACAGAAGAGGGGAAGAGTAAGCGTCGGCTAGAGGACGGGGTGTAGTAAAAAATGCAACTATGCAAACAGCCGTTGAACCGGGTAGATTACTTACCCGTCCTCATGGTGAGCTTTAGTTGCACGTGGGGGCCATGCGCGGCCCCCACGGGTCGGAGGGAGCGTGAGGGTGGACTACCCTTACCGGCTGTTGAATCCAGCGCGAACCACTATCTCCAACGCACAAAACTCCCACCGCCTTCAACCCCCCAAGCTCATCAACAGCACCACATCGCGCTTCTGGATGATCTTCTTGCTTCTGGTACAGTGGGTACGGTGTCGCAGAGGCTCCAGTGCAGGCGCGACTGGCAGAGATTATTCAGCGTTTTGGTCAAGAGACCGCGCGAGTTTTGGTGGTAGGGGACCTGACCCTAGATGAATTTTTGACCGGAGCCGTCGAACGGATCTCCCGTGAAGCCCCCGTGGTCATCCTGCGCCATGAACAGACCTGCCAAATCCCCGGCGGAGCCGCCAATGCCCTCGCTAACCTCGCCAGCCTCGGCGTACAAACCGTCGCCCTGGGCGTATTAGGCGCGGACTTGCAAGGTCAGCAATTACGCCAACTCCTCGAAGACCGGGGCATCCTGACCACCCACCTCGTCACCGATGACACCCGGCCCACCGTGACAAAAACCCGGATTGCTGCCCACGCCCGCCAATCCGTCACCCAGCAAGTCGTGCGCGTAGACCGCAAATCAGACCTGCCCCTCGCCCTGAGCGTAGAAGCTGAACTCGTCGCCCAAATTCGTCATTGGGTGCCTCAGGTAGAACTGGTCATCTGCTCCGATTATTCCGAAGGCGTATTGACCCCAGCCGTCATCGCCGCCTGCCTAGCACACCCCCAGGTAATTGTAGATAGCCATCAGGACCTCAGCCGTTTCCATGGCGCACAACTCTTCACCCCCAATGTCCCAGAAGCAGAACTGGCCATAGGGTTTGCGATCCAGGATGCCCAGAGCCTAGAGCAAGCCGGGGCCGCCCTATTGACCCAGACCGGAGCCGAACAAATCCTCATTACCAGAGGCGAGGCCGGAATGAGCCTTTTTCTGAAGACAGGAGCGCATTTCGTCGTTCCGGCCTTCAACCGTACCCAGGTCTTTGATGTGACCGGGGCCGGGGATACGGTGGTGGCAGGACTGGTGGCGGCGCGGTTGAGTGGGGCACGGCCCGAGGAAGCAATGGTCCTGGGCAACCTCGCCGCCAGTATTGTCGTCCGCACCTTCGGGACCTGTACCACGAACCCCAAGGAACTCCTTCATTACCTAGAGCAGGTGACATGGACCCCGGACTGGACGAATTAATTGAGCAAGTCGCGGCGGACCCCCAGCACTGGCGGCCCCTAGTCTTGACCAATGGTTGCTTTGACCTGTTGCACGTCGGTCATGTGCGCTACTTGAGCCAAGCCAAGGCCCTAGGCCGGACCCTGGTGATTGGTCTCAATAGCGATCGCTCCGTCCGTACTCTCAAAGGCCCGACCCGGCCCGTGAACCTCCAAGCCCACCGCCAGGAAGTGTTGCTGGCCCTCAAAGCGGTGGATGCAGTAGTGATTTTTGCGGACCCGACGGCAGATGGTTTAATTACCGCTTTACGGCCCGATATCTATGTGAAGGGCGGCGACTATACATTAGACAAATTGCCCGAAGCCGTCACCGCCGCCCGAGTGGGCGCCAGGGTGGTCTTAGTCCCGGTGGAAATCCAGGTCTCGACCACCGAACTGCTGCGCCGGGGTGCGTCCTAACGTTGGATCGTGCTTGCTGACTGGTTAAACAAGAGTTCGCGGACCTGGGTGGGCGGGATGTTCTGGTCCTTGAATTCCTCAGCCCGGCTGTAGGCCCGTTGGGTGGCGGGGCGGGCTTGGATACTTTCAAACCAACGTTTGATCTGGGGAAAGGTGTCGAGTTGTTGGCCTTGACGTTCGTGGGGGACGATCCAGGGATAGGCCGCGATGTCCGCAATCGAGTAGGCCCCGCCGATGAATTCCCGGTCCTGGAGTTGGTGGTCTAGCACCGCGTAGAGCCGTCCGGTCTCATTGACATAACGGTTGATGGCATAGGGGATTTTTTCCGGCGCGTACTGGCTGAAATGGTGATTCTGACCCGCCATCGGACCCAGCCCCCCCATTTGCCAGAAGAGCCACTGGAGGACAACTACCCGCCCCGGTAGGTCCGTGGGCAGGAGTTGCCCAGTTTTTTCCGCGAGATAGAGCAGGATCGCCCCGGACTCGAAAACGGCAATGGATTCACCACCCGTAGCCGGGGCTTGGTCAAGCATGGCAGGGATGCGGTTGTTGGGCGCGATTTTGAGGAAGTCCGGCTGGAACTGGTCCCCTTTACCGATATTGACCGGGATCAGGCGGTAGGGTAGGCCCGTTTCTTCCAGGAACATCGTGATCTTGTGCCCGTTCGGGGTCGTCCAGTAGTAGAGGTCAATCATGATGGTTACTCCAGTGGGTTAGGCCAGTTGTCGTTCTTTGAGGGTCGGGTAATCGGTGTAGCCCGCCGCCCCGCCGCCATAAAACGTCGTCTCGTCCGGGGTGTTGAGGGGAGCTTGGGTCTGGAAGCGCACGGGGAGGTCGGGGTTGGCGATGAAGAGTTTACCGTAGGAGACCAAATCGGCGTTGCCCTGAGCGAGGACCGCATTGCCTTTGGCGAGGTCGTAGTCCCAGTTGACCATCAGCAGACCCTTAAAGATGGGCCGGAAGTAAGCGGTCGGGATGGCTGTACCGCCATGCCGTAGGTCGGATTCGCTGGGTTCCAGTAAGTGCAAGTAGGCCAGCCCAAAGCGGTTGAGTTGGTCCACCGCATAGCCAAAGGTCGCCTGGGGATTACTGTCCTGCATATCGTTAAAAGTAGAACTAGGCGAGAGGCGCACCCCCACCCGGTCAGCCCCCCAGACCCCCACCACGGCTTCGGTCACTTCTAGCAACAACCGGGCACGATTTTCCACCGGACCCCCGTAGCTATCAGTACGGTGGTTAGCCCCGTCGCGCAGGAACTGGTCGAGTAAATAACCGTTAGCCCCGTGGACCTCGACTCCATCAAACCCAGCAGCCAAGGCGTTAGCAGCCCCCCAGCGGTACTGTTCGACCATCGCGGGCATCTCGTCAAGCTCCAAGGCACGGGGTGTAACGAAAGGCTGCATTCCCTGGTAGGTCATCGCCTGACCCTGGGGCGCAATGGCACTGGGGGCGACAGGGAGGGCACCATCGGGTTGCAAAGAAGGGTGAGAGATCCGGCCCACGTGCCAGAGTTGCAAAAAGATCCGTCCGCCCTGCCGATGGACCGCCTCCGTCACCAACCGCCAACCCGCGACCTGTTCCGGTGCATAAATGCCGGGAGTCGCCGGATAGCCTAGGCCCTGGGGCGAAACTTGGCTCGCCTCGGTGATGAGCAAGCCAGCGGAGGCCCGCTGTTCGTAATAGGTCGCGTTCAAGGGACCAGGAACATTCCCCGCCCCGGCCCGGTTGCGGGTCAAAGGAGCCATGATGATCCGATTGGGGAGCGTATAGGGACCGAGTTGGATGGGCGCGAACAGATCCGACATCGCTGGACTCCGTGGTTGTTTGATTATTCGATAAAGTCGAACTATCAAACTATAAGCTAATTTATGCGACAATGCAAGGATGCGGCTACTTCATCACCCCGACAGCAAAGACATCGCCCTCCCCTCGGTCCTTTATGCCTTGGGCGACCCAGTGCGCCTAGAAATTGTCCGCAGACTAGACCAGGGCGAGTTAGCCTGTGCCCCACTCTGTGATGCCCTATTATCCCCAATTGCCAAATCCACCATGTCCCATCACTTCCGGGTCCTGCGCGAGTCCGGGGTAATTTTTTCACGTAAAGAAGGCACCCAACACCTCAATTCCCTCCGCCGCGAGGACCTAGACCAACGTTTTCCCGGTCTCCTCACCGCCATCCTGAGTGCGGACTCGGTTGGATAACCTCACAACGATCATCGGTCTCGTTTCAGCTTTAACAATATTTTTACTTGGTGGTTGCACTCCTCCGTTAGTGGCTTGGGCAAAGAGGGAGAAGCTCGCAGATTTTTTGTTAATGACTTTTGGAATGAAAGATTCAGCAAGTGTCCAGATGGATGGTATAAAGCTCGCATAGAATATTTTATAGGAGATGCTCAGATATACCAGCTCAGAGAGAAATATGTTTTGTTCGGGCCCATATGGTGCCAAACGCACACATTCTACCAACCAGTCTTTCTACCAACCAGTCTTTTTGTTCTACACCTTTATTTAAATCCTCCAGGTACGTTTGGAATTCTGCCGCTCTGTGATAACCCGCTCCATCCTGGATTAACTTTATCTTTTTATTTTTATAGATTTCTCTCAGGTGCTTGACGTAGGCAATTGCTGATTCTGTATTGGCAACTTTAAACTCTTTAAGGACGACGGTGCCTTGCCTTATATCTAAGTATCCATAATAGCTCTGTTTCTCATTTTCATTCTTCATGCTTACGCTAATACGTTGGTTTAAAGCAGCCCAAGTATATTCCTATGCATCTCTATGATGTAGATGACCTTCATCCTCCAGCAGTACCACAGTGTCACTGCTTTGGACTTCAGCCGACCATTGCTGGGCTAGGTCTGTGGGGGTAGGCGTGTAGGCTACTGCATCAACTCGCACAACTTTTGTTGCATATGGTGGCGGAGCTCCGGTAGGGGGTCCCCGTCGACAGAAAAAGGATATTTTCCCTCAAGTTCTACTGGCTGTAGCGCGATGTTCGGGACCTCTCCTAGTATTTATCCAAGGTTTCAGTCGTAACGAGCTTCCAGACAAACACAGGTAGGGCTTGACCCATGCGGTAAGCCCAGCCGGTGGCTATGTTTTCCACAGCGGGATTCCACCAGCGGTTCGAGTGGAAAACATAGCTCCCCGTGTCAAAAAAGCAAGATGAGATAAGAGACCGTCAGGACCACCGCCAGGATGAAGGACAGCCCCGCAAACATCATCAACCCGTAAGCAATGCCCACATCTAGTCCACCACAGGCCAGCCCGTCATTTTGTTCACGGGTTTGGTTGTAGCGTTCGTTTTCCCACTTGAATTCCTTGTTCTCCATGGCCCTAAACTGCTATTTTCCTTAACTGTACTGAAGGAGACTCGAATGAGAACACGGCTTCAAAATACTTAATACTCAGGGTTGTGCAGTATCAATTGTCTAATAGAAATAAAGGAGGCTTCCATGGCTGAGACACCCCAGGATTTATTGACCGCCCTCCAGGACCCTGATGAAGCTGTGCGGGCTGAGGCCACCCAGGAATTATGGCAGCACTGGTTTACCCAAAAGGGAGCCTGGGGACTCGCCCAACTCAGCCGCGCTCAGACCCATTGGGAGGCCGGTGAACTAGACCAAGCCGAAAAAGTCCTCACCAACTTGGTCCAAGACCAGCCCGATTTTGCCGAAGCCTGGAACCGCCGGGCAGTCCTCTACTATTTACAGGGACAATACCCCAGTGCCTTGCATGATTGTGAACGGGTGCTGGCCCTAGTACCCGTCCACTTCGGGGCACTCCACGGGCAGGGGCTATGTTATGCGGCCCTTGGTGAATATGCCCTAGCGATCCAGTCCTTCCGCCGTGCCCTAACGGTCCAACCCCACGCCTTGGTCAACCAGAAACTGATCCTGGAATGTACGGCATTGCTGAGCTAAAAACCTAAGCTTAGGTGAGTAACGAGGATGCAGGATGACCGCAGCGGCTGTTTTAGCTTTTTGGTTTGGCGAACCGGATGACGGCGGGTATCAATCCCGTACGGTATGGTTCACCAAGGACCCCAAGTTCGACGAGCAGGTCCGTCAATTCCTCCCGGTCTACCAGCAAGCGGCGGTGGGCGAGTTGGGCGACTGGCAACAGACCGCGCTAGGGAGCTTGGCCCTCATCTTGGTGCTAGACCAGTTCCCCCGCAATATGTTTCGTGATACCCCCCGCTCTTTTTGGACGGACCCCTTAGCCCTGACGGTGGCAAAACAAGCTGTAGCCCAAAGGTTAGACCAGCAACTCCCCTCACGCCAACGGATGTTTTTTTACCTACCCTTTGAACATAGTGAAAACCCCAACGACCAGGAACAGTGTGTAGCCCTCTTCAGTCACCTGGACGGCGATGAATTCCTAAAATCCACATTGGACTATGCCAAGCGACATCAGCAAGTGATTACCCAGTTTGGACGCTTCCCGCACCGCAACCGGATCTTGGACCGTCCCTCAACCCCAGCAGAGCTAGAATTCTTGCGTCAGCCCGGTTCCTCATTTTAAGAGGCCCCTCCGCCTTGCCCCTAAACCTTAGAGAGTGCGTCCACCATCAGCCCGTCCTGGACCCGAATCAGACGGCGGGTCTGGGCAGCTACTTCCGGTTCATGGGTGACAATGATGATTGTAATCCCCTGCTGGTTAAGCTCCGTCAAGAGGGCCATTACTTCTTGAGAGGTGCGGGTATCCAAGGCTCCCGTGGGTTCGTCAGCCAAGACCAAGGCGGGGCGGTTGACCAAGGCCCGGGCGATGGCGACGCGTTGTTGTTGGCCCCCGGAGAGTTGACTCGGACGGTTGGTCAGACGGTCGGCAAGTCCCACTTTAGTAAGAGCTTGGACCGCCCTTTCCTGCCGCTCGGACTTGGGAACATTGGCGTAGACCATCGGCAACATCACGTTTTCCAAAGCCGTGGACCGTGCCAATAGATTGAATTGTTGGAAAACAAAGCCGATGCGCTGATTGCGGATATAGGCTAAGTCGTCATCGTCCAAGGTGGTCAAATCGCGCCCCTCCAGCACATACCGCCCGGAGGTGGGACGGTCCAGACAGCCAATAATATTCATCAAGGTAGACTTACCGGACCCCGAGACCCCGACAATCGCTACATATTCGCCCTGGTTAATTGTCAGGTCAATCCCCTTGAGGACCGGAACATCCATCTCCCCCAACCGATAGGTCTTGGTCACTGCTGTGAGTTCAATCATCTCAATCACTCCTGAGGGCCACGATTGGGTCGAGACGGGCGGCATTACGCGCCGGGATCACCCCCGCCAACAAACCCACCACGACTGAGAGAACGAAGGCCACCACCACCGCCGTCGGGGAGATGACAAAGGGCAACTTTAAGCCTGTCGCCGCGCCTAGGGCAATCATAATCCCCAGCCCAATCCCAATCACGCCCCCCACCAAGGAGACCACCACCGCCTCAGCCAGAAACTGACCCAGGACTGCCCGCCGCGTCGCCCCCAAAGCCTTGCGGACCCCAATCTCGCGGGTGCGCTCCACCACCGAGACCAGCATGATATTGGCAATCCCAATCCCGCCCACGACGAGCGAAATCCCGCCAATCGCCACCACCAGCACGGTGAATAGACCCACCACTGTCCCCAGGGTACTGACGAGATCCACTTGGTTGGTCACGGTGAAATCATCCTCTTGGGGCGGGTAGATATCATGACGTAACCGGAGCAAATTCGTCACCTGGAATTGGGCAGCTTCCAAATCACTTTGGTTGCGGGCCTTGACCCAGAGGCCGTTGATGGCGACCCCACGGAGGGCGTTGTTGCCGACTAAGCGAGCCGCCATCGTCGAGAGTGGGATAAACACCCGGTCGTCATAGTCCACATTCGCCAACGCGCCCTTGGTTTGCATCACCCCGGTCACCAAGTAACGTTCACCTTGGATGCGGATTTTGGTCCCCGTACCCTGGCCCCCCGGTCCAAATAATCGCTCCGCCACCTTAGAACCCAGGACCACCACTCGTTCCGCCCCAGCCACCTCATTCTCGGTGAAAAAACGACCCGTCTCCGGCTGGTAACTCCGCACCAACGGATGGGCCACGTCGGTCCCGACCACGGTAGTCGAGGTATTGACGCCCTGGTAAACCAACTGGGCCGGTCGCAACAGAAAAGCCGTCACCCCTTGAGCGGCAAGAACCTGGGCTTGAATGGCTTGGGCATCGTCCCAGGTTAAGGTCGTGGCGGACCCGACAGCCTGATTGACATTCCCCGTCCGCGCCGCCCCTGCGAGAACCAAGAGGACATCGGTGCCTAGACTCTGGAACTGTTGCTCGGTGGCCTTCTGGACCCCTTGCCCGACAGCGGTAATCGCAATCACCGAGGCAATTCCAATCACGACCCCCAGCATGGTCAGCCCGGTACGCAGCCGATTACTCCAGAGACTTTCGACTGCCATAGATAGAGTTTCAAGGAAGGGGATGGAGCCTTTGGACATGGGGTGGTCAAGGTGGAATATTCCTATTGTGCAGGCTAGACCCAGGGCACAGGAGAGCGGATACACTGGGCATCAATACATTTGGGCGACCCGTGACGATCTCCGTGCAGTTTATTGAAGGGCTGGAAGAGACAATTAGTGAAGTGAGTTTACGCAAGCGGGCGACAACGAAAGTAGTGGTCTTAATTTTTGAACGGCTCCAGGCGATGGAGAAGCTGCGGAGCTTCACCCAGGGTTCCGATAGTCTCTGGTTGCGCGATGAAGAAGGCGAGATCCAAGTTTTCCCCAACGGGATGAAGTTCTTTTTTCGCAATGACGATGATCTAGCCAAGGTGGAATGTTCCTTTGAAGTCGGGTCCGATGAGATTTTAGAGCGGGTGATGCGCTTCTTAAATCGCTATGCTGAGGCCAATGGTTTCCAGTTCGGTTCGCGCTAATGCTGCCCGCCCGTACCCGGTTCCGCCAAGAGCTTGACCAGCCCCAGATCAATCTGGCGCGGGCGGCTCTTTTCATGGCCCAGGAGGAATACCCAGACCTTGACCCACAAACTTATCTCGACACCCTCGACACCATGGCCCAAGCCGTCCAAACCCAATTACCCGACGCGCCCTATCCCCTCCGGGTGATCCAGACCATCAACCGTTACCTCTACGACGAGTTGGGCTTTCAAGGCAATGAAACTGACTACTATGACCCGCGCAATAGTTTCTTCAATGAAGTGCTGGAGCGGCGCACGGGGATTCCCATTACCATGGCTCTGGTCTATCTAGAGATTGCTCAGCGCGTCGGCTTCCCGATGGTGGCGGTGGGGATGCCGGGGCATCTGCTCATCCGCCCGGACCTCCCGGAGGTGGATTTCTTTGTGGATGCTTTTCATCGAGGCGAGGTGTTGTTCCCAGAGGACTGTCAGGCCCGTCTGCGGCAGTGGTTCGGTCCCCAGGCAGCCCATATTCCTCGTGAACCCCTAGGAGCGCGCTTTTTTTTGTTGCGGATGCTCGCCAACCTCAAGGGCGTGTACCTTCACCGTCAGGACTTGGACCGGACCCTAGCAGCAGTAGAGCGGATGTTGTTGTTATTCTCGGACGCGCCTTTTGAGGTCCGCGACCGGGGAATTATTTATACTCGTCTCGGGCGGTGGCGAGAAGCTCTAGCTGACTTGGAGTACTACACGACGCAACTGCCCACCGCCCAGGATGCACCGATTGTGCGTGAGCTCCAGGACCAGTGCCGTCGCCAGTTATGGGAGGATCTGTTGCCGTGAATTTACCTTTTGTAAATAGTTGGGATTGGGTCTTGGCCCCGGTGGTCGTCCCCGGTACGGCTATCCCCCAAGACCCTGCCCTAGACCTAGATCCCGGCTCCCACGCCCGCATCCCCCCGCCTTGGCAGACTCGGGGCCAAGCCGCCCTAGAGTTCGCTCAGTTCCCGGTGGCGTTGGTCCAAGATCTCATCCCGCTGGATATCATCCAGACTTGGCCCGGTTATACCCTCGGGGTTGTGGGGTTCATCCACTACGACCAGACTCCGGTGGGTCCTTACAACGAGTTCATCATTGCCCCGGCCTTGGTCCGTCACGGCACGAACCTTTCATTCTGGGTGACGACGATGACCGTGGACTCGCCCGCTTCTCAAGTCAATGGACAGTCAAACTGGGGCTTACCGAAGACGTTGGGGACGTTGGATTATCACTGGGGGGAGCAGAGTTTCTTGATTAGCGGGACACAGGGAGATTTATTGAAGGCCAGTTACACCAATCCAACCCGCGATATCGTCAGCTTCCTCCCCGACCTACCCGTGCCGCCCTTGTCTTTTTCCCTACCGTTGCTGACCTACACCCGTGGCAAGTTCCGAGCAGCAACAGCAGACTTCCGAGGAGCGGGGCAGCTCATCTCGTGGCGCATGAGTGCCTTGGGGATCGACCCGCAGCCCTATCAACTTGTGGAGAGCCGGGAGACTTGGCTTGGGGTAGCTTTCTCGGAGTTCACCTTGACCTTGGGTGCACCGATTTAGCGGCCTAAGGGCATCCGGGTCAATTCATAAGGTACATAAACCACTCTAACCGTTCTTGGATCAGTCACGGCCTCAGCCGTTCAGTAATTCGACTTTGTTAAGTTCAACATAACCACCTTTTATGATTACCAACCTCGACCAGATGTTTCACCTGCGATTCATAGATCTCATCGCCACGACGGGCGAATTCTTCCCTGCTATATTGGGGCTTTTGAACTGTCATTGCTCCAATTACCCTGCACATTGCTCCCTTTACTGTAGCCTAGAGAGATGCTCACGGTCTAATGACCAAGCCGGAAACAGAGCGGCTAAATCTACTAGTTAGAAAGCAGCAACCCGAGAGAGCACGGATTCATAGTTTTCTTTTTTAAATAGGAAAGGGCCAACTCTCTCCACAAGATGAAGTACACGACCGCTGTCTATATCAGACAAAGCTTGCAGTGTAAACTTGGCAAGCGCATCACGGTTTGATTCAACGAAACCTCTTACAAAACCCCCCGTAAAGTCGGGATGCCCTCCATAAATCTTCACTAATGCGTGCAAAAGTGACTCCCCATCAATCAAAAAATCTGAGGAGGATCTTTCAGCAACTACCCAACCGTTGGAGGTGCTTCCCCGGCGGAATATTTGCTGATAGTCGAGATCAGAGGTTTTCATACCGCGATAACCCGAAGAGTGATTCGCCCCAACAAGAACAAGATTTCAGTTGTTCGCTCTTTTACCGCCTAACAACAGGCTATACCGCTTATATCATTTCAGCCCTAAGGTCTTAAATGATCTCACGCATCATGTACCGATTAATTTAAAAAACTGCTTCTGGTCGGGTGCGTAGCTCCAGGCTAGACCGTCGGGGTCTTGGCTCTGGGACCACTGCGGGAAATCAGCTTGGTTGCGATGGCGGACCAAGGTATGACGGCCTACGCCGAGCCGTTGGGCTAAAGCGGTAGCACTCAACCCGCCTTCGGGGAGGACGGGCTGGAGTTGAGCTTGGATGGTGGTCAACTGTTGGACCAAGGCTTGAACGGTCTGACTAAGGTGATCGCGGCTCTGGTGTTGTTGGACCAAGTAGGATTCTACCCCTGTGATCCGTTCACTGAGACTGCTCGCGGTCTGGGTCTGGTTGGTCTCCAGTTGCGCTAGCCGCTGGGTCAAGATTGCCATGAGATGGTCGCTGGTCTGCTCGACATAGCCCATGATCCGGCTGACGTGGGTGGCGACATGTTCCTCCACATGGCCTTCTAGATAGCTCGGAGACAGTTGGGGGGACTGTTCGAGGGTGGTGAGACGTTGGGCGAGGGTGTCCTCCGGCGGATGTAGTAATAGGACCAAGGCCGCCACGACGGCCTGGGTCAAATCCTGACCCGTGGTCCGCTGGTGTTGCTGGAGTCGGGCAAATAACTCTTCAGAGATCTCGACATCCAACCGTGCCATCCTTCACTCCCGTTTTTCGTCCAAGGTCAACGCCAGCCGTTTTGCCAAAACCGCAATCCACTGCAAATCCTGGGGCGTGAAACTGCGTTCCTGATTAGCACCCAGCACCAACACCCCCAGGTTCCCGAGAGGCTGACAAACGATGGCCTGCATTCCCATAGGTAAATAACTAAACTCAACGCGCCCTGGAAATAACTTCAGGGACACCAAGTACACAGGTTTTTGGGTTTGGAGGACCCGCTCGACGATCGGTCCGGTGATAAAGTCCTCCGTCGCCAGATAGCCCATGCGGAGCAAGACCCGCCCCTGGTCCCACACCAAAAGACTGACGGCGGCGGTATTAGTTAATAGACTCTCTCCCAACCACTGCAATTCCTGGGCCAGTTGAGGAGAGACCGGGGCTATTTCCGTACCCTGAGGCGCAGTTATGGTGATAGTTGCCGCTGTTACGGGTTGGGCAGGACGCGCCAGGATCCCGACCAGAACCAACACCGCCGCCATCATCAGTCCCAGGGCATCGGCGCGGGTCTGTTCTGGGGTGGGAGTCGCCAGCGTCCGGTTCAAGACCAATAGACCGCTGCCCAGGATACCAACGAGGAGGGGCAGGTTCTTCAACATCAACTATGCATCCGGGGTTGGGGGTAGAGAGTCCTAAGGATTTCTGCCTCCGCTGGGACTAATTCAGCCCACCGCGTCTGGACCACCACTTCAGGAAAATAGGTCAACGCCAAGGTCCAGTAGAGCCGTTGGTGCCTTTCCTCCGCCTGGGTCAGCCGTTGGTAGAGTTCGCGCAGGTCAGCGTCATCCACCGCCGCTGCCAGTAATCCCAACCGTTCATGACTCCGCGCCTCAATCAGGCCACAGACCAACAAACTATCCAATAACTGCGCTGGTTCCTGGCGACGGATGAGTTGTTGGAGGCGGCTTCCGTAGGGCGCGGCAGCCAGATTGCCCCAACGAATACCGCGCTGATCGAGCCTACGATTCACCCAGTCGTAATGTTGCAATTCCTCTTGGGCCAAGGGGATTAGGTCCTGGACAAGTTCGCGGTGGGCCGGATAGCGGTGCATGAGTTGGAGGGCGACCCGGGCGGCTTTCTTCTCACAGTGGGCATGGTCTAACAACAACACATCCAGATGGGCCAAAGCTTGCGTCAACCAGGCAGTTTGGGTCGGGACCAGTTCCATGGCTAGCGAAACATACTGCTGACTGAAGAATCTTCATGGATGCGCCAAATTGCCTCCCCGAGCAAGTTCGCCACCGACAGGACCCGTAACGCCTTGAACTGCTTATCATAAGGAACGGGGATCGTATTGCTCAAGATCACTTCCCTGAAGACCCCACTGGCAAGCCGTTCTGTCGCCTGTGGGGAGAAGACGGCGTGAGTGGCACAGGCGTAGACTTCCTTAGCTCCTGAAGCGAGTAAGGCCCGTCCCGCCTCCAGGATCGTCCCGGCGGTATCAATGATGTCGTCCACTAAGATCGCTGTCTTCCCCTTGACATCCCCGATTACGTTCATCGCCTCGGCCTCGTTATGCCCTTGGCGGCGTTTGTCCACGATGGCGAGGGGTGCATCATCTAAGCGTTTGGCGAGGGCACGGGCACGGGCTACTCCCCCCACATCGGGTGAGACCACCACCAAGCTCGCGAGGTCTAGGTGCTGGAGGTACTCCACCAAGACGGGACTGGCATAGATGTGGTCTACCGGGATATCGAAGTAGGCCTGGATTTGGGAGGAGTGTAAGTCCATGGCTAGGACCCGGTTCACCCCGGCTTCCGTCAGGATATTGGCGGTGAGTTTGGCCGTGATGGACTCACGACCCGAGGGCTTGCGGTCAGCCCGGGCATAGCCGTAGTAGGGCAGCACTGCCGTCACCTGCCTCGCTGATGCTCGTTTACAGGCATCAATCATGATCAACAGTTCCATCAAATGGTCGTTGACCGGGGGACAGGTGGGCTGGATCAAGTAGACATCGCAACCGCGCACCGATTCTTGGATCTGGACGTAAATCTCACCGTCCGCAAAGGTCTTACGGACCATGTTCCCCAGCGGAATGCCGAGGTAACGGGTGACTTCGAGGGCTAGTTCAGGATTGGCGGACCCGGAGAATACGCGTAAACGGTCGCCATGGTCAGCGTCAACACTAGCTTTGACGACGGTAGGAAGGAGTACCGAACGCACTAGACACCCTTATGATCGCCATAACAACTATATATCACGCACCTCTAGAATTCGGCCCACTACAGGTAGGTGTTTCCGCTAGTTCTCCGGCTGGGCAGGGGTCTTGAAGCGTTGGTAACTGAATGGTTCTAACTGGGGCGTGGGTCGTCTAGTGAGACTGTCGGCGAGGAGGCGAGCGGTCTGGGGACTGAGGAGAATCCCGTTACGGTGATGCCCCAAGGCAAGCTGGAGGTTGGGGTAGGGGCCAAGACCGAGGATGGGGCTGTGGTCCGGGGTCGTGGGTCGGTAGCCGTACCAAGTTTCGAGGATGGGCCAGTCTAAAGCCTCTGGGAGGAGTTGACCCAGGCGGGTCCGCAGTGATTGCAAGCCGATTGGGGTCGTCTCAGGAGTGAAACCCACGTCTTCCTCGGTAGCTCCAACGATGAGTTTCCCTTCCCGGCGCGGCACAAGATAGATCCCAGGACCGAAGACAACGACGGATAGACGATGGCGGGGCATCTGGAGAGCCATCATCTGACCCTTGAGCGGAAAAATTGGCAACCCTAGTAATGCTGCTGCCCAACTCCCGGTACAGAGGACGTACTGGTCCGCTGACCAATTACCCTGGTCAGTTTTGAGGGCGTGGATTTGACCGTCTTGAATAATTAACTGCTCAACTTGGACGGGGTGAATCGGGACCCCCAACTGTCCACAGACCAACATAAGGACGGTCAATAAGCGGCGGGGGTCTACCTGAGCATCCCGTGGGAACCAAGCCGCTCCAGTAAATTGTGGGTCCAACTGGGGCAAAATTTGCTCGACCTGTGCCCGATTCCACCCATCAATCCCCTGAGGACGGACAGGGCGGGGGCTCAAAATACCCGAGGGCCAGTAGCCAATCTCTGCTTGTTGACTCAGATACGCTAACTTCTCACTCCAGGCAGGCCAAAGCTCCCGACTCTGTAAGGCCAAGGTCCGCAGGGGACCGGGGGCCAGACCCTCAGCTTCCGGGGCCAACATCCCCGCCGCTGCCCGAGTCGCCATCCCGGTCCGCGCGGTATCTAGCACCTGAACCGCACAGCCCCGGAGCTTGAGTTCGATAGCGAGGGACAACCCAATGACCCCACCGCCCAGGATTAAGACATCCATAACTATCTCGCACCACTAAATCATTGTCGGTTAGGGAACTTCCTCAATCCAGCGACCATCAGGCAAGGTACTCAGGCGTTCCTCTAAACTACCAGGGTCCCCAATCACCGTCCCATTCCAGAAGAGTTCGAGGACCACGACTTCTTTAATCCCTGCCGGTAGGGGTTCGAGGGGGTCCATGTCGCGGATAGTCTCAGCGGCAAGTTCAGCGACAGCAGGCGGGGTGCTGCTGCTCTCGGGTAAAACTTCGGCTTCGCGGATCTGCCCATCCGGGGCAATCACGTAGCGCACAATCGTGTATTCGTCTGGATTGACCCTGGAGAAATAGAGGTCGTGGTACTGCCGGATCTTCCAGGAGAGGTAATCAGAGTAGGAGCGCGGTAGCCCCTTGGCTTGTTGGGCGGGGGCGGCGGACTGGGG
>NZ_JAAXLT010000186.1 GCF_013285555.1 Candidatus Cyanaurora vandensis | reverse complement strand
TGGGGAGAGCATAGCCCCTACGACAGAGGCGCAATCCGATGTTGCAAGCGAACTCGTGGAACCAGGAATCCCCCGGCTTTAGCCGTGGGGAGTGTCAAAGCTTTGTGAATTGGAGCTAGAGATGGTTCCATCCGGTTGTATAGCGTATTAAACCAGCACCGCTTGTAGGTCAGTCTCTAGCATCCCGTCGCGGAGCCGCACAATCCGGTGTGCCCGGTCCCCGACTTCTTGGTCGTGGGTGATGACCACCAGGGTTAATCCCTCTTGGTTCAACTCCTCAAATAGGTTGAGAACTTCTTGGCCCGTGCGGGTATCCAAAGCCCCAGTGGGTTCGTCGGCGAGGAGGATGCTGGGTTGGTTGATGAGGGCGCGGGCGATGGCGACCCGTTGTTGTTGACCCCCGGAGAGTTGGCTCGGGAGGTTATGGAGGCGGTCCCCCAACCCGACCCGCTCTAGCATGGCGGTGGCCCGTTGTTTACGTTCCTTGCTGCCCAATCCGGCATAGAGCGCGGGGAGAGCGACGTTTTCGAGGGCATCGGCGCGGGGCAATAGATTGAACTGTTGGAAGATAAACCCAATCTGACGGTTACGGACTTGGGCCAGGAACTTGCGTTCCATGGTGGCAACGTTGTAGTTGTTGAGCCAGTAGGAGCCGCTTGTCGGCTGGTCCAGACAACCAATAATATTCATCAAGGTGGACTTACCGGAACCCGAGGGTCCCATGATGGCGACGTATTCCCCCTTATCAATCGTCAGGTCAATGCCCTTGAGGATGGGCACATCGGTCTGGTTGAGGCGGTAGATTTTGCGGATTTCTTCGAGCCGGATGACCATCGAACAAAACTCCTTAATCAGTACGTAGGGCAAGAATCGGGTCTAGACGAGCAGCGCGACGGGCCGGGAAAACGCCAAAGAATAGTCCCACTCCCCCCGAAACGCCCACCGCCAGCCAGATGGACCAAGTGGTAACTTCCGGTTTGAGCGGCGAAAAAGCACCGATGATTTGCGCTAACCCCAACCCTAGGGCCAGCCCAAAGATGCCGCCCAGAATCGAGATCAGCACCGCCTCAATGATGAACTGGGTCAAGATTACTTCCTCCGTCGCGCCGAGGGCCTTGCGTAGACCGATTTCGCGGGTGCGCTCAGTGACGGAGACCAGCATGATGTTCATGATGTTGATCCCGCCCACAACGAGGGAGATGGCCGCCGTGAACCCCAACAGTGCCGTCAAGACTAGGGCGATGCTGTTAAAAGTATCGAGGACTTGTTGAGAGGTGCCCACGAAGAAATCATCCTGACCCATGATCTGATGGCGTTGCCGCATCAAGTTAGTCACCTGGAATGTAACCTCTTCAACGGAGGCATCGGGCTTGGCTTCCATGAAAATCAAGCCCAATTTCAAACCAAAGGGGGTATTCCCGGCAATGTACCGCTCGTGAACAACCGTAATGGGCATCATCATCCCCCGCTCCACGTAGCCCAGATAGCCCTTGAAGGCAATTTGTTTGGTTACGCCGATCACGGTCATGGGTTGGCCTTGGACCAAGACTTCCTTGCCCACGGGTTCCTCCGCCCCAAAGAGTTCGCCGCTTAGCTCCTGACCCAGGACGACGACCCGCGCCCGTTCCTGCACTTCTTTTTCGGTGAAGAAACGGCCCTTGAGGACCGGGAAGTCTAACATTTCGACGAGGGCGGGTGTAATTCCATACATCCGTCCGCTGGCGTTCTTACTCTTCCAGACCGCCCGTCCATTCTCAGCAATAAAAGGCGCAATCTTACTTACGGAGGGAACTTGGGTTTCTAAGGCAGCGGCATCATAGGTCGTAAGCGGACGAAAACCCTTACGTTGCTCCCCATCGGAACCCAGGACGACCACATTGGTACCGAGGCTCTTGAATTGGTCCTTGACATAGCGTTGGGCACCGACTCCGATCGCCACCATCAAAATAACCGCCCCGATCCCGATAATCAGCCCCAACATGGTCAGGAGGGAACGTAGGCGGTTAGCCCACAACGCGGAAACCGAAACTTGAATACTCTCGAACCAAGGCATGGCTAATCACTCCGTAAAGCGGTAATCGGGTCGAGCCGCGCCGCCCGTTGTGCCGGGAAAACCCCAAAAAATAGCCCAATCCCCCCCGAAACACCTACCGCTAGCGCAATTGCCCAGGGCGTGACTTCCGGTTTGAGCGGTGAGACAGTCCCGATTGCCAGAGCCAACCCCGCACCGAGTAGAATACCGACCGTGCCCCCAACTACCGAGATCAGCACCGCCTCAAGGATGAACTGGGTCAGAATTACTTCCTCAGACGCGCCGAGAGCCTTGCGTAGACCAATCTCGCGGGTGCGCTCGGTGACGGAGACGAGCATGATGTTCATGATCCCAATCCCACTGACGACCAGAGAGATCGCTGCCGTCAGTCCCAGCACTAAGGAAACCCCGGCGGCGACATTATTAAAAATATCAATCTGGTCCTGGATATTACCCAAAATAAAGTCCTCTTGGTCTGTCACCTGGTGGCGTTGGCGCAATAGGTTCTTAGCCTCGAAGGTGACGGCGTTTACGGTACTGTCGGGTTTGGCCTGGAGCAGGACCCCGGCGACTTTTTTACCAAAAGGGGAATAGCTCTCGACTAGGCTCTCCATGGCGAGCGGCAGCGGCACCATCGCCCCCCGGTTCAGGTCTACCCAACTGCCGAAGAACCCCGCCTTAGTTACACCCACGACGGTCATGGGGCGGTTGTTGAGGATGACTAATTTCCCAATGGGGTCGTCGTAACCAAAGACTTTTTTGGCTAGGTCCTCGCCCAAAATTACCACCGTGGCCCGGTTCGCCATCTCCGTCGGAGTGAAAAAGCGGCCCTTGAGAAAACTGATATTCAGAATCTCAGTCAGGGACTCGGGTACACCCGCCAACTGGCCCTCCGAGACTTTATCCCCCCGCGTGATCCTAAACCCACCATAGGCAATTGGGGCGATATTGGCGATGGTCTGGACCTGCGTCCTGAGAGCTTCGACATCCTCTAAAGTGATCGGTTGACGGCCCTTGGTGCGCGGTCCATCTTCAAAGATGGCGACAACGTTGGTACCCAAGTCTTTGAATTGGTCACTGACAAACTTCTGGGCACCGACCCCTAGGGCGATGATTAAAATCACCGAACCGATGCCAATCACCAGACCCAGCATGGTCAACGAGGAGCGCAACCGATTCGCCCACAGGGTCCGCACGGCTAACAACAGGTTCTCCGCCCAAGTCGTACTCCAGGACATTCCCTTGCCCCAGGGCACCGGGGTCATGACGGGCGTAACCAGCACGTTACTGGAACGCATTACTTTTTCCTAGTAACTCTTCAAGGTTCACATCGGGAGGCAGTTTGGCAAAGACCTGTTCACCTTTTTTGAGGCCCTTGAGGATTTGGGTTTTGTCGCCTAGGCTTTGGCCCGTGGTCACTTCGCGGTAGGTGGGACCTTTTTTGAGGTCAGGGACCAGGATGCCCGTCTTGCCGTCTTTACTGATGATGGCGGTGGTAGGGACAACCAGGGCTTTGTTGAGCTTCCCGGCGATGAAGTTGACGCTGACGTTTAAGCGGGATTTGAGCGTCCGGGCAGCGAAGTCATCGAGTTGGACGCGGACTTGGAACTGGGTGATCCCGTTCTCCTCCACGGCTTCCGGGGCAACTAGGCGCACGGTGCCCTTAAATTCTTGACCGGGGAACGCTGAGGATGTAATTCGCACGAGCTGGCCCACTTTGATGCGGGGGATGTCCGATTCCGCCACGGTTGCCAGGACCTCTAGGCGGTCAATCAGGAGCAAGATTGAACTGGAGTTGGCAGAAGCTCCTTGCGTGTTGGTGGTCGGAGAGACGTAACTGCCCAACTCGGCGTACCGTTGGGAGACAATTCCGGTGAAGGGGGCGCGGATCGTCAGGTCATCGAACCGGGTCTGGGCATCGCCCAAGTTCGCCAAAGCCCGGTCGTAGCTCGCCTTGGCCCCCAACACATCCTCAAAACGGTTGCCACTCTGGTAGAGTCCAACTTGGGCTTGTTTGCTGGTCACATCCGCCCGTGCCCGCTCCAGTTCTAGTTTGCGGGAGTTGAGTTCTTCATCCGTCAGCCCTGCATCCTTGTAGAGCCCATCGAAACGCTGAAAGTTATCTTGAGCGATCTGCAACCGGGCTTGGGCCGCGCCGAGGTCAGCCTGGACTTGGGCGACTTCCTGGGAGCGGAAACCATTTTGGGCCTTGAGGTATTGGGCGCGGGCACTGGCAGCGGCGGCCTTGGCCTCAGCGACGGTATTCACCACCCGTTCCGTGTCCATCCGGGCGAGGATTTGGCCTTGCTTGACCGCCTGTCCTTGCTCGACAAACAATTCTGCTAGGAGTCCGCCTTCTTTGGGGCCGACATTGGAGCGACGGTTGGGGAAAACTTGCCCCGCCGAGGTGATCCGAATGTCCGTATCCACCTGCTCAACAACCGTTAAGAAGCGTTCAAACTTTGCCGCTGGGTCAGGCCGGGGCGCGGTCACAAAGTAGATCCCTGCCGCGAGTCCCGCCACCACCAGCCCCCCGAGGAGCCAACGCCAGCCGGTAGGAATTTTAGCAACACTATTCATGGCAACGTTCATGTGATAAGGGTTCCCCAGCGATGCGATTCTAGCCTAGAGGTAAGCGGGGACCGACTGTCTCCTATAGATGTATGGAGATTGTGAGAAATTCTTAGTCCCTATTTCTAGTATGGGGTTACTTATGTGTTGCCGATGACTGAGGCCAATACTAGACCCCCAGACTCGTAGTCCAGCGTAATAACTCCTGGTTTACTAGTTCGGGACACTCATCGTGGGGACAGTGGCCCGCTTGGAGTGAGACCAAGGTGGCTTGGGGGTAGAGGGATTGGATACGAGTGGCCCGCCCAGCCGTCATCCAGGGGTCCAAGTCCCCCCACAACAGCAAGAGCGGCACTTGTAACACCGCTAGCAACTCCGTCAGCGTCCGGCCTTGGGGCGTACTGAAGACCCGGGCGAAGACTCGGGGCGCACCAGGGTCACAGGAAGGCTGGTAAATGTCCTCTACCAGTTCGTCGTTGACGTTGCGCGGGTCTTTGTAAACCTGTAGCAGCGTCCGGCGGATGCGTGAACGGGAGCGGCTGTACTCAAAGAGCAAGTCCGAAGCCCAGCGTTGTTGTAATAGCCCATTCACTAACCCACTCACCCAGCCCTGCAAACCATAGGGACTCACGGATTTCTCAAAAGGCCCCGCGCCGTTGAGGAGGACCAAACCGCGCACGAGTTCGGGGTGGTCCGCCGCCAGACACAAGGCCGCATAACCCCCCAGGGAGTTCCCCGCGACTACGGCTGGTTCCTGGATCATCTCCTGACAAAAATCCCGCAACTGGTCGCGCCAGAGGTCGCCATCATAGGCCAAGTCCGGTTTCTCCGAACGCCCAAATCCCAATAGGTCAATCGCCCAAACCCGGTGCTGCTCTGCCAAAGCCGGGATATTATACCGCCAGTGGTCAGCAGAGGCCCCGAATCCGTGGACGAGCAGAATCGGTGTGCCCTGGGTCCCGGCTTGACGATAACGGACGCGGTACCCGCGCCATTGCCAGTAGGTGAATTGCTTGGTTGCGACCGTCACGGTTATGCTCAACGTATATTAACGATTGTAAAGCGAGAACCTATTTTCTGGTCTAGGCGAACCGCTACAATCATCCCCATGGAAGCCTTGCAAGCCCGGATTGTCACCACGGTCGAATTGTTACAGCGGCGGGGGTACGCCGTTTCGGTCCCCCAATTAGCCCAGTGGTTAGTGGGGGGTGTGGCTGAGACCCAACAGGTCCAACAGGCCCTCGGCAGCATTGAGAATTTATGTTTGAGTGGCGGCCTCGTCCACGCCTGTGACCTGCCCCAGAGTTTCGTCGAACGCTCTCAGCAGCGGCAACAGCAGCATCCCCAGCACTGCCACCGTTACTGGAATGCCGTCCTCACCTATGCCGCGAGCCTAGCCCACCACTGTCCCCAGGTACGCTGTGTTGCCCTAGCGGGTTCCATGAGCAGCGGTGGTTTCGTGGAATCCGACGATGTGGATTTTAATTTGTTCGTCGCCGATGGTAGCCGCTACACCACCTATCTCATGGCGAATATCCTGGCCCTCGGGTTCGCTCTGGCCCACCGCCACCGCCCCACCGATGCCCATACCCAGCGGTTATTTTTACCCAAACTGATGAGCATCAACGTTATTTGGTGCGACAGTGATACCCAGCCCTTCGTGCGTCAAGATGGACCCCTGGCTCTGGAGTTGCTGTTGAGCCGTCCCCTCCTGGGCCATGCCTACTACCAGCGCGTCCTCGGGAATAACCCTTGGTTGGCGCAATACTTCCCCCAACTCCTGCCTGCACTCCCGGAGACCGCGCTCCAACCGACTCCCCGTCCGGCTCCCCCTTGGCTAGAGCAGGGTAGTCGTCAGTTGACCTACTGGGGCTGGCGTTGGGTGATGTGGACCCGCCGTCACAACCCCGAGGCCCTGGCCCGGGTCGCCTTTGTCCGCCGTTGTCAGCATCCCTACGCGCTGTTTGAGGACTTGGCGAATACTGATACCCTGTAGTGAGGCATTGGCGAGCATGCATGGGAATTAAGTTAGTTGCCCTCGACTTGGATGGAACAGTCCTTGGTGAGGCCCCGGTGATTACAGTAGCGGTGGTCCAAGCGATTGCCGCCGTCCAAGCCCGGGGAATCCCGGTGGTGATTGTCACCGGACGGATGCATCGCTCAGCCCTGCCCTACCACCAGCAGATCCAGTCGCCCCTCCCCTTGATTAGCTACCAGGGTGCCTTAATCAAAGATCCCCAGGATGGACGGGTCGTCCGCCATCTCAAAGTGCCCCGCTCCTTAGCTCTGGATATCTTGAGCTACCTGCAAGCCCACCAGATGACTGTCCACCTCTATCTCAATGACAACCTCTATATCCAAGGCCCCCCACAACCCTGGAACCTGTCCTATGCCGAGCGCACGGGCGTGCCCCTGACCGTCGTCCCTGACTTGGCCCGGCGCATCACCGAGGACCCCACCAAACTGTTAGCTTTCTGGGACCAGGACACGACAGAACTCTGGGCCGAGTTACAGCAAAAATATGCACCCAGCGAGTTGTACTTGACCCGTTCCACCAATCAATTTATCGAGGCCACCCACCCCCAGGCCAACAAAGGCGCGGCGGTGGCCTATCTCGTCGAGACGCTGGGACTGGTTCCAGACCAAGTGCTTGCCATCGGCGATTACTTTAACGACCTAGAGATGATTCGTTTTGCTGGGGTGGGGATTGCCATGGCAACCGCGCCGCGCCTAGTCCAAGCTGAGGCCGATTGGGTCGCGCCCCCAGTCACTGAGGATGGGGTCGCCGTCGCCCTGCACAAATTCATTTTGGATTGATGTTTACCCTCCCCTACACCCCGCCTTGGCATCTGCGAGACGGTCTCGTCCAGACCTTCTTAGTGAGTTCTTTTTATGGGGATAGTTTCATCAAAACCCAGGACCAGACCCCCTGGCTGGCCCCCTACCCAGCGGTCCCCTGGCAGGAACACTGCTTCTCTGGGGCCGATGGGGTCCCGATTTGGGGGTTGTGGCGTTGTCCAATGGGAGCACGGGGGACCCTTATCATCACCTATGGCATCACGGGGCGAGTCGAGAGTGCTTGGTACGCCCAACTGTTGGCCCGCAAAGCGTACCAGCGGGGTTGGGCCGTGGTCCTCTACGATTGGCGTGCCCACGGACGCACCGCGCTGTATTCGCCGGTGCCCTCGGCTGATGGCTGGCGCGAAGGCGAGGACCAAGTACGGATGGCAGAACAATTGGTCGCCCTGGGTTGCCCTGATTGGGTGGCTCTCGCCGGGTTCTCCCTGGGGGGTCAGCTAGCCCTGTGGGGTCTGAAGGCGACCCATGACCTAGATTCGCCCTTAATTCGCTGCGCGGCAGTCCTCGCCCCTAACCTGGAATCCAACCGTTCCCTGGACTACCTCCAGACCCAGTGGTCCGGGCGGATGATTGAGTATGTGCTGGTCCAAGAACTCAAACGCGAAGCCCAGTTGCGACTTGAGCGTTACCCGGCGGCGGTCAAACCCGGGGCTGTGGAGCGCATTAACTCGATTCGGGCTTTTGACCAAGAGATGGTGATTGATTACTACGGCTTCCCCAGTACCGAGGATTATTACCAAAAGACCAGTGCACTCTATTTACTCGACACGCTCCAACGGCCCTATCTCATCATCTACGCCGCCGATGACCCAATGTTCACTCCCACGCTCATCCCTGACCTCGCCGAACGCACTGCCCGCAACCCCCACGCCCACCTCTTGCTGACGCCTCAGGGCGGTCACGTCGGTCACATCAATACGCCCAATCCCCAGGAAGATGAGTTCTGGGGCCTCAACCGGATGCTGGAGTATTGCGAAGCCATGCAGGGTTAGGGCCGTGAGGACAAAACAAGTCGTTAGTCCTGCCCGGTAAAAGTCTAGGAACCTACCTAAACCACACTTGGTTCTCTGTGTCGAGACAAACTTCTAGGGAGTGATTGCCCCCGCTTAAGGAACCTAGCTGTTTGATGGCTTTGCCTACTTCGCGTTGGACACCGGGGTGGAGTTGCGGGAAGTCTGACCAACGGGGCCAGTTGGAGACGACTTTCTCCACGTCCTTATTTTCACTAAAGTCCGTGGGAATCGCTGACTCAACCGCCGACCGAATTTGTTTGAGTTTGCCGTCTAGTTGGTGGGCCAGGTTGGGGGTTGGGAGGGCATTCATCCCGCAACCGATGTCTACCCCGACCGCCGCCGGGATAATCGCCTCACGGGTGGCAATGACTGAACCGACTAAGGCTCCTTTCCCCAAGTGGACATCGGGCATCAAGGCGACGTGTTGGAAAATAAATGGCAGGGCCGCCACGTTGCGGGCCATCTGCGCTTCTTGAGGCCCCAGGTCATGACTGGCCCAGGAGAAGACGGGCTGTTGACTACCCAGTTCTAAGGTGGTGTGGGGCCTGGGTCGGTCCTGACGGCAAACCTTAATTGTACTGCAAGATACTACAGGGGCAAGGAGCTTACAGGGAAGGGGTTATAGAAACTAGGCCGGGTACAGAATGGCTTCTAATTGTGCTACAGCCTCGGCTAATTGGTCATTGACGATCCGGTGACTGAATTCTGGGGCGTGGGTAATCTCTTGGGCGGCTTTGGTCAGGCGGCGGGTAATGACCTCGGGGGATTCGGTGCGGCGTTGCTTGAGACGGGCGGCGAGGGTACTGAGGGAGGGGGGCAAGATAAAGATCGTGATGGCTTGGGGGAAGGTCTTCAACACCTGTCGCGCACCCTCAACTTCAATCTCCAGTAACACATCAGCCCCGGTTGCCAGTCGCTCCAAGACGGCTTGACGGGGGGTGCCGTAATAATTACTCAAATACTCGGCCCATTCTAGGAGTTGTCCTTGGGCAATCAATTCCTCGAACTTGGTCCGGGTGATGAAATAGTAGTGGACGCCCTCGACTTCATTGGGGCGCGGGGCGCGGGTGGTGGCTGAGACCGAGAGGAAGAGGGCCGGACGATTGCGGAGCAGACGGCTTACCAAGGTTCCCTTACCGACCCCGCTTGGTCCAGTCAAGACAATTAAACGACCTGAGTTTGCCATGGGTCCGGTGGTTGCGACAATCATCCTATCAGGAACAAGTTATGCTAAGCCATCGGTCATGAGTTTTTGGATAACCCATTCATGAGCTTCAGCATAAAGATAGTAGCGGTTTTTATCCACAAAATCTGTTAAGTAATGGGGCTTCTGTAATAACCAGCCATTTTCTACTTGCAGTAGTTTGGTCATGACCGTAGTAATTTCATGGGATTGACAGGTAGCTTCGCGATATTGCTTTTGTTCCTCAAACTTAAGGCGCATCCCTTCTTTAACAACTCCTCGGGCATCGTGAACGAGTTCATTGCGGATCGTAACCCAGAAATTTAGTTGGTCCAGATATTTAGCTATCACTTCCCAATGCGGTCTTAACCCCCCTTGGATATATTGTTCAATCATGGCTCGTTTCTGGAAACGGTCTCCCGTTAAGACCGGACCTCGACTATTGTTTCGTACCCTGACTTGATAGAGAACCAAATCATAGAAGGTGGAGAGACGATACAGAAAATTCGCAACACGGTTTAACTTCCAGTACAGCAAACATTGAGTATAAACATTCAGCAACTTGTCATATTCGATAATTTGGTTGAGGAACTTTGTCGAAACTTCTCTTGGTCGCTTACTTGTATTTTTTTGAATTTCAAGCATACGGTCCTGATTAAGCTCTAGACAATCGCAGGCTAGTTCTAAAACTTGAACCGCAGAAGCAACAATGTTACTATTCCTGAAAAGCTCGGGGTCATCAATATTTTTGTTGAGGAATCGCTGGGTCCGCTGCCAGTCCTCCAAAACAATTAAAGCTCCCCCGAAATCCCAACGCTCAAGGAGGAGATTAACATTCTGATAACGCTGGGTCCTTGTGTATTTCCAAAAAGAAGTGATTTTGGTTCCTGAGGGCTCACCGCGCAGAAATTTACTTACTTTTAATTCGGGATCAATAAAAAGTAACTTTGAAAATCCTGTTGCGATGGCTTGCATCTTCAAAGCAGTTTGCATCTGATTCGTCCCGCCCTTGATACTAACAAGAATTTCCTCACTCAAAGGGATGTCCGTAAAGATTTTGTAGTAGTAATTAAAAAGTTCATCTTGATGGATAGCTTTAAAGGTGATTGCTTTTTCGATAAACTCAATAGCTACTTCTTCACGATTAAACCAAAGTTTGAGCAGTTCAAATAGGTGTACAGTATCTGAAAGACGACCTGTAACCTCTTCCTCTGGCTGATTGGTGACAATGAAATAAACCTTAGTGACGGCGAAATTTTGGACTGCATCTTGGATGACACCCCACACTCGACAGGGGCGAATACGAGAATGCCAATGGTCGGGGTCTTGCTGATAGCGCGTTAACAGTTCCTGGGTAAGGTCACGAAAAGAGTAAGTATCCCTATTATTTTTGCTCTCAATCTTAATTCCCAGTTCAGGACAAATATAGGTTGCAATGTAACTAGTTGTCCCATCTTTTCGCCAAATAAATATTTCCTCATCTGTCAAGTCTTCAGTATCATTCGGTTCATTCCGGTTGAACATTACCGGAAAAAAGAATTCCTCACCCTGGACTTTCACCGAGATATCAGAAGTGCCTAAATTGATAATCAAGTTTGCCATTCTATCGCTTCTGTTTGGTAGGTGAGGTGATCAAAGATTAGGAAAAGGCCAGACTTTAATAGCACCATTACTCTTAAGAGCATCGGTAAAGACTTTACGATCCTCGTAGTCTGCTCCAAAAATAGTGACTACTTGGTAAGGATCATTAGCTCTTGGGAAGATTGACTTAATCCAAACATAAGACGGAGTTTCTAAAGCTCCTCCCACCTTTGGATTTCCAAAAACATTTCCTTGTCTATCCTTAGTTTGACCTTTATATTGCTCGCTACTATACAGAAATGTCAGCGCGGTACCGCGAACATTATTTTTGTTTCCTTGCGTTGCCCAGTTCACTGCTTCTGGGATAATTTGGTCTGTTGATTGAAGGAGTAGGATTTGTGTGTTTTGGTCTAAAACATCCTGCCTTCTTTTTCCGGGTTGCCCAGGGGAGACGGTGTATCTATTTGCAGATTGCTTCTTGGCTAAGAAACAGTCAGTGACGGTTTTTAATAGCTGTCGCCACTTTAAAGATTCATACTCCAAGCAACAATCCTCATCCACCACCCAGTGAGTTCCTCGCATTCTTCCATTTAATTTGTGCAATGGACGGCGTGACCCACGACCAACACCACCTAAATGGGAGGCAAGGGTTAGTAAACTGGAAACCAAGTCTAAGCATTCTTGCTCAGTTGATTCTAAGCAGATTGTTCCTGTGTAATGATATGGCTCATTGACTGTAGTCGAATTGAAATCTACGTTAATGGCTATTTTGCCCTGCTTGCCAAGAACACCAAATAACTCATCTTCAAAAGATTTGCAAACATCAGGCGTATAAAGACTCAGCGCAACTGCTCTAAACCAATAGCGTAAAATTCCTCGAACTGATGTCGGTCGGAACTCCGCTTTTCCTCGATAATTATTTTCTCCGCTAGGCGGCTCTACCCCATACATTCCCTGTGTCCACAGTGAAAATTTATGTTCACAGGAGTAGCGGAGACTAGGCTTTAGGCTGGCCTTCCCGTAACCTGCACTTATCCGTGAGCCTAGTCCTTCTTCTTCAAGAGCTTGTTTTAGCCAAAGCTTAACGATCTTGATGTCTTCAGTATTTTTCCCGCGACTTGTCAGGACAAGGCCAATTAGTAGCTCAGGTCGTTCCATGGTTAAGAGCGGATGAGGTTCTGGTTTATAGTTGACGGCATCTTTAGACCAATGCCATTGAGGATTCGCGACATCTACACTTAAACAAGGTGCGGTAGGAAAAGCATCTAGGATTTGGACCGTCCCTAAACCCTGGTCTAATCTCCCCAACAAGCGGTCAGCTTCAAGCTCATGGTGATGTTTTCGTGCCCAAGCCCTGACTATACCTTTAAGACTGCTTGCAGGAATATAAGGTATGCCGTAGACAGTGTGTAAAGCAGGTAATAACAGTTCTCTGAATCCCCGCGTTCCGCCTACCCGCATCCGCCAAGGAAACTTTATGGTTAGTAAGTAGTCTGGGTTGCCAGCTAGCAAACGAGTTTTTTCAGTAAGCCTTTCGTATAGTTTTGCACATTTTTTCTCGGCATCAGCAGCACGTTTTAACACAGGTTGAGATAAGTCCTTACCATTCTTGTCTTGTCCAAAACAGGCAAAGTTCAACTCTTGCAGAGGAGATTTTACAATCATTTCAGTAATTCTTTTCTGTGGAATTGAGGCTGGCGGTAGCTCTTGCGGTGGTTCTGTACCAAGAACACCACAGATAATTTTTCCTCTGTTTAGATTACTAGGAAGAAGATTAATGATTTTCTGACTTTGACTTTTAGCAAGACCACTTATTTTTTCATCGGGGAAGAAAATGGTGATACTCATACGATCAATTTCCACCAACTGGCTATCTTTTAGCAAGTCACTGTAGATCTTTGGGGGCTGAGGCTTCCTTTTACCTAGTTCACCTAAAAATTCCTGCCACTCCTGCTGAGGCGTTTTTACAGTTTCTTTGCGGTTGCGGTCATCACTTCTTCCCCCACGGCTATAGCTCATTCTTCCTCCGGTTCACCAAGAATTGATGGGGTCCAAAATGACCATTCTTTTGCAAGTTCAATGGCAAGGCGATTGAGAGCAGTGTACTCCCGAAGATGCATTTTAATTAACGTCCCTGGATTCTCTACATCAAAATCTTGCTTGCTAAAGGCTTTTAGCTTACTTAAAAAGGTTATGTAAACAGTTCCTTTGTACTTTGTATCGCTCGATTTTCCTGCCAAGAAGTTTTTGGCATCACCACTTAAACGATGTAAACCCCAAGTTGAAATGTAAGCAGGTAAGCCTCTGACTAAGCCACTCGCCTTCTTGTAATATTCTTCTTTGATATCCTTGCGAACACCAGTAAGACCTTCGTAGGCTTCTTTGCTGAAGCTGCGAGCATCAAGTTTCATCACGGCGTGACCTCATTCATTTTACTAGGAACTGTGTTCATCGCCGCCCAACCCTGTCCCAAGCCCTCTAATCCACCAAATTGAAGTCGCTCGCCCAGAATTTTTAAAGTCTCTGCCCGGACCTGTGCGGTTTCTGCTTCTTTTTTAGACAATTTCATTCCCCAAGGGAAGAATAGCACAGCTTCAGGTGGTATGGCTTCTTCAGAACGAAAAGAACCACCTTGTACAAGTTTGGCATCCGTTTGAAGCGCAACTCTTACCTCTCGCTGTAACCCAATCTCTACCAGAGCGGCACAATCTTCATCATTGAGGATAACCAGCTTATTGAGCAGTGGGGTCAGGAGGTCATTCTTGACTGTATCTGGCAAGGATTCACCCAGAGTTTTAGTGCCTACTTTATCCATATCATCTTGCTTAAGTAAGGCAGTCTGAAGATAAAGTTCTTTTGTTTCAAACGTTGAGAATGCTACTTTACCACCGCTCTCTTGAGGTTTGTTTAAAGTTTCATACCAAGTTGCGATATTCTCGCTTAAGGGAGAATTAGGCAGCCAGCGATTCCAGCGACTCAACCAAAGTGGGCAGGTGATCCAGATAAGATGGTGGCTTAAAGAAGCAATGGGGAAGAACAGTAACGTAGCATCCGCAAACCATACTTCCCCTTCAGTAGGCTGTTGTCCCTCTTTGATCTTATGTCCAAAGAAAATACTGGCTCCTTCTACTGCTTCTAACTGAGAGCGGATTTTGCCTCGGAGTGAGGAGGAGGGTAGGTACGGAAAGCCAGTATGGACTTCACGGGCAATACCCAGTAGGTTTCCTGCTTGGGAACTACCCCCCGTGTGTAGAGGGGTAAGTAGGTGTAAGTAAGTCAGGTAATCAGTCATGGTCTTTTGCTCCAGAGCAGTTTGCCGTAGTTGAGGGCGTGTAGGGTAGCGAGCCAGGGGGTGTCTCTTGTTGGTAGGAGCGGACCATTAAAGGGAGGTGGGTCCTTGAAGAGATAGATAGTACCGGGTGGGACGTAGGCGCGTTGGGGTGAGAGGGCGAATTCTGGAGCGGAGGTTTTGTCGGAGCCAACTTTGCGGCGGATGGTCGAAACTCCTCCCCATAAGAGTGCCCGTTCACTGACACAACCCGCTAAGTTCTTTTGCCAAAGCTGCGGAGTAACACCGTAAACACTGGGTCGGGCTTCGGCAAGACCGGGGGTGAGGAGGTAGGCCCGGTTGTGTCCTGGTTGTTGTTCAAAGGTCGTTAAGGTTTTGCTGGCTTGGACGAGAGCGGGGGGAGCGGGATAAACCAAGGCCCGGTGTCCTTCACCGCCGAGACGGACCGTGGTTTTTGGCATGAGTGCATCAAGGGCACAGACCATACGCCAGCCCGGTTTCAGCCGTACGGCAACCTCGGTGAAATAACCTGCTTCTTCGGCAACTTGCCGTTGGTCGGGCTGGATCAGGATGTGGGGGAGGACTTGGCTGGCCCAGGGGTCAATACAAAAGTCGTCAGGATTCTTGGGTAGCTCGCCTTTGAGGTATTGCGTTAGGGCACTGAGGCGTATCCAAGGCGCGGGCCGTCCGCAGATGTGTTGGTTCTTATCAAGCGGTGGTGGCACCATGACGGGGAGATTGTCGGCAAAGACGTACTTGTGGTTGGTAATCGGTTCTAGGCAACAGGTGGCGGTCCAGTCTTGACGCTGAGTCTCAAAATTATCTTCTGGGTCTTCTTGCGCTTGTCCATTAGTTGGCGAGGACTTGGTTTCTTTGATGGCGAGGAGGTCTTTGGGTGTGGGGAGCCAGAGGTCATCCTGGCTATCTAAAAGGAAGGGACCGAGGAATTCGAGGCGGCGGGTCGGGGTTTTGTCTTGGTCGAGGAGGGAGCGCAGGGCTTGGAAGACGGTAATCGGCAGGGGCGGGAAGAGTCCCTTGGCCCAAGAACCGCTGCCTGGGCTGAAGGGTTTGGCCTCACGGAAGAGTAGGACATCTAGGGGTTCGACTACATACCAATGCAGCGCGGTCATAGTGACTCCTCTGAGGAAGGAGCTTTGGCCCATCGTCCTTTATCGAGCCAGAAGGCACTGAAGCGCAGGAGTTTGGCGAGGTCGTCGGGCTGCACACCACGGGGTAGCTCGGGTTTCTTGTCTTTGGGTTCACCTGCAAGGGTCCAGGCTTCTAGTTTTTGCCAATAGGTCCCCCAGGCCCAGGTCTCCCACGCATCTAACCAACTTAGAAGTGCTGTTTGTAAGTCATCGTTTAATTTTTGGTCGCGGCGGTTGAGGATGACTAGGGCGGCTCTGTTGAATAGTTTGAGGTCACTCGTGACGACGCAACGTCGGGGGAGTTCTTCCGCGAGCCGGTGGAGCAGGGGGGCGCAGTCGGCCTTACTTGCTAATTGGATGAAAGCCCACCAGGGTTCGAGGAGATGACCTTTCATCAGGGCTTCGAGAGTGTTGCCAGAACTGTAGATGACCCGGAAGCAGAGGCCGTCTTTGGGGGGAATGTAATTGGGCTCGGTGTTTTTACCAACACCTGTCAATTTTTTGGCGCGTTCTTTTTCGGCTGCCCAGAGGTTTTCGAGGACGGTGGGGAGGGGGATGCTTTTGTGGGCCACGATGATGCCTAGACTCATAGTGGCTCCTTCGCCCATGGTGAAGAGGGGGCGGTCAGGGAGACTAGCTAGTTTTTGTTTGGGATACCAGTAACCGCCTTTAGCGTCGAATTCAGCGTCGGGATCTTTGGCTCCACTCCAGGCGGCGCGGAGGGAACGGAGATATTCAGGTAAATCTTCGAGGGGCAGGATTGCCATGACATCGTCGCCGCCGGAGTAGACGACGCGACCGCAAAAGCGTTCTTGGGTCAGGTAGGGGACTAAGCGGTTGGAGAAGTCCAGTAGGGCGCGATTGAGTCCGACGTGGGTAGCAGGTCCCATGCGTTTGTTGGTGTTTTCGAGGAGGTCGGTCCAGGCTCCGCCCCGCTTGGCTAACTCTTGACGGGTTTCGGTGGCGAGGTAGTGTTGATAGGTTTTGAGGCGGCTGCCGTTGACGTATTTACCCATGTTGTCGCCATCGCCCAGCAGGATGACCCACCAATCGCCGGGACTGCCGTTAGTGATACCAGTTTCTTGGTGGGCTTGGTTGACTAATTTACGGAGGGTAGTAGATTCTTCAATCCCGAGGTCATCAGCTAGCCATTTGCTAGAGAACATCACGCCGTTATAGCCTTCACCGAAATCTTTAATTTTTAATTTAAGCTCTTGGTCAGTTTTTGGAATTTGAAAGGGTTTACGGGTTGTGTGCTTAAAATCTTGCACAGAAAGTTGAGGCTCATTCTCAATCAGTCCTTTTAGCTTTTCCCAATAGGCTTTGACTTGTTGGGGATGGGTATAGGCAAAACGGGCGGCGGCGATGGATGAGAGGTTGGGGAAGCGAATGAAGTCTTCATAGTTGATGCGGCCTGAACTTAGTTGACTCGGCATCCCTAAAGCTTCTCCTATGCCACCATGGACCCAGGCCATACGTTTAGTGAGTTCGATGCAGTTGAGTTTCTCGGAGCCGTTGAAGAGTCCGGGAAAGACTTCAGACATGACGCGCCAAAATAACCGCTGGGAGCTAGCGGGGAGTCCGCCACCTTCGCGGAAGGTGTCGCTGTAGAGTAAGCGGGGATGGGCCGCGCTGTATTGACCGGAGACGGTGGAGCGTTCGCCCGGAGCGACGGGGAGTGCCCAGGTACGAGTATTTTTAACCGCTTGGATGAGTTGACCCAGGCGGCTTTGCAGACTGCCCCACCAAGTGCCGATGTTGAGGTAGCGATAAGCGGCTTGTTCGGCGGCGGTGGGGAGGTCGGTTCGGGCATGGGCGAGGTTCTTTTGAGCATTGATCCAGTCTTGGTCGTAGCCTTGACTTTTTTTGGATATGTCTAGGGTTTGGTCGGGGTCGCCGAGGGGTACAGCGGTCCAATAGCTTTCCCAGGTCCCCGCGAGTTGTGCGTCCCAAAGTCTGTTCCATTCCCACTGACCACCATCGCCTTTACCCCAGCCCAGGAGTTCTAGCTTTGCGGGATTGTCTGGAGTATTGTCGCCAAAGTCAGCGGCGATCTGTTGCCAAATAGCTTCGCCCCTATTTTGGATGGCGGTATGGACTTCTTTTTTGATGGCGGCGCGGACTTTGTAACCGATGGTGGTCCATTCGCTAAGGAGTTGCTCGGTTAGCTTTTTGCCTAAAGCTTCGGCTCCTGCTTTGTCGGCGACGAGGACGGTGATGACATTAGGGAAACCAGCAATTCTGAGAGAGGTGGCTGCTTCAGTAGACTGACTAGCAAAGTGTTTACCAAGCTCTAGATAATTCTCGGTGCGGATGAAGGCATCTATAATCTCTTGTCCCCATAAGGCGGGGGTGATGACGGCATCGGGACCATATTCTTTGGCGAGGTACCAGCAGAGGCGGGCACTCAGGTAATGCAGGAGGTAGGAACCAGCCCAGAAGTCTAGGAACTTGCGGGAGGATTTGACAAATTCTTGGACGGGGGAAAAGGTGAAGATTAATAGGTAGGGATGGGCATGGTCGCCGGAGGTCCAAGTTTCAGGAAATAAGGCTCCGGTTAGGGCGGAGACGGTGCTGTTGTGGCTATGAATGGGGCAGTCGGGGATACGGGTCTCGGCGGGGAGGAGCAGGGCTTGGGGGTTGCCTATTTTATCAGTGATGACTTCAGGTAAAAAACGCCAACACCACCAGAAAGCCGCTTCTGCACTGGTTTTTCGTGGGTCAAAGGCTCCTGGTGGCAGGTCTTTAATAGCTTTCTCTTCTAATTCTTTTAGTTGCTCGTCAGTATAAACACCCGCAAACTCAAGGTTATGCTCCTGACCACTGATGGGGTGGCGGACTTCTAGGGTTGTTTTTCCAGCTTCTTGTTTGCGGTTGAGATAAAGATCTTTATCGTTAGAGAGGGTCATACGGTCGGAGGTGGCACCAATATGGTCAGCCTGTACACCTTTACCATGCTTTATGTCCCACCAAGTTTCAATGTCAGAATCAGATTTTAGGCAATCAAAAGATTCCCAGGGGCCTTTACCATTTTTGTTTTTATACAAACCTTTTAGCTGTGGGTCGTGCAGCAGGGCAAAGAGTTTACGGCGGTAGTAATTTTCGGTGGACAACGGAGAGTATCCTTTATGATTTTTGGAATGATGCTGGTCAGTTTAGAGTGTGGCGGGGACTTTGGGTTGGCGGGTAGGGCGTTTGCGTTCGCTTTTGCGGGTAAGCTGACACGCATCTAACTTGCATTTATAGAATTAC
>NZ_JAAXLT010000185.1 GCF_013285555.1 Candidatus Cyanaurora vandensis | reverse complement strand
AGCGTAAAGCTCTCGTTGCAGGATTTGCTTTTCTTCTGAGGAAAGGAAGCTTTACTAAGCATGGTTGTAACATTTTTGGACATTGAATAATTCCAGTATAACGCATTTTAAATGCTTGTCAGCTTAACTCCGAAGAAACTTTGGCCTGTAATTGTTACCGACGTACTCACCGGTCCTACCGTGGGGGTAAAACTAGTAATGACCGGACTAAAAATAAAATCTTTCTTAATGACGACCCCAGCAGGAGTAGTTAGAGCAATGGGGCCAAGGGTCGAGTCGGGTGCAATAGCGGTGATTTGTTCGTTATTATTTACAGTAAAACTGGCGATCACACCGTTAAAGGTAACTGAACTGGTGTCCAGAAAGTTAGTCCCAGAAATGATAACGGGAGTTCCTGGTCGCGCACTTTTAGGAGTGAAGTTAGAGATGGTTGCGGGGAGCGAGAAGTTCTGACTACTCAAAGCAGACGTGGCGTATGCATTTACGCCGATAGGTCCACTTGTTGCAGTAGATGGTACAGTAGCGATAATTTTAGTATCAGACTCAATACCAAAGTCAGCAGACACGCCGTTGAACGTAACTTGTAACGCAAGTAGAAAAGGATTACCAGTGATAACAACAAGCGATCCCGCTTCTCCACTAGTGGGAGTGAAGGATGTAATAGTTACAGGAGGGTAGACGGTGGGAGTTTTTAAGCGCAAGTTGAGTGTGATGTTTCCAGTCTTGTCAGCGTAACCATCTACTACAAAGAAATAAGTCTGACCAGCGGTTGCAGTAAAAGCTAGTTTACTCGTGGAATTACCACCCATGTCATCATCACTGGCTAAAGAAGTAAGATTAGTTAGGCTGGCCCCTGTGTAGGCTTCTAACACAGTGTCAAAATTACTACCTATAGTATCAAGCGAAACGGTACCCGATTCAGGAGCAACCCAAGACCACCAAACTGAACGTCCCGGTTGTCGCCCAGCATGTTTAGGTTCATTGAGTTCCTTAGTAGACTCAACATTAGTAGAGGTTACTGAGAGGGTAGTACTGCTGGGTAAAACCGTTGCGTCAGCAAAGTCATCATTAATAGGACCGCTACTCGACTTTGAGCTAAGGGAGATACTACCGGAAGGAGCTTCCTTAGCCGCTCCGGTGTAACCATCCACGGCTATTCTATAGAGCTGACCAGCCGTAGCTTTGAACGTGAGTTCACTGTTCCGGTTTGTCTTAGGATCAATGTCATCGTTTGCCGCGATGTTGGTCAATTCATACAAGGATGTGCCTGTGTAAACGCCGAGAGTTGTATCGAAACTGCTGCCCTGGGTGCTGAGTGAAATAGTACCAGAAATAGGCGCAACCCAAGACCACCACACCGATTTACCGCCCCAGGTGTTACCATGCTGGGGTTCACCAAGCTCTCTCGTGGCTCCAACCGTTGTGCCTAAGGTGGAGAAGGTGGAGCCTGTTAGCGGGATGGCAGCCGTGAAGTTATCGTTTGCTACAACGGTTGGGGCTTGTATCTTGGGTGCTGTGGGTGCGGGTGGCCTTGGGTAATAGCCTGAGGCCCAGCGTTCTTCAATCCACTTGTATTCCCCACGGAATGTTTCTAACGCTTTACGGATGAACGGGGCGTAGGTACTTCTGGGATAGCGTAGGAGTAAATCCTCAAAGGTGGCGACCATTCGTTGACTCTCTTCTACTTGTTCATAGTCTCCAGGAACACCTAGTTCGAGAAAGCAGGCGAAGAGAGGGTTACTTTTAATCGTGTTCCAAACGATTAAATCCGCTCCTATCGGTTGCTTTATCACAACCCTGACAGGTTCAGACTCAATGTAGTTTGAATAACTAGAACCATACCTAGCTACAACATAGTAAGTGCCAACCCTCAGAAAAGGAAAGCCTGATTCAAGACCTTCTCGCATGAATTTTCTATCATCAATGTATGCGTCTGAGCGATGATTGCACAGCATGACAGATTCGTATGAAACGGATTTTCCTGGCTCAGCAATTGAAAACGACCCGCTACCCATAATTCCCCAAGAGGGGCCAGTATATTTTTTTTCAACATTCATAGTGTCAATGATGTGTATACCTAACGTCCCGACTTTGGTTGAAGGCCGCTCAAGTACAGCGGAAGCATCTGATGTATTGACAACTTGGAACACTAACTTAACTTGTTCTCCGGGCAAATAGCTTGCCTTATCAAGCTTTAGCTCAAGGGAGAGTTTGGAAAAATCCTGCTTGGATTGTTCAATAAGCTCTCTTATTTTAGTAAGCCGTTCCTCCCTTGTTGGCTGTCCTAAAGTAGGTGATGTGAGTACAAGTAAAAGACATAGGAGTCTTAGAACGCAAGAGACAAAGTTAATACCGAACAGTTTTTCCGAGAGCCAGTCTAGCCATTGCTCTATCTTCATTTTTGTTCTCCTAGGTGAAATTTTCATGGGGCAATTGTTCGTCTAATCTTGTCAAGTGTTTTGCCAGTAAACACAAAGCTATTACGACTAATATCCTGTGCCATCAACCCGTCGTCTATATGCTCGCCACCTAGAAGATGACCGACCTCATGTGCAGCAGTGACTGCACTGTTAGGACTTACACTCTCCCTCAAAGTGTCAGTAAAAACACATGCTCCGTCTCCTGGTACTCCGTTTAACACACCGTCCGCCAGTCCGCCAGCTATGTCTATACCTAAACCAGGTGCGAGTTCATTAGGATCTCCATCTGAAAATTCATTTGAATCAGAGATTTGATAGCATCCTAGCAAGTAAACTGTCCAGAAATCTGGGTCTGCCTTTGTTGCAGCTTGATCAAACCTGTAAATACTTCTCTGTCCATCTAAGGTGGCGGGAGAGTTGAGAACAAATGGAATGTCATTACCTGTAGTACCCCAATCATAGGTTGGTACCACGTAAGCAGGTGCAAACACGTTGACCGAAGCACTATCGCTTGTCTGCATCAAACTTAGATTCGGTGCTGGAACGTTTACACCGCTATCCCCATTGGGAGAATTGAAGTTACCAACGTTGTCATCATCCACTAGTCTAAACTGAAGCCCGACCAAAGAAGGAACTGAACCAGACTCTGCGCCTCTGATTATCACAGTGTTCGTACCATTTCTGACGACAGAGGCACTACCAACTTCTCTACCATTCCTCAGAAGGTAGAGCTTACCAAACTCAAATCTATTGATTTCGAGTGGCTGGGTGATGTCGGTAGTTAAAGTGACTTCGCCTCCTGCTTCAACTTGACCTGTAATTGTTCCCTGGACTTGATTGCCTGATACGACACCCATGGAGTCCACTTCAATGTGCAACTTGCGCCACACCGTCAACATTGGGGTACTTTTCGTCTCGGCAGGCGTGGCATCATCCGTTATCTCCTTTCCATACCTCATTAATTTTGTGCCATCAACCACAATCCCACTTAGCTCACTCTGGCTAGTACTTGCTACTACCCGGAAATTGTCTCCCGGCTGCTTGGTGAGGGTAAACGTAACTTGAGAAACATCACCATCTTTCTCAGGGTCCAAAACGGTAGAGCTTAGCGTTCCTTGGGTCGTCCCATTATTATCACCTCCATTTGCACCATTGCTATCCACGGGAGCCTCATCTGTAGAAGGATCATCCATATCAAAAACCTCGAGATATACCTTGCCCTTACGAGGTAACTGTAAATCCACTTTAACTCTAACTGTGGTTTTATCTAACCCTTTCGATTTCTCAGGGAACATACGCTGTCCGCCTCCTGCATTAGGGTTATTGTCAAGAGGACTGTTGATAGCTTCAAATTGAACTGAGTTTATCAATGGAAACTTAACAACAACATTGTCAATAAATGAACTATTAATAAGATCCCAGCTACGAACTCCCGTTTGTTCAATAGTAATTGTTGAACCATACGGTTCCTTTGTATCTGGTGTATCTGGAATAATTGTTACACCATCATCTTCCAGTAATTCATCAAGAGATGCGAGACTTCTATGACCAAGCACGTTACCAGGTCCGTCAAACCACCAAATAAAACCTGAGCTTCCCTCCACCCACATTTTAATATAGTACACTTCTTCCACAAAATAACTACTAAATATATCTAAACCTCTAGCGTAGCAAGATAAATGAGAAACTAAATCTTCTTCACAAGGCGACAAACCGGGACTTGGATTACCTTCATCTATAATGGCTGGAAAATTCCGTTTGTCATCGTGAATAAGAAGATGTGGACTAAAAAGAATTCCTTTGTCAGCGTACTGGTCGGCAATTGTTGTACCTACTGGGTATTCGTCGAAGGTAATTACATTTGTACCTGAGTCTGGACCTATCGAGTAGGGCGTTGGTTTAACTTGTGCAGGGTAAGGAGATGACTGACGAATCTTTGGAGAAGGTGCTTCCTGTCTTGCCTTAGTCTCCACTGGCCTCTTATTTTGAGCCAAAAGTGGATTTTGAAAGATAAGTGCGAAGAGTAGGAGTTTACCTAGGAAAACTTGCTGTTTCTGGAAAAAATGGGTGTTCTTTTTTTGAGGGGTGGACCCTAAGTTAAGGAATAGGTTTTGGAGGAGGTTGGGCATGAGGGTTTCGGTTGTGTAGTTAGTTTTACTTACCTCGCAAACTGTAGATTGAAGCGTAGGGGATTGTCAAGACTCATCCTAATGATCATGGTGAAAATACGTAGACCGTCCTATTGACGATGAGCCATTAGTGAAAAGCGTCTTGAATCGTAGTAGTTATCAGCAAAGGATGAATTTTTCTCTCAAGGAGGAACCACTGTTTCAGATGGATTCTGCATATAAATCTTAACGGCTCCTTCCCGACCAGGGATTACCTAGACTGAGTAGCGCAGGGTCCGTTGTAGGAATTTCACAGTGGTCTCGAAGGCCGCTAAGGACTCGCGGTAGCGGATGGAGTCCCGGCCTACTTGTTGGATAATCTTGTTGCGGTAGATGAGGAAACCGTGTCCCGCTTCCGGGTAAATTTGGAGTTCCACAGGTTTTTTGCGGAGTTTGAGCATGTCGTGGAGTTCTTGGGCTTGGCTGGGGGGGACAATCACATCGCGGCGACCCTGGAGAATTAGCACCGGGGCCTGGATGCGGTCGAGGACAGCTAACCCGTGACGGCGACGGAAATTCTCGGGGACATCCTGGGGGCCTTGACCGTAGGTTTTGAGCGTGAGTGGATCATTACCGAGACGTTGGGTCTGTTTGAGGTAGGCATACCACTCATAGATATCCGCCACCCCATACCCAAAAACCACGCTAGCGAACTGTTGAGGGGCCCGGGCGGCAGCGAGTAGGCTGATCAAAGCTCCGTGACTGGTGCCCACAAGCCCCAAGGGACCAGGGCGGACCTCCGGGCGACTCTTGAGGAACGTGGCAGCCGCGAGGACATCCGTGACCTCACCCTGAGCAATCTCAATCTCTCCCTCAGAGCCGTCTTCCCCCCGGTAGCTGGGCGCGAACACAACGAACCCGCGCTGGCATAACTCCAGACAACGTTCCTGGGTAGAGGGCGTGACCCCCCGGTTCCCATCATGGTTGAAGAGGACGCCCGGGGCTGGAGTCCGGGCGGGCAACCAGAGCAAGCCCTTGACCCGTAAACCCTCACTGTCATAGGTCACTTGATAATGATTCGGGGCTAAAAGCTCGACCACGGGCTGAGCCTGGACTCCCAGACCCCACAAACTCCCCAAGACTACGACACGCCGCTTCATCGCCTCACCCTGAGTGCTGCTTTATCCTGCCATAGAGCCAGACCCAGCGGCTCATGAGCTCTTGATGCTTGGCTAGGACCGCCGCCGTTATTGGGACTCAACCCAAAGTATGAAGCTCGGGTGATACGTTCGCTAAGCAGGCCCCTCCGCCCCATTAATGGGGGACCAAGGCATTAAGAGATCTGCGGCAAGGGTCCCGTTCCGCTGGATCGCCTGAGTTTTCCAGGGGGTCTGCAAAATTTCCGCAAGACCGACTAAGCTTTTCGTAGCTCCAGAAAGATTTCTGTGAAGCTTGCCGGGGACCAACCACCGCTCTCTACCCTGTTTGTGAGGGAGCAAGAATAAGAAATTTTCTCTGCCTCGGCTCCCCACTACGCATGAAGGACACCCTACCCACCTATGAACCCAAGCTCGATCCGTTTCGGCGGACCCCTTGTCTACCTCGCTCAATTCGCCGCCGCCGCTACTCTCCTCCTGGCAGCCTCCATAACCAAAAACCCTCTCACTGGCATAGCCCTAGCACTCCCGGCAGGCTGGGTCTTGCTGGTCTTGCTCACCTTCCGTCTTCAGGCCAATGCAACGGGCCTGACCCGTCATGTCGGACACCTAGCTTTACATCTGAATTGGCAAGACCTGACCGCCGCCGAAATTACCCCTGTCCCCGGTTGTGGGCGCGTGCGCCTCATCCTGAGAGACGGCAACCAGCAACAAATTAGTTTCCCGATATTCCTAATAGACCGCCAAACTCGCCAAAAGCTAGCGGGTATCCTCGCCGCTCATCTCCCGCCCCAGATCCGGCAAACCTGGCAAGCCGACGGTGCGGAAGATTTACTCAAAAAAGCCTGAACCCGCTACCCTGAAAAAATTAGCGGAGATACCCATGCATCTGCCTTCCTTTCTCTGGCTCTGGCGGGTAGCAGCTTGGTCCATGGGCTTGCTCCTCATCGTCTATGCCGCTCAAATCGTCAGCGGCTACACCCTGCGCTACCTCCGACAACAGGGCCGAGGAACCAAGCTTGTCCGCTCTTGGCACTGGGTCCTCGGTTGGAGCTTAGTCGGACTGACCCTCCTCCTGTCTGGCATTGGCATTGTGGGAACGCTGGGGCATTTCGGGTCCCTGGGGCAGTCGGTCCATTTGGGGTCCGGGCTGGGTGTATTGGGACTCGTACTGTGCTCCGCCTGGAGTGCTACCCAAATCCACCCCCGGCGGCCCTGGGCGAGAGCTTTACATTTAGGGACGAATGGCGTTCTATTCCTGGGCTTACTCGGTGTCCTGGCGAGTGGCTGGCAGGTCGTGCAGAAGTATTTACCGTCGTGAACTTGATAAAGATATCGTAAAGTCTGTTCTTGGTAATCCCGTGCAGCGGTGTAGTGTATTTCACCTGAAAAGCGGCTAAATCAGGAAATCACAGGAAAAACCACACGATGGATGATAGATGCGGAACCAGCGCGTTAGGGTGGATGCGTGGCGTGCTAGGACCTGGGCTAGGTGCTGCCTGATCTTGATAATCCCTGACTTAAGTAGGTAGGGGGCCTGAATCTTCTCGCGGCTAGTCGGCTGGGTTTGCTTTTCCATAAGGGACCTGAGCATCACAGCATCCTCATGAATGAGCAGTGTGAGTACCCCAACCATCGCCCGACCCTCAATTATGTTCTCTATGGTCCCTCAACTACTAAATCACGCACCAATTCTAAGCAATGGTATTAGAAACCGTAGGCTAGTCCTACACGGAAGTTGAAACTAGGCGCGGGATTGCCGTAGGAGCGTTCGTAGTAGGTGCCGAGGAGGTTGTCAATGTACACATTGGCGACGATGGCTGAGGTCAAGGGCAGTCGGGCAGAGAAGTCCAAGGTCGTGTAACCGTCAAGCAGCGAACCGGGGGCAAGTCGCGCTGGGTGGGTCGTGGCAAAAGGACCGACATGGTTGACATCCACCGTACGCTGACCCGACAGGTTGGCGAAAAGGCTGGCTTGGAACCCGGTGGGTTCTTCATAGGTCACCCCGAGGCGGGTAGTGCTGAAGGGAACCAGGGGATATTGGGTGCCAATCAAAGCATCGCGCTCGGCTTGGTCCACTCCCCGTAGGTCCTGCCCTTCACTCCCCAGTCCCGCGAGAGCATCAAGTTGTTGATTCGTGGTGGCAGCATCGGGAGCTTCCAGGATGCGGGAATCGGTGAGCGTGATGGTGGCGAAAAAGCCCAAGCGGGGCGAGACCTGCCAGTTGAAGGCACCTTCTAAGCCCGAAGTACTGAGTCTTGGATAACTCACCCGGAATCGTTCAGCGTTACTGGCGGGGTCGTTATTCAGCGACTCGTCGGCGAGTCCATTCACACACTCAGGAGAAGCCTCGGCGAAGCCATTGGCAGCGCAGGAATTACGAACGAGCAGGTAATCCACCAAGTTATTGATATCGGAATGGAAGTAGGTCAAGCGCAAAAGGGTACTCGGACTCGGTTGCCAGTCCACGCCCACGTCGAGGGAGGTCCCGGTCTCTGCCTCTAGGAAGGGATTACCGATGTGGGTGGTGGCTCCGAAGAGGTCGTTGAAGTTGGGGGCACGGTAGACGCTCTGGTAGTTGCCGCGCAGGGCCAAAGTCGGAGTAATCTGCCACCGTGCGCCTACCCCAGGGTCAAAGGAACTCGATAGGGTCCGGGTGAACGAGCCATTCACGAGCGGGTCGGGTACGGTGTAACGAGCACCGACATTAAATAACAAGGTCTCGCTGGGCGTCCAAGTATAGAGCCCAAAGATGGCGGGCCGTCCGGCGGCAGAGTCAAAGTTGGTGAGACTGCCATCATTGGCGGCAGAGTTACCAAACTCGCGGATGTAATCGAAGCCGTAGGTGAAATTATTCGTCGGGTCGAATTGCCAGTTGTGGCGGACTTGAGCATTGAAGGCAGAGATATCGGTGTAAACGCCCAAGTCCTCCGGTTCGTAACCGGCCTGCTCAGTGATGCGGTTATGGTCTAGCCCCAGGACCACTTGTAACTCGGAATCCTGACCCAGCCCCAACTGGCTGTCGTAGGTGAGGGCCACACCCTGGGATTCGGTACTCAAGCGCGTAATTTCAAATTGGGCTTCACCATCCGTCTCTAGGGGACGGGTCGGGTCAATAATCGTGAAGGGCGCGATCCCCCGGGTATTGGTGCGGACGTAGGCATCCAGGGCAAGCCGATTACGCTCATCCAGGTCATAGGTCAGCGTTGCATTGTAATTGCGGGCGTTAACATAACCGTTGGGCCGGACCCCGGTGAACAAGCCAGTGGGCCGCTGGACCTCATAGTAGTAGTCGTTACTGGTGTCGAACTGTTGGTAATCGAGCATGTAGCCAAAGCGTTCCATCTTCCCGCCGAAGCTTGCCAAGTAATTGCTATAGCCGTAGCTGCCGAACTCGGTCTTGAAACGGGCTTCTAAGGGCTCGGTGGGACGACGGGTGATGAGGTTGACAACCCCGCCGACGGCGTTGGAGCCGTAGAGAACAGCCCCGCTTCCGGTCAGGACTTCCACTTGTTCTAGGTTGTTGACCGGGAGGTCGCCCAAGTCAAAGTGTTCCTGGTTGAGGTTAGTGATCAGTCGCCCATCCACTAAAATGCCTAGGCCCGAGTTGGGTAGACCCCGGATGAAATAGTTGTTGTGGACATCGGACCCCGCACCAAAGAGGTTGGTCTGGACCCCCGGTACCCCCCGGATGGCATCCCCGACGTTGTTAGCTCCCTTTTGCTCCAGTTCTTCGCGGCCCACAATATAGACCGTGCTGGAAGTATCTCTGAGCCGCGTCGAGCGACGAGTGGCGGTGACAGTAACTTCGTTGAGCAGGTCAATCTCGCCACTATCTTCTTCCGGGGTGAGGTTGGGTTCCGGGACCTGAGCCAGGGTCTGGGGAGACAGCGTACCGGAGGTCGTCCCTTCCTGTTGAAGGAGCTGGGCTTTGGTCATCGGTTCAGCAAGAGCTACCGGGGTAAGTAGCAAGAGCGAGAGAAGTAGCAGATTGCGTTGCACAGTCATACCTGAGGAATTTTCCCAATAGTCAAACAGGGTCCCCTGGACTGTCAAACGACGGGCTGTCGAGTGCTAACCTAGCTGTACAACTTCTCAATCCATCATGCCGCTGCCGGACCACCGCCCCCTCCGTCTGACTCTTGGCCCCCTAGAGCGCGAGATCCTAGAAATCCTTTGGCACTTCCAGGAGGCGACCGCCCGTGAGGTCCATGAGTTTTTGTTGCGTGATCCCGACCGGGAGTTGAGTCATTCCTCGGTGACGACAGTGCTGAGTCGGTTACTCCAGAAGGGCTGGGTAGGCTGTGATGAGACAGGGCGGGTATTCCGGTGGCGAGTCCTGGTCTCTCAATCTGAGGCAGCAGTCCTAGAAGCGAATAGTCGTCTGCGGGAATTTTTGGCGGTGGGGACCCCGGAGTTGATGGCGACTTTGACCGATGATCTGGATACGGCGAGTCGAGAGCAACTAGAAGCGATTGCCCGGTCAATTGAGACGGCGCGGCGGGCGCGTCAAAAGGAGGACCCTTGCACCTAGTCATGGCGGCGGTGGCTCTGTTGTTATCTTGGGGGGTCCGGTGGCAGGGAAAGGGGGTCCTGGGTTGGCAAGGGGTGCTGGGCTATTTCTTGTTCCCGCCTGTGTTGTTGTGGAGTACGGCGGTTGCGACTCTGGGGATGTGCCCGGACCACCTCACGTTGCTCCACGGAGACGATTATTTGATGCATGGTTTGGCCCTGGGCTTACTTGGACTGACGGTCGGCTGTGGAATGAGCTTGGTCCGCCAGGGACGCCACCTAAACCAGCTACTCCGGGACTATCCCCAAATCATGGTCCGGGGACGCGCAGCCCTGCTCATGCCAGAACCTAGTCTGTTCATTGCCCAAGTTGGTTTCTGGAAGACGCAACTGGTGGTCAGTCAGGGGCTCCTCAATGCCCTCAGCCCGGGTCAACTCGAAGCGGCCTTGTGTCACGAAGAAGCCCACGCCTATTACCGGGATACCTTCTGGTTCTTCTGGCTAGGTTGGGTGCAACGGGCTACGGCTTGGCTACCCCAGAGCCGTCTACTTTGGCAGGAATTGCTCGCTCTGCGGGAATTGCGGGCAGACCGTTGGAGTTGTGAGCGCACCGACCCGCTTTTACTCGCGGAAGCTCTGCTCCTCGTGGTCGCGCACCCTACCGCCCACACGCAAGTTTGGAGTGCGGGCATGGCAGACACCGATTACCGCTTAGGCGAACGAGTCCAAGCCCTCCTGCAACCTCTACCGACAAAACCGACAACGAACTGGTTGTGGGTCTGGCTCCTCTTGGCTCTGCTCCCCTTACTCGCCATCCCCTTACATCTAGGTTGTTTAGTTTGATGCGTGAACCTTGTTCATCCAAAAACTCGTTCCCGTCCTCAGCAGACAGAGCCTAGCGGGTGTAGGGGCAAAAACTAGCGCAGTTGAGTTCGCGGTAGGGCGCAATCTTGCCACAGAGACCACAGACTTCCACTTTTGCCGCAGCACGGACATTATTTTGATAGGCCCAATAGGTCTGGGTAGCCCACTCCTTGAGAGGCCAGCTTTCTAGACCAGGGACGTCCAAACCTTCACGAACACCAGCGATTTCCTGGTCAATGTCAGCGAGCGTCAAGCCATCACGACAGGCCGACTCCACTAAACTCACAAAAAAAGTCTTGAAATCCAGATCTACTTCGGTAGTAGGCGACTGCGGGGCCAGAAAGTTCATCACCATGGGTCAGCTCCACTTAACACTTCTTATTGGATTGTAATATTACTTAATGAATTAAGCAAGGCAGTGGCGGTCCCCCCGCCAGCCTCTAGCGCACGAAACCACGGGGTTTGGTCTTGGTTTTGCTAGCGACACAGTTCAGGAAACCTTGGCGGATGCGTTCTGCGTCCAAGTGTTGACCAATGAAAACCACTTGGTTCTGCGGGGTCATCTTCCATTTCTCGTAATCCAGCCGCACCCGCTGCCCGACGCGGTGGAAGATAACACACTCGGGGCTTTCTTTCACCCACAAAAAGCCCTTCGCCCGGAAGACATTCGCGGGTAATTCATCAAGGAAGCGTTGTAATTTCTGGACAGCTAGGGGTTCGGCAAGCTCGATGGAAACTGAACTAAAGCCCTCAGCCTCAAAGTGAGTAGGGTGGTCATGATGAGCATGGTCGTGATGCTCATGGTCATCGTGTTCGTGAGCATGATCGTGATGGTCATGCCCTTCGTCCTGAATCGTGAGATATTTATCTACCTTAAAAGCACCCACATCCAGGATCAGCCGCAGGTCCACGACACTATTTTGAGTCGGGATAATTGGAGCTTCGGGTTGAATTTCTTTAATCTGTTTGGTCAATTGGGCCAGTCGCTCCGGGGAAACTACATCGGCCTTATTAAGGAGCAAGATGTCTGAGTAGGCAATCTGATTGAGTGCGGTCTCAGAATTGAAAAGGTCGGGCGCGTAATTCTCAGCATCCACTAGGCCCACAATTGCATCCAACCTTGTCAAGGGCCGCAACTGCGGACTCATGAAAGTCAAAGCAATCGGCGCGGGGTCCGCTAGACCCGTCGTCTCGATAATCAGGTAATCCACCGGGTTCGTCCGTTCCAAAATTCTGAGGGTGGCCTCGATTAGGTCATCGCGCACCGTACAACAGACACAGCCGTTATCCAGTTCAATCATGCTCTCGTCCGTGGAGACAATCAAAGCACTGTCAATCCCGATATCCCCAAACTCATTGACGATAACCGCCGTTTTGATGCCTTGATTATTAGTCAAAATGTGGTTGACCAGGGTGGTTTTGCCACTCCCCAAAAAACCCGTGATGATGGTGACAGGCAACCCACGCTCAGTCTCTAGCGGCATAACCCTTACTCCTTGAAGCCCAACCAGACGATTCAAGCGTAACACAGGGCTTTTGGAGAGCTGCTCTGACTGAGAATTAGCGGACTGGGGCTGGGTTGAGAAACAATACTAAGTTAGTATGGTATTCAGGCAAGTGCACCACGATGAGGCTTAGCGATGACCCGTCCGATTTATCTGGACAATAATGCAACGACGCCCGTGGACCAGCGGGTTCTCGATATCATGTTGCCCTACTTCACCGAGAAATTTGGCAATGCCGCTTCTCGTAATCATTCCTACGGTTGGGAAGCGGAAGAAGCCGTCGAACACGCCCGTGAACAGGTCGCCCGCGCCATCAATGCCAGCGCGAAAGAGATTATTTTCACCAGTGGTGCAACCGAGTCCAATAACTTGGCCCTCAAGGGCGTGGCGGAGATGTACCAGGATAAGGGCAAGCACCTCATCACCTCAGTTACTGAACACAAGTGCATCCTCGACAGTGCCAAGTACCTGGAACAAAAAGGCTTTGAGATTACCTATCTAGAAGTCCAGCCCAACGGGCTGATTGACTTGGATCAACTCAAGCGCACGATCCGCGAAGACACCATCCTCGTCTCAGTGATGATGGCAAATAACGAGATCGGCGTGATTCAACCCGTCGCCGAGATTGGGCAGATTTGCCGGGAACGGGGCGTCCTCTTCCATACCGATGCTGCCCAAGCTGTAGGTAAGGTCCTAGTAGATGTGGAAGCCCAGCAGATTGACCTGTTGAGCATCTCGGCGCACAAGTTCTATGGTCCTAAAGGCATTGGAGCCTTATATGTGCGGCGCAAAAATCCCCGCGTCCGGCTCTCTCCCCAGATGCATGGCGGTGGGCACGAACGGGGCATGCGTTCCGGGACCCTCTATGTACCCCTGATTGTCGGGCTCGGAGCGGCGGCGGAACTAGCCGTAACCGAGATGGCAGAGGAATCCACTCGACTCTTGGCTCTCCGTAACCAGCTTCAAGCAAAACTGATGGCCCGGTTGCCCGAGGTCTACCTGAATGGTGACGAGACCCTGCGTTTACCCAACAACCTCAACTTGAGCTTTGCTTTTGTGGAGGGGGAGTCGCTGTTGATGGGGCTGAACGAGACCGTCGCCCTCTCCTCGGGTTCCGCCTGTACCTCAGCTTCCCTGGAGCCCTCCTACGTCCTCAAGGCCCTCGGAGTCGGCGACGAACTGGCCCACTCCTCTCTACGTTTCGGGCTGGGCCGCTTCACCACTGAAGCTGACATTGACCGGGTGGTGGACAAAGTGGTGCAGGTAGTTGAGCGGTTACGGGAGATGTCTCCTTTGTGGGAAATGCACCAAGAAGGCATTGATCTCAAGCAGATTGTCTGGGCAGCCCACTAGCGCGAGCTATAGCTGATTGGAGGGGAGCCGGACCCGGAAGGTCGTCTGGTTATCCGTGCTCTCCGCCTGGACTTGACCGCCTAGACGTAAGGTGAGTTGTCGCACCAAAGCCAAGCCTAAGCCGGTCCCTGGTTGTCGCCAGGGATCGTTATTGGGAATGCGATAGAATTTATCAAAGACCCGCGCTAACTCGGCAGCCGGGATCTCAACCCCAGTATTGGTAATTGCAAAAATCAGGTGCGTCTCTTCTAGCCCGACTTCTAACGTGATACTCTGTCTGGCTGGGGTATATTTACAGGCATTATTCAATAGTTCGACGAGGACACGCTCTAGGCTCTGCACCTCCGTACATAGCTGCGGGAGGTTGCTGGCTAGCTTGAGCATGAGCTGCTGTTGGTGTTCCTGGACCCGTTCTTGAAACGGTGCGGCGAGCTGCTCAAGCCAAGGGGTAAGGTCTAGGCTGTTGAGGGCTAGGGGATGGGCGTAAGTATCCAAGCGTTGCAAATCCAAAAGGTCTTGGATGAGCGCAATTTCACGGTCGCACTCCCCCTCTAGAATCTGGACATAACTTTGGCGGCGGGCTTCACTCTTGGCCTGCTTGAGCATATGAATAGCCAATTTCATATTGGAGACGGGCGTGCGGAGCTCGTGGGAGACGGTGCTTATAAAATCGTCCTTAAGGCGGGCTAACCGTTCGAGTTCAACGACTTGGGCTTGGCTTGCTTGGTACAACTCTGCCTGTTGTAGGGCCACGGTCAATTGGGTAGCAACCTGATAAGTTAGGTTAATTTCTGCTTCCTCCCATACCCGTGGACCTGAACATTGATAGACCGCCAACAGTCCCCACAGTTTTTGGTTCTTGATAATGGCGACAATAAGATAAGCACGGACTTGGAACTGTTCTAGCATCTCGATATGACAGGGCGCGAAATCCATAGTGTAAATATCTTCAGCGACCCGGAAACTCTCTTGCTGAAAAGGTCCACCGCCTGTGGACTGAAGATAGGTGTCAGCCCAACCCCGGCCCAGAATCCGCGCACTACACTGCTCAATATTCCGATTCAACGGTAAATTGTCTTGACCCAGCCATGATAACCAGCCGGGAGCCACGGATTCAGCGACAAATGCGCCGCTCCAGTCCTTCTGGAATTGGTAAATGGCAACGCGTTCAGCTTGGAGGAGTTTATGGACTTCAACCACTGTCGTTTTGAGGACCTGTTCAAGATCCAATACCTGACGGATCTTGTTGACCACCATCAGTAGACGGTCTCGCTCCTCTCGTGCCTGCCGTTCCTTGAGCAAGGAAACCGTTTCACTCTGTTGAATGGCAATAGTGAGTTGGGTCGCAATCTGATAGAGTCGATTTACCTCAGCCTCAGTCCAAATGCGCGGTCCAGCGCATTGGTGGGTAATTAAGAGGCCCCAGACCCGTTGATCGCGAAAGATAGGAACTACAAGGTTAGCGCAGACCTCAAACCGTTCTAGAAGCTCAAGGTGACAAGCCGTCAAGCCCGCCTGATAAATATTGTTAATGGGTGTAATGTAGCCGTTGCTGTATTGGGAACCCCGACTTTTTTGGAAGCAAGTGTCGATAATCTTGGCTCCTAGAGCCGCAGTCCAAGCTAGCCCTACCGACTCCGCCACCACCGTGCCTAGGTATTCCTCATTAAATTGATAGATCAAGACCCGGTCAGCATGGAGTAGCTGCCGGGTCTCAGTAACAGCGGTCTGAAAAATTGTGGGGAGATTTCAAGATTCCCGAATTTTTGTAACAATAGTGAAAAAATCTTCCCACTCGGGGGGCGGGACTGGGCTAAGCGAGGGGAGTAAGAACATGTTTCATCAACAGGAAGGAGTTGCCTTTAATTAAACAGCGCATTCAGACAAGAATTAAAACTTTATCGAAACTTGATGCTTCCGCCGCTGCTGGTCTAGGAGCTGATCCCCAAGGGCTGGAAGCCGTGTTTACGCGAAAGTGAACCAATCTCATCCATGCGCTCAGGAGTGATTTGGTTACGGCCCCAGGAGTAGCTGGTGTGCAGACCTTCAAACTCTAGCAACATGGATTCGGCAAAACAGGCAAATAAGCGTCGCGTTGGGTTAGCAATCCGAAAGAAGTTCTTGATTTTCCAGTTGATGTCAAGAGCGTGTTCAACGATCCCGCCTTCTAAGACATAAATCCCCTCCCGTTGGATTGCAGCCTGGAGATTTTTGGGGTAGCCACCATCAATAATCAAACAGGGGGTTTTGAGAATGCCGGGGTCTACCTGCATCGCCTGTCCCAAGGCCGCCACCCAGATGATGACATCCGCCACCGGTAGGGCCTGCTCTAGAGTCATCAAGGTACCGTAACCCAATTGGGTCTGTAAGTTGGTCAGACGCTCTTGATTGCGGGCGACTAACAGCAATTTTTCCACCCCTGCCCGTTGGGAAAGCCAGCGACAGACTGCACTGCCAATATCCCCGGTCGCCCCAATCACCGCAACTTGAGACCGAGCCAGATCCATCCCCAGAGCTGAGGCACCCCGGCGGGCCTGTTCACAGATGACGTAGGCAGTGTGGGTGTTCCCGGTGGTAAAACGGTCAAGATCCAGGGTAATATCACGCACCTGGGTCATTTTTTCGAGATTAAAGTTCTCAAAAATAATTGAGGCAAACCCGCCTAGAGCCGTGATATCTAAGCATTGTTTCTGGGCATGGGCCATGGCGTTGAGGATCTTGCGGCTTGCGGTCTTAAACTTTCCCCCGCTCAACATCTCCGGCAGGAAGCAAGACTCGATATAAGTACCGTGAATCACTTGACCGGTGATGCTGGTAATGGAAATCTCATCTACCGCTTGGGGCGGAGCCATACACCAAAATTCCAGCCCCTGACTTGCGTATTCGTCATACCCTAAGTCGTGGGCCACTTCCTGGGCATGGGCTAGATCCGTTAGATGTCCAATTAAACCGAACATGCCACCTCAAACACCCCGCAGGCCGTGGGAGGACATCTTCATCACCTCGCGGGTGCTAAAGCCAATCTCACCCAAGGCACCCCCATAGCCAATCATGAAGTCTTCAACTAAAGCCTCGCGCTCCATCCCGAGAACCTGTGCATCCTCAGTAACCCCATTGAGCATCTGCCAGACCAAGGGTAAATTGACGGCGTTGGCACGCTCTACCCCGGCTTTAATCTGGTCAAAATTACGCTGGAGGTATTCTTGACCGAAGTTCAGGTGTAAATATTCGTCCTTAACCACATTCTCAGTGATGCGGCGGGCGAACTCGTCAGCCACTGGGATATAGATGTTGTAAGCCGCAATGGCGAAACACTCAATAATGAGGGATTGAATCACCAAGCAGGCCGCAAGGTCCCCGGTATCCGCTGCTACCCGGAAATTATCTTCGAGGGACTGGAAGAACCGTTTAGCAAAGGCCATGTCCGGCTCAACCTGGAGGTTCCGACCACAGGCCGTGAAACCAGCGCGGTGACGATTCTCCATGGCGGCGAGCTTGCGGAGGGTCTCAGCTTCCGCTGGGATCAGCTCAGCCAATTGCTCATAGTTGTGAACAGCCTGTGCCTCACCCTCAATCACCAGCGCGTTAATGCGGCTGTAGGCATCTTTGTAAACTGCGCTTTGGTAATCTAAGCAAGCCTCCATCCCGGGGTTCCTTTCTTGCGGCTTTCAACCTTACAAGTATAGGGGGGATTAGCTCGGCTACCATCATCAATGCTGCGTGAACGGTTCAACTGAGGTCCCGCCCTTGGTACTGGGCAGGGGGGCTGGTGGCCTCAACCGCCGTGAAGGGGGCCAAGATTCGGTATTGGTGCTGGGCATGGGCGGGGACCAGCCAGGCGTCGCCGGGCTTCAGGAGGACTTGTTGACCGTCGAGATGGAGTTCGGCCTGTCCTGACAAAACATACCCCACAGTCTCGTAATCACGGCTGGTGGCGGGTTTGTCATCCCCTGGTAGTTCGTTTTCCCAGAGGCGCAGGGCAACTTGGACACCAGCAGCTAGATACCGTTGACCATTCTGGCCTTGGGGTGCTTGGTCTTGACTAATTTTGGCAATGGTCATTATGGCTTCTCCTAAAGAACACCGGGGCTTTCTGGGGCAATCTCAACCCCTTCGGGAATTTTGTGGGAGGTTGCGGGGTCGAGGTCACTGAGGCCCGCGATAGTGACCCCAATCTGGGCACAGGCCGTCCTGAGGTTGGTCAAGAATTTGGGAGCATCAGTGCCATAACCACAGCGTTCGCAGGCCGTAGCTACGCCGAGGGTCGCATTGGCTCGTGCACAATCAACTAAATCCAGTCCTTGCAGGGGAGTATGGGCAACCACAATCTGCTCAAGTCACCCTTAGTACTGTAAGAGCACGTTTGTTATCCCGTACTCTCCCCAAAGATTGAACTATCACAGAAAGTATGAGAATGGCCCAAATATTAAGAAAATCAAACATTTTACACAAATTACAGCCTATCATTACTATTAAGTCAACGTTTGTAGGTGGATCATGAAGAATCAAGACAAAAGCTACTCTTGGATGGGCAGTCCTAATGCTGGTCTGTTCCTCACTTTTGCAGCAGCGGCGGCAGGCCTTATTATCATTGCCGCAGGCTTCGGCGGTTAAGTAGTCCTACCACAATTACTAAAAAGGGCACCTAAGCGTGCCCTTTTTGCATGAGTTCAAAATGTAGTTGAGAGAATTACAAGTGGACCAGAGCGCAAGGTTTCTGCGCCTGCTTGACCACTACTAGCTTGGACTGAAGAGACTTGGGGGTTATTGTCATTAGCAGTTGGCGTGTCCTCCATATAGACCCAAACTGTGACCTGCTTGGAAGAGCGATAGCTCGGGAAAACCCCAGCGGTAGCAGCAGCAGCCGGGGTTTCGTAACAAACTAAGGGTGTACCCAGGTTATCCTTTGCCGTATCAGAGACACTAGCCTCCTGAAACCAGCAACCCACGGGACCATCCGTGACCACGGAACGGACGCGATAAACAGTAGCATTGGCACCAAAAAGTGTCTCAGCACCAGTCAAGGTAGTGGGACAGAGATTGAGCGCGTCCTCGAACTGTTCGCCTAAGGTGCAATAAAAAGTCCCTGTACCCAGCACATTACTCCGGGGGGAACGTAGCCCGTCCACGGGAATGTAGAGGGCACGGATTTTTTCCAGTTGTTCCTTAGCGACTTGGGCCGCGAGATTTACCTGGGAATTTTGTTGGAGGAGGACTGCTGAACCGGTCAAACCAGGCAGTAGGGCCACCAGGAGTATAGTCAGAATTACCAAGGCTACCAGCACTTCAATCAACGCAGCACCCTGACGCTGGCGAGTTTTCATTAGGGCTCCTCGGTTAGGGGAATGCGGTCCAAGGTACTAATGCCTGTCATCTGTGCCTGAGTTAAGGTCTTCTGAAACACGCCATCCGGTCCGCCCACTGTAGTCACGCTGACCCCACCAAGTCCGGCACTGAAAATATCATCGGGTTGCGGGAGTAGGTCTAGGTCATAACCCCAATCGCGGAGTTCGGGTACAGAGTAGTACCCACTACCCCAACGGCCCGTGGCAAAACGGCTGGTCCACTGTTGAATAATCGTTCCTTTGAACTGTAATGTGCATTTCTTCCCCCCCGGTGAGGCCGTGCGACAGCTTGGGTTGGAGCCGCTCCAGTTCTCCAGAAGCCGGAAGAAATTCTCCAGCCCGCCACTATAGTTACTACCCTTAGAAGCAACAATCCCGGAGACGATGACGGCATTGATCTCCGTGAAGGTAGCAAAGTTATTATTGCCCGTCTGATTGTCAGCATCCCGCCAGTTATTCGAGAGGACAGTAATGGCATCAGAGGTCAAGGAAGCCGGTATCCAGTTACTCCCCCCGCTTGTCTTTGTGTTGAAAGTACCTTGGACATAAAGCGGGTCATTGGTGGTCAAGTTGAAATTGGTCGGGGTGATGCATTTCAAGGCGGGATTCTTAGTACAGGTAGTCCCGCTGAGGGCATCATTCACAATCGCTTCTTTGGGTAGAACGCTGGCATTCTGGATGCGGATACCATTCGGGACTTTGGTGGACCCATTACCGGCAACAGCATCAAAGCGAGTGGCGTAGATTAGACCGCTGGCAGGAGCTAGACCACTGCGGCTCAGATTACCGACGTTAATATTGGTCACAGTGATACTTCCTGGCCCACTGTTAGCACTCTCCCGCCCATCCCGGAAACTGCTGTTATAAAACGTACACTTGGGAAATTTGCGTTCACCGGCATTCGCTATAGAGGCAGTGTCGACAGGGCTAAAGCTGAGGGTGGACGGCGGGTTGGTGTTACAGTTTTCGCCAGTCGCCCTGCTCCCCCTTGGGGTTATCTGTTTGACGACCTTGTTGGATTGTTTAGTGCTTAGGTCTGTGTTAACAGCAGCCCATTCCGTTAACCCATCGGCACTGATGACGGCGATAGCCTCCCCATCGCGCCAAATCACGGTCTCGCCATTACTGAGATTACTGGTATTGGCGGGGAGCGTCGCAACTGAGGTCCCCGTCATGGTTTCTACGCGCAGGCCATTCACATTGGCTGAATTGATGCTGGTATTTTCAGGATTGTTGGGATCTAGTTTGTCAGCACCGGGGACATTGTAAGCCTCAGCGTTGGTATTGAGCCGTCCGCCAAAATACTCCTTGGCAATCTCATCCCAACCCGTGGCGGTCTGCGTAGTCCCATTAGGGCCGGTATAGCTCTGGACTGAATCGGTGTCTACGACCCATTCGTTGGCCCCAGCCGCCCCACCAGCCCCCTTGAAAGTCTCGCCATATTGATAGAGGCCATCCCCATTCACGTCACGGTCGCCGGGGTCTGTCAGGATACCATCGCCATTGGCATCGTAATCATTGAGGAAGCCAACGTTGTAATTACTGAGGCTTGCACCTACCTTCAAGGAATCATTATTGGGGGTCAGAGAACGAGTCTGGAGGGTATCGCCTACTTGCACGTCTATATTGACATCGCTCTCGGTATTGTTATTGTGGAGACGGTGACGGTAAATTTGGCCCACGGTATTCACGTTAGAATCGGTGGAATCAAAGTTAGGATCGCTTACATCGCGCAGGTGTTTCAGGTTGACTCCATTACCGATGAAGAGATTAGCGTTACTCTGAATCCCGCCCCGGATGGTAAACCCACCGCCGGGAAAGATTTCAAGATTATCGCGGTAGACAGCAAATTTTCCACGGAAATTAGAGTTGCGTGATACTTTGATCCGTGTTTGTAGCCCCGCCCAAGGACGACCCGGTTCATCCACTAAAACCGCCGTCACCACATAATATTGAGTTAACGCTAAATTCGCAATCACGCCGCCAGCCGTCGGCCCATTGTTTGAACACCAATCCGATTGATAGTCCGTCTGGGCCAGTACGCCACTAGAAAAACAGGCTAGGGGCTTACCAAAAGTTGAAACCTCCGAGGTAGGAGCCGAGGTAGGAGGCAGTAGCAAGCTATTAGCAGGATGGTTGGGATAGTCGGTTTTTTCTAAGCGTAAAGTGTAGCGGACGATGCGGCGGGGTGTATCGGTTGCGTCAGCACCATCGGCTGAGTCATTGTCATGATCTACTGTAAATTCGTAGATGGGAACGCCCCCAGGGGTTGTCAACAACGCTATATCGTCATCAAAAGCAACTCCATGGAGGTCTAGGTCTGCTTGAGAGGCCCGAAAGTTTTGCTCAGCTTGTGGTCTCTTGAAAGCAGCGGCAATCCGTGCCCGAGCACGGCCCACGGCTCCCTCCACAATTGTCTGGACCGCAATGGTTTCACGACCACGCTGGATTAGGGATTTGTCGCCCTGGGTACGCACAATCAGACCCAGAACTAAAACCGTCAGGGCTAGCCCCAACAGAATGACGGTGATGAGGGCTACTCCCTGCCGTCTACGTGCCAATTTTGTCGCAATCACTTTGTCTCCCCCCTTGATGTTGTAATCAAAGAGCTAAAGCTGAGGTTCCGTCAATGCCAGATTACTCGGTCTAAGTTCAAAATTCACCCCCAGGAAAATGCGTAACTCTTTAAACCTAAATTCACTCAAGGTTCACGGGAATCCTAGGGTTAGTTTGCAAAAACAACCGATATACTATGGGCACTGGTAAAGGGCGGGGCAACGAAGGTGAGACGATTCCGAACCACGCTGGGTTTTACCCTGATTGAGTTTTTGGTGGCTGTGGTCATCTTGGGCGTTCTGGCATCGCTCACGAGCCTTGCTTTTGTCCCCCAGATCCAACGTAACCGCCTTAACGCCGCAACAGAGCAAGTAATGTCAGCCCTCGTTAATGCTCAACAACTGGCCCAATCCCGTAGTTCTCCCTACGTAGTGGAATTCGATACGGTGACGGCGGGTAGTATCCCCACGGCACCAGTCCGGTTTCGTTATTTCGACAGTGCGATCCCGCTCGCTGACCGCAACAACCAACCTTGGCAGACCTTAGATGGTGGAGTTTATTTCGTCACTGACCGCCCTGGAACGCCAGCCCAATCTAATTTTGGGGAGGATGGGGAGCAGATATTGCAGATTACTTTTGATGAAAATGGCACCATGTCAGACAGCAATGGCCTTGAGGTGAATTCCCGGCTCAGCTTGGCTCTGCGTGAAGCGGGGATGACCAATGTTGCCCGGATCACCGTCACGACCTATCTTGGTGCGTTACGGCAGGATTGTCTAGTGGGTGGGACTACGGCGAGTGATGCCAGGGGAGGGAGTGTTGGACGTTGTTAGGAGGCTGAGTATGGAGCGCAAGCACGGATTGACCTTGACAGAATTACTGGTCGGGGTCTCAATCATTGGGATTATTGGGGTGGGTATCGCTGCTGTTGCTGCCAATATGACACAGCAGAGTGTGGTGAATCTCAGTACCGTCTCCTCACGCACCCAACTCCAAAAGGCCCAAGCTTTCATTAGTAAAGATATTCAAAAGGCGGTTGCTATTTATACGCAGTACGAGGGTACAGCCTTCCTGCCGCTCTATGCAGATGACGCTGTACCAGTCCTAGCCCTGCTGCGGTACCGTGATGGCGACTTGAGTACCAACGCACCGGATTGTCTCAATGCTTCACCTTTTGAGTTCAGGGCCTATTACTACCTTGCGCCCTCCACGGATTTAGCTAGCTTGGGTTTTCGCGGCGGTACCCTTAGTCTCTATATAGATGACTGTCCTGACCAACCTGTACCCACTGCGCTAAACAATGTGGCTAACTTTTCCAGTGCTTGGTGGGCCGTGGGGGGAGTACCGCGTGTTCAAGATGGTATAGCAGCGGACGCTACACTGTCCATCGCTGCACCTTTGGTAGACAATCTCAGTAATTTCACGGTCGTGGATGACACAGTTACGCCTCCCGCTCCCAACCTCAGCAGTAACAACGCAAGTAACAATCCGCCCCGGGTCAAGCTCACCCTCCAAGGGGCTCTCAATACTGCCCTCACCAATGGGCAAAAACAGGCCCAACAACCGGACCTAACGGCGACTACCGTCCTATCGCGCCGTAACTTCTGATATTTTTGAGGGAACGGCTCCCAGGGTAAAATGCTCGACTTCCTCAAGCTCAACCAACAGATGAAGGGCGTAGGTAATCAACTCCAAGCTGAGAGTAAAGCGATGCAACACCGCCTACGCCGCGCTCAGCACCTCCTCACCGCCCTAGCCCAGGACCCCACCACTATCCCGAGTTTAGCGGGGGTAGGTTTCTTGGTTGGCGAACCTGTGGAGCCTTTGCAAGTAGATGGCTACTGGGGCCGTCCGGTCACGCCGATTCCTCGCCAACACCGGGTCCTAGCGACGGATGGTTCCCAGATTAAACCCAGTCACCATGAGATTGCCTATTGTTTTTTAATTAATGTCGGCCGGGTTTGTCTGTATTACGGGACGGGGCAGCGAGCGCGACTCGACAGTATGCCTGAGCTTTTTTATAAAGAAGAAGACCTCTACGGACCTCAACAACTGGGCCTCAATATTGAAGAATGGCTGGCGATCCAGCGTTCGCGGGCCGAACTCCGCGTCTTGGCGGACCTAGCTCAAGACCCTTGCCCCCTGCCTACGGTCGCCCTCGTGGACGGTTCCTTAATCTATTGGCAACTAGAACAAATTCCCCAACTCTACCAACCCCAGGTGCTCGATTCCTTCTTGGCCCATTGGGAACGGTTGCGGGAAGCGCGGGTCCCAATGGCGGGTTACATCAGTGCCTCACGCGCCAGTGAAACGGTGAACCTACTCAGAATCACTGCCTGTCCCCACCAACCCCCAGACTGTGAAAAGCATTGCCCCGGTCTCAAACCCCGCGCCACAGCCTGTGGTCAGGGTCTCAGCCCCCTCACTGACAGTCGGCTCTGGGAAACTTTACTTCAGCCTGGAGAACGCAGTGCGCTATGGCGGAGCACTTCCCGGATCTTGGGGCTCTATGGTCCCCATGGGGTCTATTTTTGCTACTTGCATGTCGGGGATGAAGTGGCCCGGATCGAGTTCCCGGCTTGGGTTGCTCAAGATGACACCCTGCTCGAACAGGTCCTCGGCTGTGCCCTCGACTAAGCTCAAAAAGGCCAGGGCTATCCCGTCGCCTTGGCTGAAGCCCACAACCAAGCCGTCGTCCGTTCCGCCGACCGTACCCAATTCTTCGCGCTGTTGGAACAGGAGATGGTCAAGTCTGGGTTGAGCCAGGTGCGCGTCTCCCACAAAGAAGCCCGTAAACGCGGCTCCATTGCCTAGCTCCTTGTCAAGAATTCATGGGAAGTTCATGAGTTCAAGCGGCAATGGCGGCAAGCTAAGTACCAACATCTTCACCCGCCCTTGTGTCTCAGATCATTGTCTACGAGAGTGCAAGCTTCGTCCTGGAGCAATACAGTGATGGCATAGCGGTCCTCCTGCGCGATGGACAACCTGCTGTCATCACCGACCACCTGGATGAACTCGATTTAGAGTTGCAGGATACGATTCTCCGCCTTACCCCAGACCCTGACTGGCCCGTGGTGGAGATTGAGACCCCCGTGGGCCACGTCCGGCCCGCCCAATTGGTGGGTACCGATACTCCCTGCACCTGGGTCCTGCGGGTCTTGGCCCAAGGCCGGACCACCCTCCTCGATCTAGAGGGCGATATTCTTTACCCCGAGGTCCTCTGGTGCCGCCGCCCCGCCCACGACATCCCGATTTTGCCCCCCCTTCTCTACCCGACCCACGCGCCGAAGTACGTCCATGACGCGCTTCACCACATGACATTTCGGCCTTTGGTCATGGGCTATGCGGCTCCCCGCCATCGCAAGCTTCATCGTTACTTTACGTGAATACACGGAAAAAAGCTTGCAATCCTGTGCTCATTCCCATAAAATAACCGTGTTTACACGAACAAAAATCCCAGTCCCCTGTTCGTCTTGCTGCGTCGCTTCCGTGTTTTCCGTCCCCTTGGTCTGCCCTTCTTCGGTTCATTCTAGAGAACTCAATCGTTCCAGGACTTGGTCCTGACGGGTCTCTAGCCAGCTTGCTTGGGCATTTAGCCCTGCCGGGTAAACCAGCAGGGCAATTCCCATGATTAAAATCGTGCCTGTCTGCAGGAGTAGCGTGTTCTGGAGCCAGTGTGCCCCCAGGACTAGCAGGACTAAGGGGAGGAGGACGACCAAATTAACCCCGAGACCAGCTAGGGGAGCCAAGGCTAAGCCCAAGGGGAAGTTTCTTCGCCGTCGTTGAACACCAAACTCTAGGCGTGTTGGGACCAGAATTGAGAACCAGTTCCCTAGCAAACTGTAAACCACCCCCAACACAACCACGCTCATTACGGTCAGAGGCAGTAGGTCCAGTCGCAATCCACCCGTTAGTCCTTGGAGTAGAAGCACACCGCCGAAAACCTGGGGCAATATCCACACCCCTTGGGCAAGATTATGGGCTAAGAGGACCTGTTGCCAAGGGACTGGACTGAGGAGATAAGTCTTGAAACCAGGACCATCAAACCCAAACATATTGTTTGCAAACTGGGCCGAAAATAAAAAGCCATTACTTACCCCGACTAGGACCCAGAGCCCTCCCCACTCCCGGAAGCTCTCTGCCGAAATCCCCAGCCCCAAACCACCAAAGACGACAACCACGGGCACTAGTAGAAAATACGATAGGGGATTACGTCCCAAATAACGCAGTTGTTTATTTAAAATCGCTCCTGTCCCAGTAGAAAGCCCCCACCAAGCGTCCGGTAAGTGCCAGGATGTTCGTCCAGCCTTGGTACCTCCAGTTTCGACTTGCAGAGCTAGCCGTCCAAAACACCAGTACCCCAGAGCCAACAGTCCCAGGCACCAGCCCAACACCACGACTAGGGCCAGTCCCAAACCGCTCAACTGACCCTGCTGAAGCTCAGCCATCCCAATCGCTAAAGCCTGGGGCGGCAGGAACTTTAAAAGACCTTGCCAGGGTGACAGGACCGAGCGCCACTGAGCAAACAACTGAGGGAATCGGGCCTGGATCACCAAAAAAACCTGGGGCAAGACCGAAACTCCCCCGATTAAAAGTGCGGTCGTGACCTCCCGCCGTTGTCCGCCCTGACCCAACAACCAAGCCAGAACCAGATTCAAGGTAAATCCGACCACCCCCAACCAGAGCACTCCCAGCAACACCAAGACCACCCCCCATCCCGACTGGAAGTAGACCGTCGGGGCCAAAAGTAGCGCGACCGTGGCGGGCAACAGGGGCCAACAGGACACATCCGCCACCGTCGTCAGGCCATTGAGCGTAAATAGACGGGCCAGCGGAATGGGATAGAGCAAAAACCGCCGGGGGTCCACCACCGCCCCTGCGCCCGTCGCTTGGGCTAGAACCGTTGTCAGTACCTGGAACCACAGTACCGCCCACAGTCCAGCCGCAATGGTCATCTCTAGAGGAGCCTTGCGGGGCAGGAGGATAACGATCAAGCCCATAAAAATTAAGCTGCCGGCCCCTAAGGCCAATAATCCCAACAAACTTAGACCCAGGACACCCGCCCAGGCTCCCAGTTTGGTTTCACGGCTCTGTAGACTACCTCTAAAAAGACGGTAGCGCAACCAGAGCAGTGTATTAAATTGATTCATGGTTGGCGGGCCTGACCGGGTTCGAACCGGCAACTTTCGCCGTGACAGGGCGATGCTCTAACCAATTGAACTACAGGCCCAAACGTGTTCCGCGTATTCAAGCTTAGTAGCATTCTGAGTCTACGTCAAGATTTTGCTGTGACTGCGACTCGGACCCGCTGACGGCCTTGGCGTTCGATCTCGCGCTCAGTCTTGCCCCGCCACAAGAGACGTAACGGCGTACCACTGAAGCCCAAGGCTCCCCGGAACTGTTCTTCGATGTATTTACGGTAGTTATCTTTGAACAATTTCGGGTCGTTGACAAACAGACAGAAGGTCGGCGGACGGGTGCTAACCTGGGTACCGTAGTAAATTCGCCCCTGGCGGCCTTGGCGACTGGCGGGGGGAGAGTGGCGCAAGGTAGCCTCTTTGAGGACTTCGTTGAGGACTGCGGTGGTGACGCGGCGGCGGTGCTGAGTAACGGCTTCATCCACCAAGGGATAGAGCTTACTGACCCGTTGTCCGGTCAGGGCACTGATGAAGATAATCGGTGCCCATTCTAGGTAGTAGAGGTCTTCGCGGAGTTTCTCGGTGTAGCTCAAAAGGGTGTGTTCGTTCTTCTCGACGAGGTCCCATTTATTTACAGCAAGGATGCAGGCGCGGCCTTCCTCGCGGACTTTACCCGCAAGGCGCATTTCCTGTTCACTTAGGCCCTCGGTGGCATCCAGCATCAAGACGACCACATCGGAGCGGCGCATTGCCTGGAACGAGCGCACCACGCCAAAGGACTCTACCCCATAATCCACCCGTGCCCGACGCCGAATCCCAGCAGTATCCACAAATTTGTAAGTCTTACCTTCCCAGTTGACTAGCGTATCAATGGCATCGCGGGTGGTCCCGGCTTCAGCGGCGACGATCGAGCGTTTTTTGCCCACCAAGCGGTTGAGCAGACTAGACTTGCCCACGTTGGGACGGCCTACTAAAGCGATACAGGGATGTTGTTCTTCTTCAAATTCGGTCTGGGGATGGAAGTCAGCGACGATAGCATCCAGAATATCGCCAGTCCCAGAGCCGTGCATGGCGGAAATAGCGTAGGGTTCACCGAGGCCGAGATTCCAGAACTCAGCGGCGAGGCCGAGGGCGGTGGAGGGTTCTTCGAGTTTGTTGACGACGATGAGGACTTTGAGCTTACGGCCCCGGAGCCAACTGGCAATTTCTTGGTCAGCGGCGGTCGTACCATCGCGACCATCCACGACGAGAATAGCGACTTGGGCTTCGGCGAGGGCGAGTTCAACCTGTTCACGGATCTGGGGTAGATACTTGGTATCTTCGTTAAAAAGAACGCCGCCGGTATCCACCACCCAGAAGCGATAGCCCGTCCATTCAGCTTCTCGATACAAGCGGTCACGGGTCACACCCGCTTCGTCTGCGACAATTGCTTGCCGTCCCCCGCACAAACGGTTTAAGAGGGTAGACTTACCGACATTCGGACGACCAACAATCGCAACAACAGGCAAAGATGACATGACACAAACCCAAACGGGCTTTCCTATTCTGGCATACCCATTAGGCGGGGGGGCAAACAGTCCTGACGTAACAGGTCAGCGGTCGTCTCGCGTTGGAGAATTAGACTTGCTTCACCCTCATTAACCAAGACCGCAGCGGGCCGGGGCACTCGGTTGTAGTTGGAGGCCATGGCGTAGTTGTAGGCCCCGGTGGTGAAGACAGTCAGGAGGTCACCAGATTCAGGTTGTGCTAACAGGACATCCTTGAGCAGAATATCCCCAGACTCGCAATGTTTCCCGGCGACAGTCACGAGTTGGTCTGCTGCTTGGTCGGCTTTGTTGGCGATGAGAGCGGTGTAACGCGCTCCGTAGGTAATTGGACGGGGATTATCGGACATCCCGCCATCCACGGCAATGTAGGTCCGTACACCGGGGACCGTCTTGGTGGAGCCGACTTGATAGAGGGTAAGGCAGGAATTCGCAATGAGCGAGCGGCCCGGTTCACAGATGAGTTTGGGATAGTCCAGGCCTGCCCTAGCACAGGCACGGGCCACACTCCCCGCCACGGCCTCAACCCAGGCGGCAATGGCGGGCGGGTCATCCCCTGCGACATAACAGACCCCCAAGCCGCCGCCGACATTTAATTCACAAAAAGGTAAACCCTGGTGCAGACCCTTGGCATAGAGATCCACCAGCACTTGCGCCAAATCCTGATGGGGTTGCAATTCAAAGATCTGTGAACCGATGTGAGCATGGAGACCGACACAATGGAGGCCCGGTTGATCCACTAAATAACTAAACAAATCACCAATCTCGTTGGGATCAAACCCGAATTTACTGTCGAGGTGTCCGGTCTGGATGTATTCGTGGGTATGGCACTCGATACCGGGCGTAACTCGGACTAAGAGCCGGGGAATATAGCTGAGTTGCGGACCCAGACGCGCTAAGGTCTTGAGTTCAAACCAGTTATCTACCACTATCGTCACGCCCGCCGTCAAAGCGAGGGTTAGTTCCGCCTCAGACTTGTTGTTGCCATGGAAATAAATCTTGTCTGCAGCAACCCCGGCCTGCAACGCTCCCGCTAACTCCCCTGCTGAGACCACATCAATCCCTAGCCCTTCCTGGCGGACCAAGGCGCAAAGAGCCAGGATATTCCAGGCTTTGGAGGCGTAGATGGCTAGGGCTGCGCCGGGATAGGCCGTGGCGAGGGCTTGGACGTATTCCCGGCAAGCTGTCCGCAGGGTTAGTTCATCTACCACGTAGAGGGGGGTTCCCCATTGTCCAGCCAGTGTCACCGTGTCTATTCCCCCGATGGCGAGGTGGCCTTGGGCGTTGACGCAGGCGGTCAGCGGACGAATTTGTTGGTTGGGTGCCATGGTGAGCGGTGATAGTGCTGCAATTTTACCGTACCTTACCGGCCCAATCCCTGACGGGTAATCGAAGTATTCTGAGAGTAGAACCGGGAGAGGCTCAATGAGTACCTTAAATGTGGGTGAACAGAGTATCCAGGTGGGCGGGATCGCACCGAATATCTTGGCCCTGCGTGCCCAGGACTGGGGGAAGGTCAAGTTTGATATCGAGTTCTCGTTGCAGCACGGCACCACCTACAACTCCTACTTAATCCTGGGGGAGCAGAACATCCTGGTGGATTTGCCCGTGACGGCGGGGGAGGATAGCCCGCGTTATTTTCAAGAATTGTTGACTGTCCTGGAGCGGCAGTTGAATCTGACGGAGCCGCAGTTACCCCGCTTGGACTATCTCATCTTGACCCACGTTGAACCCGAGGCCCTAGCTAGTCTGGACCGCCTCCTGGAGCTTTACCCACAACTCAAAATCCTCTGCTCAAAGATGGGCGCGAAGTTCCTGCGCGACTTGGCCCCACCGGAACAGAGCTTGCCGCTGGAGATTGTGGAAGGGGGCGATACCCTGACCCTGGGTCAAACCGTGTTGCAATTTTTGATGGCCCCCAATGCTCGTTGGTTGGATGCAATGTTTGTCTATCTGCCCGTCCGAAAGATTCTTTTCACGGGCAAGGTCATCAGCACCCATTTCTGTAGTTACAGTCTCCTAGATGATGACTTGGACTTGATCCGCGAAGACATCCATCATTATTTCAACAGTCTGCTTGCGCCCCACGCCCGTCAGTTAATCACGGCCCTCAAGCGCATTGAACCGCTGGAGATTAAAATTTATGCCCCTGGTCACGGGCCACTTTTTCGCTATCATCGGCGCGAACTGTTGAATCTGTACCGCCGTTGGTCGGAAGAACAACTGGAATTGACTGAACAGGTGGTTTTAATCTATGCCTCCGCCTACGGGAGTACGACCACTCTGGCCCAAGCCATCGCCCGTGGACTGACCAAGGCGGGGGTGGCGGTGGAGATGCTGGACGTGGAACAGACCGACGCACTGACCATCCAACCGGCCCTCGAACGCTCGGCGGGGTTTATCATCGGCTCCCCGACTATCTCCGGGCACGCCCCGACCCCGATTCAAACCGCCCTGGGCGTCATCCTTGCCACCGCTAAAAAGTCCCAGCCCTGCGGGGTATTTGGTTCGTTTGGTTGGAGCGGGGAGGCCTTGGATCTCATTGAGGGGAAACTGTTGGATGCCGGGTTCACCCTGGGTTTCCCGACAATCCGGGTCAAATTTAAACCCACCGATAGCACCTTGCAACTTTGTAAAGAAGCCGGGACGGACTTCGCCCACGCCGTCCGTAAAGCCCGTCAACCGCGACCTGAGCGGGTCCGGGCCACGCCAGCGGAACAGGCGTTGGGCCGTCTCGTCGGCGGACTCTACCTCGCCACTGCCCGCAAAGGCGAAGTGACCGGGGCCATGGTTGCTTCCTGGGTCAGCCAAGCCACCTTCAACCCGCCGGGATTTTCCGTCGCGGTCGCCAAGGACCGCGCCATGGAATCTCTCTTGCACCGGGGGGATAGCTTGATTCTCAATGTGGTGGAAGAGGGGAAACTGTTGCACCGTCATTTCCTCCAGCCCTTTGCGCCAGGAGCGGATCGTTTTGCTGGGGTCTCCACCCGGGATGGTCTCAATGGTGCGCCCGTTCTCACTGAGGCGATGGCCTATATTGAGGCCCAGGTGGAGAGCCGGATGGACTGCCACGACCATTGGTTGGTGTACTGTGTCGCCCAGGCGGGCCAGATCTTCCAGCATGCTGGTCGTACCGCTGTCCACCACCGCAAGTCCGGGACCCATTACTAGGCGCGGGCAATCGGCAGCCGCCAGCCCGTCCCAAAAGCCCGCTCCGTCACCCTGAGTCCCGGCGGAGCTTGCCGACGTTTGAACTCGGCATTGCGGACCCAGCGGAGGACCTGCGCGACCACGGGAGCGGGGAAGCCTTGGGCGACTAGTTCCGCATGGTCGGCGTGGTAGGTGAGGTGTTGTTCGAGCACTGCGTCGAGGAGGGCATAGGGCGGGAGGGCATCCTGGTCGGTTTGGTCGGGGCGCAACTCGGCGGAGGGGGGTTTGGTCAAAATATCGGCAGGAATAACTATGCGGTCGCGGTTGAGCCAGTGGGCGAGGTGATAGACCTGGGTTTTCAGGAGGTCCGCAATGACCGCTAAGCCCCCGCACATATCGCCGTAGATCGTGCAGTAGCCCACCGCTAGCTCTGATTTGTTACCCGTGGTCAGGAGCATGGCCCCGTATTTATTGGTGAGGGCCATCAAAATGTTGCCCCGCAAGCGCGATTGGATATTTTCCTCCGTGACATCGGGGGCATAGTCTGCAAAAGCTCCGCTCAGCATCTGGTCAAAAGCGTTCATCGCGGGTTGGATCGGGATGGTTAGAGTTTGTATGCCTAAGGCTTGGGCGAGTTCTAAGCTATCGGTCACACTCGCGGCACTGGAATAGGGCGAGGGCATCAACACCCCGAGGACATGCTCAGGACCCAGGGCCTGCGCTGCAATTACCGCCGTCACTGCTGAGTCAATCCCGCCCGATAGCCCTAATAAAACCTGTTTAAAGCCACATTTACGGATATAATCGCGGGTTCCTAACACTAGGGCCGTCCCTACTTCCTCAAGCTCAGGCAGGAGGGGTGCCATAGTTCCCACTGTGTCTACGATTAAAACCGCCGGGGTAAAGCCGGGAGCGCGGGCTATCAACCGGCCCAAGCGGTCAAAGGCACAACTGTAACCATCAAAAATCAAGTCGTCATTGCCGCCCACCTGATTCACATAAACCAGCGGTAACTGATGTTTGTGACAGAGTTTACCCAGCATGGCTTCGCGGCGGGTCTGTTTGCCACGGCTGTAGGGAGAGGCGGAGAGATTGACTAAATACGTCGCTCCCGCTGCGGCCCAAGCTGCTACCGGGTCTTGGTGATAGCGCGGACGGTCCCAATAATCGCGGTCATTCCAGAGATCTTCACAGATACTCACCCCAATCCGTTCCTGACCCAAAATCAAGAGCGGCGTAGGGGAGGCGGGTTCAAAGTAGCGGTCTTCGTCAAAAACATCGTAGGTCGGCAGTAGGGTTTTATGGAAAGTCTGCTGGATCTGACCCTCATGAAGCAGCACGGCACTGTTGAAAAGCGGACGACCGGGGCTATGGGGATTGACCGTAGGCAGTCCCACTAATACCGGGGGCGAACCGGCGAGTTCCTGGGCTAGCTGCTCACAGTGCTGCCAGCAACGGGTAACGAAACTCGGTTGGAGCAACAAGTCCTGTGGCGGATAGCCGACTAAGGAGAGTTCTGACGTAACCACAAGGTCCACGGACTCCCCTAGACCCCGGACAGCCTCCCGGATCTGGGTCTGATTACCCGTCAGGTCACCCACGGTGGGATTGAGTTGCAAGAGGGCCATACGCATACTCAAATCTTGACATACGGACCCCGGTAAACCGTTAGGGCTATCATCATCCTAAGAACCCGTCCTCCCTGGCCCTATGTCGAACCATAGCTTGCCCCTTGCTGTGCTTTTTGCTGATATCAGTGGCAGTACTGCCCTCTACGAAGAACTGGGTAATACCAGTGCCCAAAGGCTGGTGAGCCAGTGGTTAGCCTGCATGTGTGAGGTCGTCCAAAAACATGACGGGACGGTGATCAAGACAATTGGCGATGAAGTCTTGAGTGTTTTCAGTACCGTAGACCAAGCGGCTTGGGCGGCCTGTGCCCTGCAAGCCTGTCTGGGACCGCAACTCACGGTCGTCCCCCAAGTGCGGGTCGGCTTTCACTACGGCCCGGTAATTCGGTCGCCCGAGGATGTTTTTGGGGATGCAGTGAATGTGGCGGCGCGGATGGTTTCCTTAGCAAAAGCTGGTCAAGTCCTCACCACCCAACAGACGGTCAGTCACCTGACCCCAGCCTTTCGGTCTGGTACCCGTCACATTGAGCAAGCCCTCGTCAAGGGTAAACGCGAAGCGATTGCGGTCTATGAGGTGATTTGGCAGGGCGAAGGTTTGACCACTTTCGGCAGTGAACGTAGCAGTGCCCTACCGACTCAGGGACAACTCAAGTTGCGCCTAGGCCAACAACATCTGGAACTCAACGCCCAACGCGCCACGATGAGTGTGGGTCGTGAACGTCACAATGACTTGACGATCCAGAACGAATTCACCTCCCGCATCCACGCCCGCATCGAGTACCGCCGGGGCAAATTCTTCTTGATTGACCAGAGTACCAATGGCACTTTCGTCCGTATCGAAGGTGAGATTACCTATCTGCGTCGTGAGGAAATGCTTTTGCGTGGACAGGGCGAGATTAGTCTCGGCCTCTCCCTAGAAAACCCCTCGCCCGATGTAATCTACTTCCAGTTGTGTTGAGGTCATGCCCCCTACCTCCAGCCTCTCCCCCACGAGCAAGGTAGGGGCGCAAGAGTATTCAGGACTTACGCAAGAGCGATCGGCCTAGCCGGGTGCTTCAGTTGCTGTATCAACCACCCAGAGCGTAGCCCCTGCTGGCGTTGATAGATGGTTTGGCCTGTACCATAGGCTAAAGGGCAGGTCACGGCTCCACTATCCGACCGACTCCTCTTGCTCTGGGTAAGTTCTGCTAGTAAACAAGGTTTTTTGCTCAGGGCCTTAGACTTTGGGCTGCTTTGAGCAGGAACTCGTCGGGTGAATTTATTGCGGGAGCGAGTATTCAAACTCGTAGAAGTGCTGACTATCCACGATGCTGAGCGTGAACTGACCCGTAATACCTGTCAACGCCTCAGTACCCGAATCGGGCACAACCGTGATGGCTAGTTGCTGTGCTCCCCGCGTCATCGTACCGGAATGCTGAAACACGAAACTGCCCTGCTGTCCATGGAGGGTACCCGTGACGTGCTCAATAGCAACGTAGCCCGCTGAGCCTTGGATCTGGGTAATAGCCGTGAGCATTTCGCCCTTGCCCACAGCAACGAGACCGCCCTCGAACTGCTTGTCTAGCAACATCCGCCCGAGGGACCCCCCTGCTAGTTCCTCGGAGGGTGTCTGGGGCTTCATGGAAACAGTAAAAGTTCCTGACGCACGCATGGACTGGACTCCTTGGCTACCCATAAATTTTACAATGGCGGGAGTGTCATCCCTAAAGCACTCGACGGTAAATAGCACAGAGCCGACTGGGTTGACTGATGCGGGACTTGAATAGGAAATTGGCGGGGACGTTGATTACCGCGTGTTCAGCGGAATGGAAGTACGGCTCAAACTCCGGGGGCATCCCGTGGCGGGTCCGGGGACTATAGGGGACGGGCTGAAAGAGTAACTCCAGGAATTGCACACTGGCACAACCCAACTGCTGACTAATCTGTTCACAAAATGGGGGACTGTGCAACAACTGAAACAGGACCCCACGGCTCTCTTCAGCCAGTTCAAAGGTACCGTTGGGGCTTAAAAGTTGGATCATCGTGATTCCTCCAGTGGGGCTAGCTGACGGGCGGGACTTGGGCCAAGCGTTGCTGGAAGCTCGGGCTGTAGAGCCGGAGATAATTCCAATAGTTGCCGAAAACCGACTTTACGTAACCCTTGGTTTCCCGAAAAGGAATCAACTCGACAAACCGTTCCGGGTCCGCCAGCGAGAGGGTTTTGGTCCATTTGTTGACATTCCCCGGCCCCGCGTTGTAACTCGCCACCGCCAAGAGCGAGTTATCCCGCCAACGGTCATGGGTATGGGCAAGATACCAGGTACCAAAACGGATGTTATCGCTGGGGTTGGTCAGACTATATTGACTGACCCCCAAGCTCCCGGCAATCTGACGGCCTGTGCTGGGCATGACCTGCATCAGCCCCAAAGCCCCGGCCCGAGAACGGATCGTCGGTTCAAAGGCAGACTCCTGACGCATCAAACTCAAGGCCAGTAGCGGGTTACTGTTTTGTTGGTTGGACCACAGGACGAGTTGGGACCAGTGGGGGGTGGGGTAGGCCGCTGCCCAAAAGCTCGGGAAACGGTGTAGGTCCACCATCCGCTCGGTGTCCTCATAGGCCAGGGGCAACAGTTGCCGCAGAGCCGCCAGATTCTGGCCCGTCGCCTGTTGGAAAATAGCCTGGGTCGCTTGCTGACGGGGGCTGGGGAGGGCGGCGTAGGTTTCAGCTTGGTACTGGGCTTGTGCTTCTTGAATTAGCCCTAGTTCATAAAGCTCCTGGACCACGGGCGAACCATCGGGCAAGGGGCCGGGATTCTCGCCAATCCGCACGGGTTGGTCGAGTTGGCGCACCTGAAACTCCCCCTTCACCAGCCCCAGATGGGCCGCTGACCGCCAACTGTAGTAGGAGGCCGGGAAACGCTGGAGCACGGTCTGAAAGGCAGCCCGGGCTTCCTTGCGGTCCCCCTGGTCCTCCGCCCACCGGCCCGCCCAAAATCCCAACCGGGGCGTAGTGTATTTATCCATCGGGAAGTCCGTCAAGGCCCGCGCCCCCAAAGTCCGCGCCGTCATCAAATCCCCCCGGTTCGCCGCACCCCAGGCCAGTTCCCAGGCGGCATCCACCGCTTCATCGCTCTTGGGGAATCGACTCACTAACTGCTGGTACAACCCGTCTTGCGTCCCACCACTAGCGACTTTGGTGGCCTCCCAGAGGGCCGTCCCGCCCACAGCTGGAAAATTCAGGGCGACCTGCTGATAAAAATTGACGCGTTGGGTTTTAGGAACGAGGGTGGCCTTGAGCAGTTGCCCCTGGGCGGCCTCGGGCTGGTCGGGGAAACCTTGGGCCAAGCGGTCCCAGGTCGCCCGCGCCCGGTCATCCTGTTTAATCGCCCGGTAGCTCTTCCCCATTAACAATAGATTGAGCGCACTCAATGGGGCACGGTCCAGAGCCATCAAGGTCTTTTGGTATTCTTTATGCCGGTAATACATCCGAGCGAGTTGTTCCCATTCACTGGCAGTGGGCGAAAGGGTCTCTAGTTGCTTGCCATAGCGGACACTGGCGGGCTGGTCAGCAAAATAGGTCAACCATTGGCGCAAATAAAGCCCCTGATTCGGGGCACGGTCAAGCCAAGCACTCAAAACTAGTGCAGTCCGGGGATGACCAGGGAACCGACGGCTCAGTTGTTGCCAAGCCTCTTGGTCACCCTTGAGTCCCAGTTGATAGAGGGCCTCGGGTTGGAGGACTCCCCCCTGGCGTGATACTTCTTGCCACTTAGCTGAGGCGGCGGGTGAATTGGCGAGGAGTTGCGCCTGTTTGACTAGAATTCGTTCTTTGAGGACTGAGTATTGCCCTTCTAATCCGGTCAACACGCCTAGGGCACCCTGACTATCACCTAAATCCTGGAGCGTACTTGCTAATACATAGCGTAGGGCTGCTTGCTCCGCGCTGGTCCGGGCTTGGGGAATCGAGTTTTGAAGCTGACGGACCCGTTCTGAGCGCGGGAGGCTAGGCGCGGGTACCCGCCCACTGTTGGCCCACACCGCCGAACCCAAGACTATCGCTCCCACCAACCCCAAAGACCAGGACTGGACACGCATCGGCACCCCTCACGACTTGCCCCCTACTCTACCGCATTACTCCTTAACTTCGCCCCGGACCCGGATAATTAAAAACCCCAGGGCGAGTCCAACTAGGGTTGCCACAGCGATAATGAGTGCGGTGCTGCCAATGATGCCCATGGTATTCTCCTAAAACTGCTCAATTGTAAACCGCCCGCTCTCCCCTGGATAGCCCAGCTCACCCACCAGATGGTAGGGTAGGAGGGCGAGGAGAGGTGCCAGAGTGGTCGAATGGAGCGGTCTTGAAAACCGCCGAAGGGAAACCTTCCGTGGGTTCGAATCCCACCCTCTCCGTACTTAATTTCAACGATTTAAAGCCTTCTGGGAGCCAATTTTAGCTTAATCGGTGGAAGCCCACCCCAGCATGCATTTCAGCACTACTCTCTTGGTAGCAAGTAGGTTCCATCGCTGGTATTGCCGGACAAACCCCAGAGGATAATGCCGTTCAGATGTAACAGTTTTGTGCTAGACTGCTTTGTAACTTAGAAAGGAAAATGACGCATTAGAGAAGTTACATATTTTTTTATGGACGGGATTACATATTTTTTATTTATTCTTCTTTTTTCTTCCATTCTTTCTCTTACATCATCCAAAAATGGGTGTAAAGTTATCCTTGTTTTTGCCTCAGTTTCTCTTGGTTGGTCATTTTATATGGGATTTGTCAAAGATCCATTTGATGCATACACAGCCGCAGTATTATGTTTTTCATATGACGACAAGGTGTCCGATGTATGCGAATTGGCTCAGAAAATAAGTGATGAAGGTATGAATTATAAATTGTATATGGGTGGTCTAAGAGTATTTCTGTTGTTCTCGCTTCAGGTCTTTTTTGGAGGCTTCCCTTTTCATGGTTACCCTTTATATTAGTGATTGGCGCATCTTGTTTTTTTACTTCATTACTAGGACCGACAATAAGAGACGGCAGTATTAGTGTTGATAGTATTAATGAGATTGATACAACAATGTGCGATGAAGAAGGATGGGAGTCTTCTCCCTGTCACAGTGCTTTATGCAAGGCACCTGATATATGCGAATGGGCTAATGAACAAAAACAAATAAATATGAATTATGCATTTTTTATTGCGGGTGTGGGAGTTTTTGCGATTCGTGAAGCCTTGAAGAACCTTAAAGAGCTGCAAGTTGAAGAATGAAGTGCAGCGCCCAAGAAATGTAGGGAACCTCGATTTATTAATAGGGGAACCTCGATTTATTAATAGGATGATAGGAAATTAGCTCCTAAGAGCTTTTGATTTTAAAATATCGATGATTTATTGTCTAAAATAACTTCTCCTTT
>NZ_JAAXLT010000184.1 GCF_013285555.1 Candidatus Cyanaurora vandensis | reverse complement strand
TCGGGACCCTCTCTTACCAGGAACAAAACCTCGGCGGTAACAACCAGAAAGTCGGGCTCGACCTCCAGGCCGGGACCCGTCAGCTTCAGTTCGCGGTCAACTTCACCGATCCCTGGGTGAACTCCGACCCGAGCCGCACCGCGCTCAATGTCAACCTCTACGCCCGCGATACCTTCAGCTATGTGTTTGACCAGATTAGTCTGCCCGGTGATGTCGGACTTCCCCGTGAGAACCGGATCGGGACAGCGGTGACCTTCGGGCGGCCCTTGGCAGATGGCTGGCGCGGTACGGCGGGGGGCCGGATTGAGCGGGTCCAACTGCGCGATGCCGCTGGTGTGGTTTATACCACCGATGGTGCGGGCAATCCCCTCACCGCCAGCGGTACCGATGCTGACAATCTCTACGCCCTAGAAGCAAGTCTGGTCCGCGACCAGCGCGACAGTACCCTAACGCCGACGCGGGGGACCTTGCTGAGCGTCGGGGCGAGCCAAAACATTGGCATCATCAGCAGTACACCTTTTTACACGCGGTTGGGCGGGGAGTACAGCCAGTTCAACGCCGTGCCGGGACTCCTGCCTTTTGGGGATGGACAGCAGATCTTAGCTTTTAACGCACGGGCGGGGACCCTGCTTGGTCTGTTCCCGCCCTATGAAGCCTGGACGCTGGGCGGTAGTAACTCGGTGCGCGGGTTTTTTGAGGGGGCCTTGGGGAGTGGTCAGAGTTTCCTCGTCACCACCGCTGAACTCAGGACGCCGATTGTAGACCCGGTGGCTGGGGTCCTGTTCGTGGATTACGGGACGGACTTGGGTACTGCGGCCTCGGTCCTCGGTGCCCCCGCCATCCTCCGTAACAAACCGGGGAGTGGCATCGGCTATGGGGTGGGCCTCCGGTTGCAGTCGCCTCTGGGTCCGCTGCGGATTGACCTGGGCCTCAACAATGTCACTAGCGGCAGTCAGATTCACTTTGGTATCGGCGAGAAGTTCTAAATGCAGCACACCACCGCCCTGCCCTTCACCCTGGCTGGGCCGACCCTCCACAGCGGTAAATGGTGCGAGTTGACGGTCCAACCCGCCCCTGCCCACACCGGTCGCCAGTTCATTCGCCGTGACCTAACCCTTAGCCCCCCCCTCCCGGCGGTCGCCGATTGGGTCGGCTCGACTCAACTCTCGACCCTACTTGAACAGGGAGCCGTGCAGGTGCGGACCCCTGAACACTTATTGGCGGCCTTGGTCGGGCTGGAGATTGACAACTGTGAGATTACCCTCGACCAGGGTGAACTGCCGATCCTAGATGGTTGTGCCCTGAGTTATGTCGCGCAGATCCAGCGGGTAGGCCGGGTCGCCCAAGCCGGGGATCAGCCTGTAGTCCGCCTCCTGGAACCCGTCAGTGTCTGGGACGGCGACCGCTTCGTGGCGGCATTTCCGGCCCCGGAGTTACGGTTGAGCTATGGGATTGATTTTCCGGGGACGGTGATGGGTCGGCAGTGGACCTCCTGGGTGATTACCCCAGCGATATTTAGCCAGGAACTCGCGCCCGCCCGCACCTTCACGACCCTAGCGCAGGTGGAACAACTGCGGGCACGGGGACTGATTCAGGGCGGTAGTCTCGACTCGGCTCTAGTTGCGGCTGAGGACCATTGGGTGGGGCACTTACCCCACTGGCCCGATGAACCCTGTCGGCATAAGGCCCTCGATCTCTTAGGAGACTTGGCCCTCATCGGGGCACCCCTGGTGGCCCATGTGGTTGCCTTCAAAGCCGGTCACGACCTCCATGTGAAACTTGCCCAGTGTTTACGTCAATTTATTCAGTGAGTCATCGTCCATGCCGCAATCCGAACCGCTGCTGCCCAGTCGTCCCATCCTCTATAACACTGAGGCCATCCAACAAGTCTTGCCCCACCGTTACCCGTTTCTTTTTGTAGACGGGATTTTGGAGTATGTGCCCCACCAATACTGTGTGGGTATCAAGAATGTTTCGGTCAACGAATTTTACTTCCCCGGTCACTTCCCCGGCAGCCCGCTATTCCCGGCAGTACTACTACTGGAAGCTATTGGGCAGGTGGGGGCTTTTTTGGTCCTCAAGTCCTTGCAGGAGAATCGTTTACTCGTTTTCACCGGCACGGAGCGCACCCGTTTTCGCATCCCGATCCAACCCGGTGCCCAAGTCGTGATGCGTGCTGAGATCGTCAAAATCCGGGGCAACCGCTTTGGTAAACTAAACGGCAGAGCTGAAGTAAATGGTCATTTGGCTGGAGAAGCCGACATGAATTTTGCCTTGGTCGAGCGGACCAGTCTGCCATGAGCCAACCCACCCTGATGTCCTTGATCCACCCCACCGCCCTGGTCCACCCCAAAGCCCAACTCCACCCCACGGTCCGCGTCGGACCCTACAGTGTGGTGGGCGAACACGTTACCATCGGCCCCGAGACTGAGGTGATGGCCCAGGTGGTAATTGACGGTTGGACGGAGATCGGGGCCAATAACCGTATTTTCCCCGGCGCGGTCATCGGCGGTGAACCCCAGGACCTCAAGTATCAGGGTGCGCCCTCACGCGTAATCATCGGCAACAATAATCGACTGCGCGAGTGCGTCACGGTCAACCGAGCGACTCACGAGGGCGAATGTACGGTGATCGGGGATGACAATTTACTGATGGCCTACGTCCACGTCGCCCACAACTGCGCCATTGCAGATCAGGTGGTCATCTCTAGTTCGGTATTGCTCGCCGGTCACGTGACGATTGAATCAAGGGCCGTGATTGGGGGGATGTTGGGTATCCACCAGTTCGTCCATGTGGGCCGTCTCTCCATGGTCGGCGGGATGTCGCGGGTGGAGCGGGATGTGCCGCCCTTCACCATGGTCGAGGGCAACCCAGCCCGGGTACGCGGCTTGAACCTCGTCGGCCTAGCCCGCGCCGGGATCTCTCCCCAGCAAGACGACCAGACCTATGCACTCATTCGTAAAGCCTTCCGGGTCCTGTATCGCTCCGGGCAAACCTTCAATGAGGCCCTAGACGAACTAACCCAGTTCCCGCCCAATCTCGCTGTGGACCACCTCGTCCATTTCCTCCAACAATCCCTCAGCACTCGTCGCGGTCCCGTACCCGGTTCCCAAAAAAATAAATCTGTTGCTGACAATACTTAGCGTGAGTTTAAGTTTTATCCAAATAGTTTCATCATCGGTTTTAAAAAGTATGTCACCTCTCGAACCAATCGCGTAGCAGCACTTTACTGGCGACGTAGGGGGCTAGTTGATAGTGTTCCGCGAGCATCCACGCAATCAAACAGAAATGGACTACAAATGTCGCCAGGGTCCAAGAGAGGATAAACGCCGCTACTTGGGTGTTATTCCACGACCAACAGGAGAAAAAAACCAAGAGCGGTGGTAGAAACACTAGGGCTAAGCCGACCCCCCAAATCACCAGGGTTATGTCTAGGTCCTCCTGGGGCACCGCTTGCCATTTGCCCGCCCACCGCCAAGTCAACGGTTGGGCACTATCCTCCACCCGCACCAGTCCCTGCTCTGGCACACAGGTAAAAATGTGACGGCAAAAATTACAGGCAAAAGCTTCCATCAGTAGGAGGGCTGAAATCTGCCCATGGCGACAGACCGGACAGGGGTAGCTGTCGTGGTAAGTAAGGGGTTGGGTAGCAGTAGGCACCGTGGTGGCTGGAATGCGGATCTCCAGCATTCCAGATTTGGCTGGGGACGGCTAGGTTATTTCATTAAACTTTGCATCGTAACAGCGTATGCATGGGTGGCGGGGTCCATGTGTAACCATAGAACCAGTCGTATTTCCAGGACACCGTGGCTAAGAGTCGTTTCTTGAGGGGCCAGCGCATTGACCCTCAACCCATTACCCCGGATATCAGTGTCGTTGACCTGATTGAGCAGACCTTTTTGGCCTACAACGCCGCCCGTCTCCAGGAAGCCTGTCATCTGTTGGCCCAAAAAATGCTCCAGCCCGAAACCACCGTGGGCTTGACCTTAACCGGAGCCTTGACCCCGGCGGGTCTCGGCATCTCAGCCTTGATCCCCTTGGTCCAGGGCGGTTATGTGGACTGGGTGATTGCCACCGGGGCGAACCTCTATCACGATACCCACCACGGTCTCGGGCTGGCGATGCACAAGGGGAGTACGAATATCTCCGATGTCATTCTGCGTGATGAAGGCGTAGTGCGGATTTACGATATTTTCTTTGATTACGATGTATTACTCTCCACCGATAAGTTCTTCTACACCTTGCTGAAGGCCCCAGAATTCCAACGAGTGATGGGCACAGCCGAGTTTCATTATCTGTGTGGTAAATATATTGCCGAGCGCGAACAAGTCTTGGGCATCCGCGATAAATCCTTCCTGGCGAGTTGCTACCGCGCCGGAGTCCCGGTCTACACCTCTAGCCCTGGGGATTCCTCCATTGGCATGAACATTGCTGCTCTCCGCTTAGTTGGCGAAGGCCCGGTGATTGACATTGCCCTCGACGTAAACGAGACCGCCGGATTAGTTTTAGAGGCAAAACGGACCGGCGGCAAGAGCGGGATCTGGATCTTGGGCGGCGGCTCCCCCAAAAACTTCGCCCTCCAGACCGAACCCCAACTCCAGGAAGTGCTGGGCATTCAAGAGAAGGGCCATGATTACTTTTTACAGATCACCGATGCCCGCCCCGACACCGGCGGTCTCTCCGGCGCGACCCCGAGTGAAGCCGTCTCCTGGGGCAAGGTAGACCCCGACCAACTCCCCGACACCGTGGTTTGCTATGTAGACAGCACGATTGCCCTACCGTTACTGACCGCCTACATCCTCGCCAAAGTCCCCTCCCGTCCGCTCAAACGGCTCTACGACCGCCGCGACGCAATCCTTGACCGACTCAAACAAGAACACCTAGCCGCTCAAGCCGAGTCGGAGTGAAGGGACCACCGCCGCGACATTGATGTAGAGGACTTCCAGACAGGTAGTCGCAATACATACCTCTCCCAACCAACCCTCGAACACCCAGTCCCCCAGGTTAGGACGGCTGACCTGAAGCTGCAACGCGAGGGCCACCGTCCATTGACGGTGGGGATTTTCGTGGTCCCACATCCCCAGCTCCCGCCGATAGACCGCGCCCTGGGGTGAACGGACCTGAATCGCCAGGGAATAGACCCCCGCTGCAATCCCCGGCCCAAAAAAGAAGACCACATCAAAAGAAAACTCCTCCCCCAACCGCCAAACCCGCAATTGGGGGTCCAAGATCCCCCGCGCCGTCGCCCCTCCCTCCGTAGACCATTCCCGACACAACAAAACATACCCCCGCGCCGGGACCCGTGCCATTGCCATCGCTTTACTGAGAAAGAATTGCATTAAGATTGCCACGGCCTAGGCCCGGTTGTCAAGAGGCCCCCTAATCCCCATGAACTACGGCACGACCACCCCTAGCGGTCTCTCCGCTTCAACGCCACACCTAGCCAGCTTCCCAGCCGCTGAAGTTAATAATTATCATCCCCACCAACCCTAGGTTGTTTTATGTATCATTCCGTCAGTTATAAGAAAGCCTTGTGCTAAAATCCCATGAAGCTTTAACGGGGACAAGGCACGTGGGTTTCTTCAGTCGCTTTTCCAGAGACATTGGCATTGATCTGGGTACCGCGAATACATTAATTTATGTAGCCGGACGGGGCATTGTCCTTTCCGAACCCTCGGTCGTCGCCATTGACGAAATCACCAAAACGCCGCTTGCCGTGGGTGAGGAAGCTAAAAAAATGCTGGGGCGGACCCCCGGTAACATCCGTGCCCTCCGGCCCCTCCGCGATGGCGTTATTGCTGATTTTGAGACCGCCGAGCAGATGCTCAAACACTTTATCCGCCGGGTCCATGAAGGGACATCGCTTATCCAACCGCGTATTGTGATTGGTATTCCTTCGGGTGTAACTGGGGTTGAGCGCAGGGCCGTGATGGATGCAGCCTACCAAGCCGGGGCTCGTGAAGTTTTCTTGGTAGATGAACCTGTGGCAGCAGCAATTGGCGCGGGACTCCCGGTTTCCGAACCAACTGGAACGATGATTGTGGACATTGGCGGCGGGACCACCGAGGTCGCCGTTCTCTCGCTCAAAGGAATTGTGCTATCAGAATCCGTGCGGGTTGCCGGGGACGAACTCAACGAAGCCATCACCCAATACCTCAAAAAAGTCCACAACCTGATTATTGGTGAACGCACCGCCGAGGACATCAAAATCCAAATCGGTTCCGCGTACCCCAATAAGGGCGAAGAGCACAAAATGCAGGTGCGCGGACTCCATCTGCTCTCGGGTTTACCCCGGACCGTGACTATCTGTGCTACAGAGATTCGTGAAAGTATGACGGAGCCCCTCGCGGTCATCGTCGAGGCCGTCAAACGGACCCTAGAGCGCACGCCTCCCGAGCTTGCCGCTGACATCATTGACCGGGGCGTAATGCTTGCCGGTGGGGGTGCCCTGTTGCGCGGTCTTGATGCCTTAATCTCCCATGAGACAGGTATCTTGGTCCATGTGGCAGAGGACCCCTTGAGTTGTGTCGTCCTCGGGACCGGCAAGGTCGTGGAGAACTTCAAGAGTCTAGAGCGCGTTTTGAGCGGTAGTTTCCGGGGTAAAGAGTGAAGGTGAAACCATGAGAGCAGGTCTGCTGCGCTGGTGGGGTCGTTATCAGTGGCAGGTGGTCGGTACCCTGGTCCTCTTACTTGCCGCTCTCTATATCCGGCAAACCCAAGCCCAGGTTTTAACAGATGTCTGGTACTGGCTAAACTGGCCCTTGGTCGGTCTAGAAGTCGTCCCGCCGCCGAATCTCAGCACCTACCGCACCTTAGAACTAGAACAACGCCTGACATCGCTAGAGCAGGAGAACGAACGGTTACGGACGATGCTAGCGGTCCCGGTTACTCCCCAAAGTAAACCTGTGGCGGCCCAAGTGATTGGGCGCAACGGGGACCACTGGTGGCGCACCCTCGTCCTCAATCGCGGGACTACGGATGGGGTCGCCTTGGGAAACCCGGTCACGGCTCCGGGGGGCTTAATTGGTGAAGTGGTGGCGGTCTCAGACCGTACGGCGCGGGTGCTGTTGGTGAGTGACCCCCTCAGCAAGGTCGGGGTTCAGGTCAACCGGACGGGGGCCATGGGCGTGGTTACGGGGACCTACCGCAGTGAAGGCATTCTGGAGTTCTTTGATAGCCAGAGTCAGGTCAAGCTAGGGGATACCGTGGTGACTTCGGGCCTGAGTTCACGGTTTCCGGGCAACCTCCCGGTGGGGAAGATTAGCCGTCTCCCGGACAAACGTACAGAAGTCCTCCAGGCTACGGTTCAATTCACGGCTCCCCTGGACGGTTTGCAGTGGGCCTTTATCCACACTGGGGTGGTCAGCCGCCCTCTGCCTGATGCTCTCACGCCCTAACTTGATGGTCCACCTGGGGACGGTCCTCTCGGGGTTGGCCTGTGCCTATGCTCAGTGGCTCTACCTACCGGGGTTGAGCTTGGGGGGAGTGACGGTGGATTGGGTGGTGCTGTGGGTGGTCTGTTTTAGCTTTGAGCGGACTTGGTGGCAGGGTTTATTGGCGGGGTGCATGCTGGGCTTGGTCTTAGATGGCTTGGGACCAGCCTTGCCTACCCATACGCTGGGACTCGCCCTCGTGGGGGTCTTGACGGCTTGGTTACGCAACTATCGGCTCCTGCAATCGGAAGTCCTCGCCTTGGGGTTAATAGCGTTTGCCTTGGCGGTCCTCTACGAGACGACCTTGGCCCTACAGTTTATGGCCCTCGGTTGGGTCGAGACAGATTTGCTCTGGGCACATCACCAACGGGTCAGTCTCGCCTCAGGGCTAGTGACGAGCCTCTGGGCACCGCTGCTCTGGTGGCCCCTGCGTCACTGGTGGAAATTGACGGGCTGAGAAGCCGTTCTGTACTGCTGTCGCACAGATTCCCTGACATGACCTGCCCCCTCGCTTTGGCGACTTCCGGGTGGTGCTACCCGTTTTAGCCGTTGCTCCCAAGCAGACGTGTGGCAGCCGTGACAAGTATTTGTACCAAGCGCGGCACTTGATGGAGAATTTTTTTACAACTGGAGCAGCAAGTAGTACCGATCCGGTACGATATAGGGGCTAGGCACCTTCTGGTAGCGATTTATATAGTAGAAGTGGTAATCTGGCTGAATTATGGTTTAATAAAAAGGAAAGATCAGGTAGTTAACAGATGAAGCGACCTAGACGAGTATTTTTAGTGAAATTGGGTGCATTTATCCTCCTACCCTTTACCCGATTGTCAGTACATGGACAGGAAAACAATGTAGCTACTATTGAATGGCGACTCCAAAGAGAGCAGGTTAAGAAAGTACGAGAGTCGCTAAGCTTTAAGGGAACCATACAGGGCGATCCCAAAACAGTGGAGGGTAGTAAAGGCTTGCCCTTGGTTTACATTCTGGTTGGCGCGGTGGCTCTAGCAGAGTTAGCTAAGACCTTGTTAGATCTTTATCGCGATGTCCAGTATGGCGCATTCATTATTTATAAGGACAAGAAGACTGGTAAACTAAAAATCGAAAATGATAGCAAGCTGCCTGGAGGGACGATAGTTGTATCGCAGAATGACGGCAAAATCCAGGTTCTCCAGGCTCAACAAAATCCGCAAATCTTGGATTTAGTGAAGGCGATGGAGGCGATTAGCAAAAAATGATGAATCTAGGATTCTCCCGCCCATTAAAAGTTTTCTTGGTGCTTGTGTTGGCTACTTGGTTAATCGGAGGTGCACTGAAAGCACAACCCAATAGAGAAGTTCGGATTATGGATAAGAAAGGAAAATCTATTGTCCTCTACAAAGAAAGCCATGCGCTAATTATTTGGGTAGGCGATTATAAGGCTTGGAGTAAATTAATTAATGTAGAACGAGAAGCCAACGATGTCAAAGCTGTATTAGTGCGTCAGGGATTTAACGTGAGAATGGTAGGCAATCCAACGGGGCAGTCTATCATGAGCGAGGTTCAAGATTTTATTGCTACCTATGGGTATAAACGTGACAATCGCTTAGTGATTTTCTACACAGGTCATGGCGATACACGCAACAGAGATAAGGGCTATTTAGTTCCCGTAGATGCACCCGATCCAACACTGGATGAAACCGATTTCTTAAGAAAGGCAGTTTCTATGGAACAGGTCATGACTTGGGCAAGGAATATTGAATCTAAGCATGTTCTGTTTGTATTTGACAGTTGTTTCTCTGGTACGGTATTCAAGACAAAATCTAAAATGAAGTTGGACGATTCTTATATACGGACAGTGATAGATAAGCCCGTTCGTCAGTTTCTAGCAGCTGGTGATGCAGGTCAAAAAGTTCCTGCCAAGAGTGTGTTTACCCCGCTTTTAGTACGGGCACTTAAGGGCGAGGCTGATTTCTCTAAAGATGGATATGTCACTGGCAGCGAACTAGGTCTTTTTCTAACACAAAAGTTACCGGGATACACAAACAACAGCCAGTCGCCACAGTATGGAAAAATTCGGGATGTAGAATTGGATCAAGGAGATATTGTCTTTCGCCCACCGCCAGAACCTGTCCCAACAATTATTCCTGAGCCCCCTAGCTACTGCAATCAGAGTACAAGAAACCAAACAACTTATTGGCTTTGCGCTTCAAAGCAAACTTGGTATCAAGCAGATTTAACCTGCAAAAAATCTGGCTCCTCCTTAGTCCTCATTGAAGATGAAGATGAGGATGCCTTTCTTTTCAAGCAGATTCAGCGTTATAGTTTGGGTGACACTTGGATCGGGCTGACTGATCAAGAAACTGAAAACTATTGGACTTGGAATAATGATAACCCTCTTGCTTATTCAAACTGGGATAAAAACCCACCAAACAATGAACCCAACAATGGTATGGGCAACTTCCAAGGTGGTGAGGACTGCGCGGTGATCATGAATAAACAACCTGGTCGCGAATCTAAGTGGGATGATCGACCTTGTAACCTTGAAGGCTACACATATAACTTCATTTGTAGATTTTCTCAATGATTTTTTTAAGGGCATAAGTAAAAATGAATCAAGATTTTGGAGTTTGAGGTGCAGTGGAAAAGAAAATAGGTTCAAGAGAACAACTTGAATAATCAAATTGGTTGTAGCCAATTTACATCGGCATTTTCGTTATTAGCTATTTCCTTTGCCCTACGCGTTAACGCAATGTGTTATTAAACCGCTCCACTCCATTCGTCTTACCACTCTCTTTACCCACTCCATGATGACGCTCAGGAGCGATGACTTGGCTGTAGGCTGACCAAAAATCAGTGCAGCAAATGGCACAGGACTTACGCAAAGCGACGGGTGATGATAGCCTATGTATCGTCAGAACCCTGGCTGAGACTTCTTGCCAAGCACCGGTTACCCACAGTGTGGCACCTTGCCCATTTAAGCCGGGATGGGGTTCAAGATGCGGACCACAGTGGTTTTTTAACGGGGAGAAGCAAATAACCAGTAAGGCTAAAGTGCCAGCCAGCGGCTAACTCTGGCTGCTACAGGCTGTGTTTTTTCTGATGCAAAGTGTGATGGCTATTTCTTCCTTAGGGGCTATAGGCTGTGCGTAAGTCATGAACAGGACTCAAAACGCCACGGTTGGCGTACCAAAGGCGTGGCGCGTCCGTTGGCAAGTCGCGGAGTTTCACCGCGAAGTCAAACAGGTGTGGGTAGGGCTTAAAGACGTAGCCTATGGTAGAGGCCAAACCATCTATTAACTCAAGCAGGGGCTACGCTCTGGGTGGTTGATGCAGCAACTGAAGCACCCTGCCATGCCGATGGCTCTTGCGGAAGTCCCGAGATCGTAGTCTAGCTCTATCGCAAACTTGCGGTCATTCCACAGTCACAGACGTGTTGATGCTTGCCTACAAGGGCGCAATTGTCAGGAATTTTAGCTGGGGGTTACGGGTTTGCATCTGGTCTACGGCCCATTCGTTTTTGAAGAGGACGACCCGGCGGCCCAACAAGTCCTTGACCACCCGCGTATCAGGGTAGAGGACCAGAGCCGAGCTATCTCCTTCCAGCCAACGGGCCAACTTATAGGGTAAGGGTTCCAGGAGGGTCTCGACCCCGTACTCGGTCTCCAAACGCGACTGAATCACCTCAAACTGCAACTGCCCCACTGCCGCCAAGAGCGGGTCACGGCGGCTCTCGTCGAGGTCGTACATCACCTGCACCGCCCCTTCCTGACTCAACTGCTCAATACCCTTGGTGAAATTTTTGTACTTGGAGGGGTTGGGGTTACGCAGCAGGGCGAAAAGCTCCGGCGGGAATTGGGGGATGCCCTGGAACTGGATATTTTTGCCCACACAGACCGTATCCCCGATGGCGAATACCCCCGGATTGGTCAGCCCGATGATATCCCCGGCGTAGGCTTCGGTAATCACCTCGCGCTCTTGCCCAAAGAGTTTTTGGGGACGAGTGAGGCGAATTTTTCGGCCCGTGCGGACATGGTTGACGGTCATATCCTTCTCGAAACGGCCCGAACAGACCCGCACAAAGGCAATACAGTCCCGGTGTTTCGCGTCCATATTGGCCTGGATCTTGAAGACGAACCCCGAAAACTCCTCGTCCTCCGGTTCTACTTTGCCCCCCTTGACCAGACGGGGACTGGGACGGGCGGCAAGTCCCGTGAAGGTATCCAAGAAGAGTTGGACCCCAAAGTTATTCATTGCTGAGCCGAAAAAGACGGGCGTAATCTGGCCCTGCTGCACCTGCTCAAGGTCAAAATCATCTCCAGCACCATCCAGGATCTCGATTTCTTCGCGGAACTGGCGGTAAGTCTGGGGATCGCTTAGCCGCTCAATCTGGGGGTCATCCAACCCGGTCAGTTGGACCGGAGCCCGCCTACGTCCGTGTTCACTACCATCAAAGAGGTGCATTTGCCGGGTCAAACGGTCGTACACGCCCTTAAAAGTCGGCCCAATGCCGATGGGCCAGTTCATCGGGAACGCCCCAATCCCCAGGATTTTTTCGAGTTCGTCCAGGAGTTGTAAGGGTTCGCGGCCCGGTCGGTCGAGTTTGTTGATAAAGGTAAAAATTGGAATCCCGCGCATCCGACAGACTTCAAAAAGTTTGCGCGTCTGGGGCTCAATCCCCTTGGCTGCGTCAATCAGCATCACGGCGTTGTCCACCGCCGTCAGCGTCCGGTAAGTATCCTCAGAGAAATCCTGGTGGCCCGGTGTATCCAGTAAATTAATTTGCTGACCCGAGTAGGGAAACTGGAGGACGGTGGAGGTAATCGAAATCCCCCGCTGTTGCTCCAAGGCCATCCAGTCTGAGGTCGCGGCCCGGTGGTTGCGTTTAGCCCGCACGGACCCCGCCAACTCAATCGCCCCTCCGTACAGGAGTAGCTTTTCGGTGAGGGTCGTCTTACCCGCGTCGGGGTGGGAGATGATGGCAAAGGTACAGCGTTTCTGGACTTCGCTGTGGATACGCTCAGCGTCGGGGCTCGTGGTCTCGGGTGCTAGCACAGGTTTTTGACGGAAGTTACCTCTATTCTGGCATCTGCGTCAAACCGTACCGTTGGGCCATCATTTTCATAAAAGCCTTATCGCCCAAGGTTTCCCGTTGACCGATGGCGGACACCGAATCAGGACCAATCGCCACCCGTGCAAAGGGTTCACCTGCATCCAAAGCGGTCAACATCTGGGTAATCCCGTCGGCGGGGTCCTGGCGTTGGGGCATGACTTTACTCATCGCGGCTCCCCAACTGGCGCGGACTGCTTGATAAGGCGAATCCTCCTTGCCCCCGTCCCGCACCGCCGAGCGCGAACCGAAATCCGTCGCATAGGCCCCCGGCTCAATCACCAAGACCCGGATGCCAAAACTCGCCACTTCATAAAATAACGCCTCACTCAACGCTTCCACCGCAAACTTCGTCGCGTTATAAAATCCCCCGCCCGCAAAGGCCACCCGTCCGCCGACACTACTCAGGTTCACCACCAAACCCCTGCCCTGGGTCCGCATCACGGGCAAAACCGCCTGAGTCATCCGCACCAGACCAAAGACATTCACCTGGAACATCTGCTCCACCTTGGGCAGATCCCCCTCTTCCTGGGTGGCGAAATAACCGTAACCCGCATTATTCACTAGTCCATCAATCCGCCCAAAACGCGCTAAACCCGCCGCCACTGCTCGCTCGGGGTCTTCTGACTGGGTGACATCCAGGGGCAAGGTCAAGACCCTCTCGCCAAAACGTTCTGCAAAATCCTGGATCTGTTCGACTTGACGGGCCGTGGCAATCACTTGGTCCCCGCGCTCCAACAACCGCTCGGTCAACCCCCGCCCAAATCCCGTCGAGGTCCCTGTGATGAGCCATACCCCCATGTCCGCTGCTCCTTTTTAGGTGAATTTTACCATTGGACGACCGAGGACCGCTGATGGGCAAAGGCTTGACGCATCCGCTCAAGGTTGCGGTCCTTGACTTGGCTGTGGTTAACGATGGGTTCTGGGTAATCGTGGCCCACACGACAACCCGCTTCTTTTTGGACCGTGAGGGGTGCTTGCCAGGGTTCATAAATGTACTGTTTCGGCATCCGGGCTAGCACGGGTAAGTAACGGCGGACGAAACGGCCCTCGGGATCATACTTTTTGGGGAAGGTGACCGGGCTATAGACGCGGTGGTAGGCATGGAAAAAAGCACTCGCGGAGAGCCACAGCCAATTACTCGCGTTCAAGCTCCAGTCCTGGTCCACTAGCAAGCGGTCAAACACGGCCTGTCCGGTCTCCCAACTCAGCCAGAGGTCGCCACGGGTAAGGAAACAGGCACGGCGTGACGGCTCAAATGGTGCAGCCAGCCCTCCTGTGCCAGTTGGACCATCGCCGCATCAATCCAGGGATAGCCCGTCTGCCCCTCAGACCAAGCTGACAAAAATTGGGGGTTCTCATCCCAGGGAATCTGCCGACAAAGCGGGTTGCCCACCATCCGGTCATAGTTGGGGGTGCTGTAGGCGAGGGTGTAGAAGAATTCGCGCCAGATAATTTGACCGATGAGGGATACCGGCGGTTTTGTGTACTCGCCCACGGTCTGGTTAATTTGCTGGATGTGGTGGTAAAAGGTCCGCGCCGAGAGGCAGCCAAATTTGAGATGTGCCCCCAGTGCAGTCGTTGAGGGCGGAGCAAAGGCCGTGGGGTCAGTCTCGGGCTTAGCAAAGGTAACGACCCGGTTGATATCTGCACTGTAGTCAAAAAACCGCGCCCGACCCACCGTCTCACCGCCTTCATAAATCGGTTGTATACGCTCGTCCCCGGCGGGATAACCCAGTTCAGCCGGGGTGGGAATCGCATGGGCCGCTGCCACCTCACCGGGCGGGGGTAAAGTTTGGGGCGGCGCAATTATCTGGGGTACTTCCAGCTTCTCGATGAGCTTGCAAAAAGCCCCGTAGGTCTTGGGGGCACGTCCCCCATTTGCCTGGATGGTCGCATCGGGGTCAAAGAGGGTGTGACCCGTGGGCGTAATGACTTCAATACCCCGACGCTCAGCCAGGGCACGGACCCGCCCGTCCCGGTTGAGGGCAAAGGGTTCAGTATCGCGCTCAAAGCACAACCGACCAATCTGCCATTCCCCCAAAATCCGGTCCAGCACTAGCTCCGGTTGGCCTCGTAGCACAAATAGACGGGTACCTAGTTGCTGTAACTGAGCATCCAGATCCGTCAAACTTTCTAGTAAAAAGAGCATCCGGCTGACCCCGACCCGCTCCGGCGCGACAAACCAGGGGTCCAGGATGAAGACGGGCCACAAACGCCTAGCCCCCTGCGCCGCGCTCTGCAAAGCCGGGTTGTCATGCAGCCTAAGTCCCTTACGAAACCAGATGAGTGTGTTCGTCACGGCACCATTTTAGGAAGCGACTTTAGCCCCAGCCTACAACTCAAGAAGGCCCCTCCGCCCCACGTAGTGGGGGACCAAGGCAGTAAGAGATGAGAGAACTGTTGTAGGAGTCCCGGAAAGTTCCGCCGGGTCTGCTAAGTTTCCCGTGGGGTCTGCAAGATTGCCGTGGCTCTCGCAGGATTGCCGTGGCTCCGGCAAGATTTCCGCGAGACCAACTAAGCTTCCCCTGGAGTCTGCTAAGTTTCCCGCAAGACTTACAAAATTTCCGCGAGGCTTGCAAGATTTCCGTGGCTCCTACAACAGCTGCCCCCTACCCCCAGCCCC
>NZ_JAAXLT010000183.1 GCF_013285555.1 Candidatus Cyanaurora vandensis | reverse complement strand
GGGCGGAGGGGCGGCTGTTGAGCAGCATGGCGACTTTTACAATTCCTGTAGGATTGCTATAGGTGTTAGTGCGACGGCGATACGCACTACGCCTACGGCGCAGAGCAATATTGAGTGCTTCATTGTGATTGGCATGGACCTCTGACTTAGGGCTGATGACCGTGTACGGATGTTCAGGCTTTATCCACGCCACACGGGGCCGTCGCTGCGAACCTTTGATTTTGCAGGCCACTTCCAGTCCTCTGCTGCAGACCTTACAGGCACTGCCACAGACCCATTGCTTGAGGTAGACGCTGGCTAACAATCCCAAGCCAACGCTACTGCTTCCTTAAATAGTGCCAAAGTCTTGAGACCCGCTAGAGCTACCAACCAAAAGTGGCTGATACGTTCCACAAAAGTAAAGGCCCAGCCCACCGATTCACCGGGGGGGAAGATTACGCTGGACCCGCGTAGCCAATAGCGCGGCAGTCTTAATCACTCCACACGCTGGCAGTACGCTGTCGCTTGCCGCTGCGAACTGAACGAGCTAGCCACGAGTCCGATTAGCGCGGTACGGTCACTTGATTCAATAGACCCTGAATTACCTGTTCCACGCTCAAGCCTTCTAACTCAGCTTCGGGTCTGAGGAGGAGACGGTGGCGGAGGAGGGGGCGGGCGACAGCTTTGACATTGTCGGGGGTGACGAAGGTTTGACCGTAGAAACCAGCGTGGGCACGGGCGGCGGCAAGCCACGCAATCGCGGCGCGGGGGGAGGCACCCAGGCTCAAGTCGGCGACTTTGCGCGAGGCTTGGACCAGACTCAAGATGTAATCAAGAATAGATTCCTCAATCGTCAGGGTTTTGAGGAGTTCGCGGGCGGCGAGGACTTCTGCGGTGGAAGTAACAGCGGCGAGGGGCTGGCGGGTAATTTGACGGCTATCGAAGCCCCGTTGGAAGTTGAGAAGCATCGCTTTTTCGGCACGGGCCTCGGGGTAGCCCACATCTAACTTGAACAAGAAACGGTCTAACTGGGCTTCCGGTAACGGGTAGGTACCCTCGAATTCCAGGGGGTTTTGGGTCGCTACCACACAGAATAAAGGCGGTAAGAGGTGACTCATCCCGTCCAAGGTTACTTGCCGTTCCTCCATCGCCTCCAAGAGGGCAGACTGAGTTTTAGGCGGCGTGCGGTTAATCTCATCAGCCAACAGAAGACTGGTGAAAACCGGACCCTGACGTAGACTGAAACGGCGCGTCTCCAAGTCGTAAATACTCGTCCCCACGATGTCGCTGGGCAAGACATCCGGGGTCAGTTGAACCCGGGCGAACTTTGCCCCGAGCAGTTGGGCCAGGGTCTTGACCAAGAGGGTCTTGGCGGTGCCGGGGAAGCCCTCAAGGAGGACGTGACCATCCGCCAAGAGCGCAATGACCATCCCTTCAATAACTGCATTCTGACCCACGATGACTTCGGCTAGAGCCTGATGTAGTTTCTGAGCGAGGGCTTCAATACCATTCATCGTGACTGCACCTCGTTACGTAGCCGATTGAGTAGATCCACCCGTGCCAACAGTTCACCGGGACGTAAGGGGCCAGTGCGAGTCCCTTCATTGAGTAATCCCTGGAGTTGGGGGGTGGTGGCTGACCGTCGGGGGTCCTGGTTCCAGAGCGTAATCAGTTGACTATCCTCAAGGTGCTTCAGCCCGCTCAACCGGAGACTGAGCCACTGCCGGAAGTCTTCGAGTAAGAGTCCCAGGACAAGACGGCTAGCCCCGGCTCGTTCGTAGGTGCTGGCGAGGGCTTCTAGATATTCGGCATTGCTGGCGCGGGTCCGGGTGGGAGCAGGTAGGGGCAGACCCAAACGTTGATTCGCACCCAGGATGACCGCGACCAAAAGAACCACTATCTGGACCAGAATCAAGGCCAAGGGCGAGGCCAAGAGATAGCCCCACCACGGCGTACCAGCGGCGGTCGGGGCTTCCTGGGGACCGTAGCCATGCAGGACCTCATCCATATAGACCGGCGCGTCCGCACCGGGACGGTAGCGCAGGACTAGGTTGGCGAAAAACTGATAGTTCCCCGTCTGCTGGAGCCGACGGTTGAGCGCAAGATCTGCCACCGTGCCATAGATATAGAGACCCTCCCCCAAGGGTTGGATGACCAAGCGCGGGTCTGGGTTACTGCCCAAGGCCAAGGCACTGGCGGCAACCTCTTCGTCAGATTCCACCAAGGTAAGCATCCGCTCCTCAAAAGCTGTCCGGCCTTTGCCCTCGCCCCGTGCCACCTGGACCGAGCGGGTATGGACCCCGAGCGTCGTGGGGATAATTAGGGTCTGGTCCGAGGGAGTGGGGGTGAGGGGCTGGGGGCTCTCCAGTTCAATCAAGACATTCCCGGCCCGCACCCAACGCAACAGGTCTGGGCGGAGGGGTACCTTACTGTTCACCCGGATTAACATCGCCCCCGGTGGTCCCTCCACCAATATCTGGTAACGGTTCTCCCACCGTTCGGGCTGGAGCTTGAGCTTCTGCAACAAGGCAAACCAAGCCCCGTAGCCCGTGGGTCCGTTGTTGTGGGTGGAATAGGGCCGCTCTAACAAGGCGCAGCCCCCGAGAGCCACCACTAACAGGAGTCCGACTAATTTAAACCCCGCTGGCACGTTTGTAAGCCTCTTCAAGCACTTCTGAGAGCGTGGGATGAGTGTGGATGACTTGGGCTAGACGTTGGACTGTGGCTCGTTCACTGATGGCCTGGGCACATTCAGCAATCAGTAAGGAAGCCTCGGGTCCGAGGATATGGGCACCCAATAGCACCCCGGTGTCCTTGGCGTAGACTAGCTTGCACATTCCGTCAGTCTCCGCCTGGGCAATGGCCTTGGAGTTGCCGCCGAAATAGGTCCGCACTGTGGCAACTTCGTAGCCCGCTTCCTTCGCTTGGGGTTCGGTCAGTCCGACCATGCCAATCTCCGGGTGGGTGAAAACCGCCGCTGGGATGGACTGATAATCCACCGTCCGGGGGTGTCCACAGATATTGTCCACGGCGACCGCACCCTGGGCACTGGCGGTGTGGGCGAGCATCATCTTCCCCGTGGCATCGCCGATGGCCCAGAGGTGTGGAATCGGGGTCGCCATGTGGTCATCCACCGGAATAAAGCCGCGCCGTCCTAGGTCTAGCCCCAATTCTTCTAGCCCCAGATTGCGGGTGAGGGGTATCCGCCCCGTCGCCACCAACACGGCATCAGCAGTCATTTCCCGGCCGTCCGCGAGGACAATCCGCACTGGGGAGCCGGGATGGATCTCTTTAGCTAAAGTTTTGATGTGGGTCTGGATGCCCCGGGGTTTAATCAAGACCCGCTCCGCCATCCGCGCAATATCCGGGTCAAACCCCGGTAACAAGCGGTCCAGGGCTTCAATCATCGTGACTTGGCAGCCTAGGGCGGTGAACACATCGGAGAACTCCAGCCCGATATAGCCCGAGCCGATAATACAGAGGTGTTGCGGCAACCAATCTAGGCGCACGCCCTCATCGGAGGTGAAGACCGTGTGTCCGTCCACCTGGATACCGGGCGGGACAAAGGGGACTGAACCCGTGGCGACGATAATATCTTGGGCCGTGACGGTGAGGGGACCCCCGGCGGTCTCAATTAGGACCGATTGGGCGGAGGTGAGGCGGGCTTTGCCATGGATGGTTTTGACGTTGAGCTTGTCTAGACTCTTGGTCAAGTCTGTGCGGATCTTAGTCACGACTTGGTGGGCATGGTCAGCGATCTTGGCCCGGTCAAAGCTGACTTGACCCACGCTAATCCCAAAAACTTCGGTATGGGTCAATTTACGGAGGGTCCCAGCCGCCGCCAGGAGTGCCTTAGAAGGAATACAGCCCCGGTTGATACAGGTACCGCCCATCTCCTGATATTCGACAATCGCGGTCCTGAGACCCCGCGCCACCGCCTGCAGCGCGGCCCCATGGCCCCCTACACCCGCCCCGATGATGAGGACATCATAATCAAAGTCCACGCCTGCCTCTCGGTGAATATCCATTAGATAGTACCCGTCCTTGGCCCACAGGAATGTCTCCCCACGAACTTGGCTAGACTCACGGGGTATCATTCATTCAGCAATTGAACATCGCCATGACCGCAGGGAAAACCCATGAACTTACCCGCTCTCCTCAAACAGATCCTTAACCGCGAACACCTCAGCCAGGAACAGGCCCACCAACTGATGACGGTTTGGCTAGAGGGCGGGGTCTCAGAAGTCATGGGCGCGGCCCTCCTCGTTGCACTCCAAGCCAAGGGTACAGAGGTGGGCGAGTTGACGGGGTTTGTGCGGGCCGTGCGTGAGGCCAGTGAAGACCCGTTGACCGTCGGGACCCTCGTGGATACCTGTGGTACGGGCGGGAGTGGCACGGGTTCCTTTAATATCTCGACGGCAGTGGCTTTTGTCGGGGCTGCTTGCGGAGTCAAGGTCGCCAAGCACGGGAATCGGTCCGCCTCCGGGGTCGTCGGTTCTGCCGATGTCTTGGAATATCTGGGGATTGACCTGAACGCACCCTTTGCACGGGTCCGCGATGCTGTCGAAGCCGTAGGGGTAACTTTTTTATATGCGCCGCACTGGCATCCCGCCCTCAAGCAGGTCGCCTCGGTGCGTCGTGCCCTTGGGATACGGACAATTTTTAACTTGATTGGTCCCTTAGCAAATCCCCTGGCTCCCACCGCGCAAGTCTTGGGTGTATATCCGGGGTCCCTCGTGGAGACCTTAGCTACTGTTCTTCACAACCTAGGCGGTGAGCAAGCCTTGGTCCTCCACGGTCAGGAGGGTCTAGATGAGGCGGGATTGGGGGCGCCGACGACGGTGGTGGGATTCAAGGCAGACAGATTTTGGCGTACCGAGATCCAGCCACAGACCCTGGGTCTTGAACCCGCGCCCCTCGCTGCCATTACCGGGGCCTCCGTCCGCGAGAATGGTCAAATCCTCGAAGCGGTCCTCAAGGGCCAAGGCACCCGCGCCCAACGGGAGGTGGTCGCCCTCAATGCCAGTGCAGTCCTCCAGGTGGGTGGGCTGGCCCCAGACTGGTCGACTGGGGTCCGGCTGGCCCAGGCGTGTCTCCAGTCAGGGGCCGCCTGGGAAAAAGTGACAGCCCTGAGCCGCTTTTTGACCGTTCATTAACGACCCTACCGAGCCTAAAAAGAAAAGTGTCCATCTGAAGGTATAGATTGCTTTTAGTAGGAGTCATCGCCATAGTCATAAGGGTTGACTGAGACCTTGTGCCGGTCCACATGCCAACATCCGGTACACTAAAACTTACCCGCCGAGGACCCACCATGGCCCAGACCATCACCCAAAAAATCCTTGCTCAGCATAGTAACCGCCCCCGAGTCGAACCGGGCGATAACATCTGGGTAGCGGTAGACGTGTTGATGACCCATGATGTCTGTGGGCCGGGGACGATTGGTATTTTCAAAAAAGAATTCGGAGCCGATGCGAAGGTCTGGGATACAGAGAAGGTCGTCATCATCCCGGACCACTACATTTTCACCCAGGACCGACGGGCCAACCGCAATGTGGACATCCTGCGCGAGTTTGTACGCGAACAGGGCATTCGCTATTTTTATGATGTGATGGATGACCCCCAGGGGTCCTGGCAGTTCGATCCCCAGCAGACCAAGCCCTACGGCTCTAAATATGCGGGGGTCTGTCATTTGGCCTTGGCGCAACAGGGACATACCCGGCCCGGTGAAGTGCTGGTCGGGACGGATTCCCACACCTGTAATGCGGGGGCTTTTGGGCAGTTCGCCACGGGGATTGGTAATACCGATGCGGCTTTTGTGTTGGGCACGGGGCGGATTTTACTCAAGGTCCCGGAGACGATGCGCTTTGATTTCACCGGCGAAATTCCGCCTTACCTCTTGGCGAAGGACCTAATCCTGTGGGTGATTGGTGATATTTCGGTCTCAGGAGCGACCTACCGGACCCTAGAATTCGGGGGTGAGGCGGTGAGCCGGATGTCTATGGAAGAGCGGATGACCTTGACCAATATGGTCATTGAGGCCGGGGGTAAAAATGGCGTGATTCCCGCCGATGAGACGACTTTTAACTATGTAAATCAGCGCACGACCAAACCCTATCAGGTTTTTCACAGCGACCCCGATGCAGATTATGTTTTTACTAAAACCTACGATACCTCCCTGCTCGAACCCGTCGTCGCCCGTCCCCATAGCCCTGACAACCGGGCCCTGGCAAGAGAATGTAGCGATGTCAAGATTGACCGCGCCTATATCGGCTCCTGCACTGGCGGCAAGATTGAGGACTTCATTCACGCCGCGAAACTCCTCAAAGGTCAGGCCGTGCGGGTCCCCACCTACCTCGTCCCGGCAACCCGTGAAGTCTATGACGGGCTTTTCACCGAGATGATTGACGGCAAGCTCTTGGCGGATATCTTCTTTGAATCCGGCTGTCTGGACCCCGCTGACCCGTCCTGCGCGGCCTGTCTCGGTGGTCCTCAAGATACCTTTGGTCGCTTAAACAATGCCGAAGTTTGTATCTCGACCACCAACCGCAACTTCCCTGGACGGATGGGCGACAAACGTGCCCAAGTCTACCTAGCCTCCCCCTACACCGTAGCGGCTTCAGCCATCCGGGGCTATGTGACGGACCCACGGGAATTCTTGGCGTAGTTCTTATACAGATGGTTCTTCACATACGATGAACTACGCTCCAAAACTACTTACCTAAACATAAAAATTTCGATTTGAGAATGTAGTGTAGTTTCCTCTATGTACCACCCACCGAATATATTCCTAACATCCCTCAATAATTCATGATAATTACAATTATCAAGGACCGCACCGCCCAGCCCCCAACTGATTCACACAAGTCGCCTGTTCTTGGCGGGTCAACTGCTCCCAGCGCACGTCTCGCCGTAACACGAGTCCCCTGGGTCCAACCAAGAAGCGCGGTAGGGTGGTGGGGTCAATCACAGTCATGGTTTTGAGGTCGTAGGTCGTGTAAGTAGTGGTGGACTTTTTGAGATCCAGGTCTACCACAGTCAGGGTATTACGACGTTGCGGGGGACCACTGATGAGTGGGCGGGGACCGCTGCCGAGGGCACTGGTCTGGAGGAGTTGGAGTTGACCGCGATGACCAGGGTAATAGCTATGTTGATGTCCACTGATGTAGGTATGGACCCGGTATTGTTCTAGCAAGCCCCGCAACTGCTCCGCGTCAGCTAGCACTTCACCTGGTTTGTCCCGGCCCTTAGCCACGGCGTAGAGCGGTAGATGCCCGATGACCACCCGCATTTTGGCAGTTTTAGCGGTCGGACTCGCCAGACTCCGCTTCGCCCAAGTCAACTGCGTAGAGGGAATCTGAGCTGAGGAAGCATCCCAGACCAGATAAAAAACCCCTTGCTGTTGGAAGGTGTAATAAAAAGGAAAGCCCGTCCGGTCCACGAAGTTGAGTTTAGGGTCCTGTCCTTGCCAATAACGGATGGCCTCAGCTCGGTCCCGTTGATAAGGATAGCTTCCTGTACGGGTCTGATAACTAGAACTATCGTGGTTTCCCAGCGTAAATCCAAAGGGTAAACCCGCTTGCCGCAAGGGCTGGGCAATATGACGGTCAAACCCGGCCCACATCGCCCGGATTTGCTGAGTAGACAAAGACGAATCCTGACCCGCAATCATGTCCCCACTACAGAGCACAAGGTCCGGCTGCCAAGTAGGAATGAGCGCAATGGCCCGTTTCACCTGAGACTCGTAGTCCGTAGCACCGTACTGGCTGTTCAGGTCACTGATTACAACCACCCGCACGTCCTGACGGGGCGGCAAGTCTAGGGCCCCCGCCCCCGGAGTCAGCCACAGTAGCACCCAGCCGAACCACCAACCCCATTTCATCCTTGCGTCCCCTATCGTTCCATCATTTTCCCTTGTTTCGGTCCCGACCCTAGATAGAGGCCAAGCCCTACCTCGTCCGCTAGGGTAAAAAGTAACCTGTGAGGACACCCATGGCTAGCCCCGTTGCTGACCGCTTCATGCAGACCCTCCAACAAACCGAACAGACCAAAGATGTCGAACCCTTAGTTGCCCTTTTCAGCGAAGATGCCGAGTTCGGGAACTTGATTCAATCCCAGCCGCTACAGGGCAAAGCCGCCATCCGTATGTACTGGCAGGAATATCTCGCAACCTTTGGTCAGGTCCATTCCGAATTTGAACACGTCGTCGAAGGCGAAAAGTTAACAGTTCTCGAATGGACTTCCACGGGCACCCTCCCCTCGGGTAAACCGATGAGCTATCGCGGGGTGAGCATCCTAGAGTTCCAAGGTGAACAAGTGCAGCGGTTTCGGACCTATTTTGATTCAGCGGCCTTTGTACCCAGGGTTCCCCATTGATGATTTGCCTAGAGGTTAGCAAAAAAGTTCCATCAACCACTGACCAATCGTTGCATCATCTTCCTGCTGCCCCCGCCGCAGGGTCTCTTCAACCACCGCCATCTTCAACCCCGGCAGAACCACCGAGTTCTCAATCCGCCCACTGCGTTCCTCAGCTACGGAGAACGCAAATACCTCAGCTACCGCCACATCTACTACCCAATATTCACGCACGCCGAGACGCTCGTACAACACGCGCTTACGCCCCAAGTCATCATTGATGGAAGAGGCACCAATTTCAATCACTAAAGAAGGCGGTCCCATCAGGTCTACATTTACAGGTGCATTTCCACGAGGCAAGGCTTTGTAATCGTCCCCGATATAAAAGGCGCAGTCCGGTTGACACTCCTGAAGTCCTTCTCTCCGAAAACTAGTGTTTGAAAACTGTTGCACCCGTATTTTCTTCAAGGTTGTGAAGATAGTAATAATAATTAACAACAGAGCGTTGTCATGACCATGAGCCGCACCCAAAGCCGCCATTTCAACCCTCATCTGACTATGGTCGTAGTAAGCCCGGCCCTGAAGATAAGCCGGGTCATCGGCAACACCCAAAAATTCCTCCCAGGTTGCGCGTAGCCAAGTATCTGTTGTAATTTTGGTTGCCGTACCCAGGTTAGTCGTCATAATTTACCTCCGGGACCTCAGTATACTCAAACCTAAGCAGGGTTCCACAGAGTCTCACACTGAGAATTCAGTCTCAGAACTCTAAGGTACGAGCATAGTTTGCGTTTAGTATCCAAAAGTTTTGGTTAACCAAGATTGCATCTATACGTGCAATCGCATCTTCTCGTGCTTGCTGAAATAGTTTAACCAGTTCCGTACTAGATGAGGCTACGACCATAGGTTGCTGTAGTAATTCGACAAGCTCTTGCATTGCTGTTGCTCTCACCTGAGACAATAATTGATTCGTCTCTATTCCAGCAGATTTGTACATATCCAGAACAGTGCATCTTCCATCCCCATCAATATCTTTTGGAGTAGCTACGCCCTCCATGAAATGAGCTAAGTATAGATTAGCAGTCCATTTAAGCGTGCAACTAAACCTATTGAAGGGAAAAATCGAGGCATAACTCAGGGGCACACTCACACTAGTTGTCAGATCAGCGGCTCCGAGGATACAAATTTCTGGATTTAAAACCGCTTTGGTTACGGGGTCAAAGCTCCTGGCTTCTACAAAATTAAACGTACCAGCGAAACATTGACCTAAAACAACGAGTACCTGCTGCAAGTGCCCAAGAGATTTAAGCACGTGTAGTAGGTGATACGGTTTAATTACTGGTGAAGCATCTATTCCTAAGCTGCTACCATGTCCCGTGACGATAATCACAAGCTTAGTATAATTAGTTCTTTTGAATAATTCTTCGTGTAAATCAGCAGTTCTATAAATATTTAATCCTGGTCTAAAAGTATAAACCTGTCTGAAATTAGCACCTATCGGCTGATCAATAAATAGAGCAACATTATCTAGAGGAAAGCCTCTATAAAATAAGCATTCAATACCGAAAGAAATGTCATCTAGAAAACGGCTCTCGTCAGAACCGCTTAGGAAAACCCAAAGTGAATCATCCCCAAGAAGACTCACCCAATCACCTTGAAACGGCAGAATTAGGCACGAAAAACTGTTCTGCTGAATTATCAATCACCACTCGTTCCAGCACTCTAAAGTCTAGATGCTCATTTACAGATACAGGTTCTCCATCCACTTTGAGGAAGAAGATTTTTGTTGCACTGGTTCTCAAGGCATAAACAACCTCTGGAACACTGGGTACTTCAATTTTGTAAAGCGAGTACTGACCCAAGCCAAGTGGACGCAGAACTTCTTTGGATAACTTGGAAAGCTGCTGACGATCAATAAGTAAGGTAGCAGGCATGGAAAAGCACCTCTCGAACGGCTGACTAAGTTGTACTAAGAATCTTATATGCATCTACTCTCTTTTTGACAAACCCTGAGGAAGATTTACACTACGCTGACCTTGACATCATGCTGACAGGTCTAGAAAGCTCACTTAATCACCGCTACGGCTGGTGACCAAGCCTAGGAACCCCGGCGCGACTGCCATGTATAGAAGATGAGTAAGGTCATCCCGAGTAAAAAGCCTCCAGCAATGATTAGCTTCACGAAATCTAACTGCATCGGTTCCCCTCGGACCTCCCTCTAGTCTGGCTGATTTTCTGAGGTGTATACTAGGCGCGGGTCGGCTCTGTAGCTCAGGGGATAGAGCGAGGCACTCCTAACGCTTAGGTCACAGGTTCGAATCCTGTCAGGGCCACCATCCACAGCCACAGATACAATAATCAAGCAACGGTCTGGGGTCAGTCTATGTTTTTCAGTGTGGTCATCCCCACCTACAACCGTTTACCCATCCTGACCAAGTGCCTGGATGCCTTGGAAAAGCAGACCTGGGACGGGACCTATGAAGTCGTGGTGGTAGATGATGGCTCCACCGACGGGACCGTGCCGTTTCTCCAGACGAACCCCGCCCGTTTCCCGCACCTCCGGTTGATTGAGCAGAACCATGGGGGGCCAGCGGTTGCCCGTAATCTCGGCGTGCGGGAGGCCAAGGGCGATACGGTTGTCTTCATTGACTCGGATTTGGTGGTGACGGAAGTGTTTCTCGCCGCCCACCACCAAGCCTTGACCCAGGCCGGGAGTGACCGCGTGTTCACCTACGGGCGGGTGGTCAATACTGCCAACTTCGAGCAACCCACTCAGGAGTCCTACAAAATTACCGATTTTTCCGCCGCTTATTTTGCCACCGGGAATGTCGCCATCCAACGTAAATGGCTCCTGGAAGCGGGGCTCTTTGATGAAGGGTTCACGCTCTACGGCTGGGAGGACCTAGAACTCGGCGTGCGGCTGAAGAAGCTTGGACTGAAACTTATTAAATGTCCCCAGGCTGTCGGTTATCACTGGCACCCGGCTTTTCGGCTACAACAGTTGCCCCGCCTGATCCAGGTGGAATACGAACGGGGCCGCATGGGGGTCCGGTTCTACCGCAAACACCCGACTTGGCAAGTCAAAATGATGATTCAGATGACGCCCTTACACCAAACCCTCTGGGGTGCCCTCTCTCTAGGGGGTCTACTCAATGAGAAAACCCTCGCTCCTGTGTTACAATTTTTGGTTGATCAGGGAAGGCCCCAACTAGCCCTGGAGCTAGCGCGCATTTTCTTGAACTGGTACAACGTCCAAGGGGTTTATGCCGCCTTTCGGGAGCAACAATCATGAGCGTAATCCGTTTGATTCTGGGTGTGATGGTGGTTGGGATTCCCCTTCCCGCTTTGGCCCAGACCACTGACCAGGACACATTACAGATTAGCGTCGGGGTCCAGGAAGAGCGGCCCCAGTTTTTACCGGACTCCGCCAAACTCGTCGTCCCCCAACAGATCCAGCAACTAGAACAACAGAGTAAGGCCGACCCCAAGAACGTAGATTTGAAATTTGACCTCCTGATGGCTTATTCGCGTACTTCTTTGTTAGACCGGGCGTGGCCCGTAGCGCTGGATATTGACAAACTCAGCCCCGAGTACACCCTCAAAATCCTCCAGGACACCGAAGCCCAGATCAAGAAGAACCCCAAGGACCAAGAAGCCCGCTACCGCGCCGCGATGGCCTCCTTCGCCCGTGGTCTCCAACTCAAAGAGCTCGCCCGTGAGAAGTACATGGAACCGCTCCAGCGCGGTCAGACCATCCCGGACGGCTGGTGGGACGACTTTAGGGCCTACCTCAAAAATGGGGACAAAGAGGCTGCTAAACGCCTCAATAACCTGGAAGTGGTAACGATGCTCGACGAAGTGCGCTCGCGCCGGGGCAATGCCGAGACCCAGTTGCAGACCATCTTGACCCAAGACAAAAATCAGACCTGGGCCCAGAACTACCTCGCCTTCCTCAACTACGACCGGGGCGATATGAAACAGGCGGAGTCTTTAATCCGCGAATCCCTCACCACTGACCCCAGCAACCCCCTCAGCCACTTTGCCTTGGCCCAGTTGTACTTCAAGCAAGGCCAACTCAAGGAAGCAGTGGCAGCGATGAAGATGGCCTTCCAGCTACGCGCTCAGGGTAAGTAGGTGCGTTACCTCTTGGCCTTGGTCGCGCTGATCCTGGCGGGGCTAGGGGCGGGTTGTAGTGGCGGGCCGGGGCAGACCAACCCCGCCGAGGCCGCGATTGCGACGAACAAACCCTCGCTCAGCTTTGATAACATTATTCTCACGGAATCCGACCAGCAGGGCCGGGGCCAGTTGTGGGAACTGAAGGCCAAACGCGCCGAATACTCCCGCGATGGCAAAGTAGCGGTAGTCACGGGGATTGAGGGAGCCTTTTTTGAAGACGGCATCAAAACCCTCCTCGTGAAGGCCACCAAGGGGCAGATCCAGACGGAAGCCAGGGTGATTGTCCTCTCGGGGGTCGTCGTGGCCCGCTCCGTGCAGCGCAAGGTCTATTTCACCACCCCTGAGTTGCGCTGGTTGCCCGACCAAGACCGAGTGGAGGCCACGGGCGGAGTTACCTTGACCGACCCGGTGCAAGGAATCATTGTCAAGGGGGAGCGCATGGAGGGGGACCTTGCCGGGGATTTACTCAATCTATCGGGTAAAGTGACCGCTACCCAGCCCAAGCGCAACGTCGTCCTCACCGCCACCACGGCCCGTTGGCAGGTGGAGCAAGGGCAGATCCAAGCCCAGACCGTCACCGTCCAAGACCCCGTGAGCCGCCTGCAAGCTCCGGTCCTAGACTGGAATCTCAAGGCCCAGACCCTCATTGCCAATCAAGGGATGGCCTACCAGCACCAGACTCCCCGCCAAGACCTGACTGCCACCACCGCCCGTTGGGACCAGCCCCAAAACCTCCTCACCGTCAGTGGAAACGTGGATTACCGCCAAGGCCAAGTGCGCGTCCAGGGTAACAGTGCCGTAGCCGACCTCAAGGCCGGGACCGTCCAGATTAAGGGCCAAGTGCGGACAAGTCTCGAAACTTTGGCTTTGAAGTGATCCCGCCCCCAGGGTAAATTTGCGGCGATTATAATTTATGAGCGAAGTTTAAATCTTGTATGCAACCCCAGAACCCCAAACAGGTAGGCCGAATTTTACTCAAGGCATTGTGGGCCGGGGGAGCCGAACTGTTGGATGTCCCGGCCTTACGGGCGGGGATTGCGGTGGTGGAAGTAATCCGTCGGGAATGGTTCACGGATGGTCAAGAAGCCCAGGAGAACGCCGAAGCCATTGCGAACCTGACCCCAGAGGAGACCCGCCAAGCCCTCCAGGAGGCCAAACAGGAGTTTAAAGGTACCCTGTCGGAGGGCCGCGCCGCTGAACTTGAAGAAACTCTGCTCAACTTGCCGCGTACCTTCCAGGCGGGGTCCCGAGCCTTGGCGAGTGTGGCGGACTTTACCCGAGTGGTCCCGCTCCGGCCCTTGCAGTTTGATATTGGTCAGGGGACGGTGGACGGGCAGTATGAATTGTTGCAGTTTTTGGGCGCGGGTAGTTTTGGCGAGGTCTGGCGGGCGCGGCACCTTGATAAACAGGTTGAGCACGCGGTCAAGTTCTGTACGGACCCCCTAGCGGCTCAGGTCTTACTCCGGGAACGCGATGTCCTGCGCGGTCTGTTGTCCCAACTCGATACACCCCATATTGTGCGGCTAGAGCAATCTAATTTCGCTTGTAACCCGCCCTATCTGGCCTTTGCTTTTTGTCCGGGGGGGGATTTGGTGGATTGGGTCAGTCGGCGCACCGCCCAGGGTGGACAAGTGCCCGTGGACCGCGCTTTGGTCCTTTTTCAGCAGATGGTGCTGGGACTAGGGGTCGCCCACCAACGGGGGATCGTCCACCGCGATATCAAGCCGGGAAATATCCTCCTGGATAGCCTGGGACGGGCGGTGATTACGGATTTTGGGTTGGGACGAATCGGGGTTGAGAATAATTTGGCTCTCTTTCGACAGTTGACCACGGGTTTCTCCTCCGTGGGCCTGGGCGTGGTCGGGACCCCGCTCTATTTGCCCCCGGAGATCCGCCAGGGCCGGGTTGCCAGAGAGGACTTAGCGGGACTCAAAAAAGGCGATGTCTACGCGCTGGGGGTGACGGCTTTCCAGATGTTTCTTGGTGAAGTAGAGGCCGAACCCGTCAATGTCCGTCGTCTCTTGACTCGGCGGCAAGTCCCCGCCGGGGTGGTGGACCTCCTGGAAGATTGTTTGAGCAGTGCCGCCGAACGACCCGCCGATGCCTCAGCCGTGGGGGAGCGGTTGCACCAAGCGACCGTACCCGCTAACACCCAAAACCTTGCCCAACGTGCCCAACGTCTCACCAATCCTGGACAGGCTCCCAGTGATGTAGTGGCCCAACTTGCCGCCGCCGCCCGCGCCCGCCGTCCCAAGCAACTCCAACCCCCGTCACCCGTTGTACTGCCAGAAGCGGAGGACCCGCTGCGCCGTTTTAGCCAACTCAGCCGGGACCTATGGCAAAGGTTCTTTAGTTAGTTTTGACGGTGAAAAAGTGGATAGGCTTGATTAAACACGTAACGTCCGACTACTGTTTTTTCAGCCTATCCACTCAGGTAGGGCTTGTAGGTGGTTAAGTCCTCCTAATGTAGAGGAGGTAATGCTGCCAGGGGATGCCCAGCATGGTCAGTGGGGGGCGGATAAACCCAGCAACCAATCCAGTCAGGGTACCAGATTACACCAGGCCAAACTAAAGCTTGTTTAGCGGGCACTTGCGTCAGACAGACGGCCCCTTGCCGCCAAGCCTGTACTTCAACCACTGGTAGCCCCGCCGCCGCATAACAATGACACAAAAATAAATCTGGTTGCTGGACTACCACCGAGACGAGAGCCGCATCTGTCGGCATCGCGGTAAACCCCACCGCCACGGTTTGACCCTGCTTGGGCTCAAAGGTCAACAGGTAAACTCCAGCGGGAGTCTGGTCCCCAAGCGTAGCTCGGGCCAACTGGTAGTATCCCTGCCGCTCTGAGTCACTCAGGTCCCAGGGCTGGATATAGAAATCTCCACATCGGGCAATGGCCTCCCCGTACAGGGGTCCCCGCGCGGTCCAGATAATCGGCAAATAGAGGACATCTACGCGGGAGTCCGGCCAAGGCAGCGTCAGGGCAACTGGCGTAAAGGCGGGGACGGGCGGCAGGATGAGGGGCAGACCCAACCGTTGAGCGGTCTGTTCCAAATAGGTATGGGCGGGGTTCATAGTTCAGTGGTGCTCTCGGGGAGGAGGGGTTGGGCCCCGTCGGGGAGCTGGCCTAGGGTCTGGAGGCATTGCTGGAGTCGGTGGTTCTCGCGCTCGACTTGATTCATGCGTTCCTTAAAAGGTCCCATACGCTCGGTGAACTTGCGGCGGTACAAATCGGGGAGTTCCCGTAAGTATTGTTGAAGCTTCTGATTCTCCTGTTGCCCTTGTTGTACCCGCTCTAGCAGCACGTAGTTCTCCCGTTCCTTTGCCGCCAAGTCCTCACGGGCTTTGGTTAACTGCCGCTCCAACCAAGCTACCCGCTCATTGGGCTGGGCTGGGCTAGTAGCCGGGTCCGCTGCCTGTTGTAGGACGCGGTTGTGCTGGTTGACCTGGATAAGTTCTTGAGCAAGTTCTTGGATGAGTTGTTCGCGCTCATACAAAAGTTGTTGTAGGTCCTCGGGCGGTGGCATGGACAAGTCCCACGATGACTGCCCTGATAATAGCTCTAAGCAGTCCTGCCACACGTCTGGGAGTGGCTAGCCAGTTGCGATAAGCCAAAACAGAAGAAATCCTTATCCTTCTTTTCCAAACATCAGATGATCTGTTATCTTATTCATCAGATGATCTGTTCTAGAGGGGAGTGCAATGGACCGTAGAGCCATTATTGTTTTGACTGCCGGACATCTCAGCTTGGACTTAAATCAAGGCGTTTTACCCGCCCTCCTACCTTTTTTAATTGCTGAGCGTCATTTCTCCTACGCCACTGCTGCGACGCTGGTGCTGGTTTTCACCCTAGTTTCCTCCCTAGTCCAGCCCATCTTTGGACAACTGGCTGACCAACGCCCTGCGCCTTGGCTCATGCCCTTTGGACTCCTTGCCACTGGGACAGGAATTGCCCTAACTGGAGTGTTCGCTGACTACGGGTTACTGCTATTGGCTATGGGCCTGGGTGGGATCGGTTCCGCCGCCTTCCACCCCGAGGCCGCCCGGATGGTCAATCGCGTCGCTGCTAGCCAACGCGCTACGGGCATGAGTTGGTTCTCGGTCGGGGGTAATCTCGGCTTTGCCTTGGGGCCGCTGCTTGCCACTACCCTCCTCTTGAGCTTTGGGCTAGCTGGGATGGTCTGGATGCTCGTCCCGGCGTGTTTGATGGCTGGGCTCGTCGGTTATAAATTTCAGGCGGCGCGGGTTACGCCGGGTCAGTCAGCAGTGGTAGTACCTAGCTGGGCGGTGGACCATTGGGGTCCATTTATCTGTTTGAGTGCGATGATTGTCTGCCGCTCCATTGTTTTCTTTGGACTCAATACTTTTTTGCCGTTGTATTTCGTGGATGTCCTAGGCCAGTCAAAAGTCCTGGGGGGGTTGGCCCTGACGGTTTTTCTGATTTTTGGGGCGGTGGGGACGCTGCTTGGTGGTTGGAGCGCGGACCACTACGGGCGGCAATGGGTGATTTGGGGCAGTCTGGGGTTACTCCCCTTCTTTTTGTTACTGTTTCTGACTCTGCCGGGGGTAGGGCTAGCGACCGCTTGTTTGGTGCCCCTAGGTTTGGTCCTGTTTGCGCCGATGAGTGTGATGGTGGTGATGGGTCAGGAGTACCTCCCCCGCCGGGTCGGTATGGCCTCGGGGGTGACCATGGGTCTCGCCGGGAGTATCGGCGGCTTGGCGACCCCGCTCCTGGGTTGGTTGGCGGACCAGTACGGTATCCATTCGGCTCTACTTGCCCTGATCCCCTTTGGGGTCCTGGCGGCGGGTTTGGCCTTGCAGTTGCCCAAGTCCGTCCGTGTCAGTCAGGCTTGACGCTCACAGCACGTCTCTGCCGGTGCGGGCCATGACCTCGGCTTCGGCTTGAGTCCAGTGGGGCACGGGGAGCAAGTCGGGTACATGGCTAAAGGGCTTGTGGAGGAGGGGGTCCTGGAGGGTCTGGGCGATGACTTTGCAGCAGCTAGTGGGTTGCTGGGTGATCTGGACCTCGGCAAAGCGGACCACCACCCACCCACGTTTACGGTCATCAGTTGCGGGTCAAGGCCGGGTGCAACGGGCTTAGGTACCCCAGGCATGGTTTAAAGGGCGGACTTGAGGGCGGGGGGAATCAAGATGATGGGGTACATGGATGAGGACAGAAGAATTCAACTTAAGGGAACCTCGATTTATTAATAGGATGATAGGAAATTAGCTCCTAAGAGCTTTTGATTTTAAAATATCGATGATTTATTGTCTAAAATAACTTCTCC
>NZ_JAAXLT010000182.1 GCF_013285555.1 Candidatus Cyanaurora vandensis | reverse complement strand
TAATCCTTGTCCGGGATGTCAGACAAGAAGTGTTTGACAAGTTCTGGAAATGAACGTATCATGGCCTCAACTTTAATTACACCTCACCAGTCTAGGGCATTCATCTCCCTAGGCTGGTTTTTTATGAGCCATTCTTAACTTTCAACACTTGTGGTTTGCTATATAAAGAGATTTTAGTTGTCATGAACTAATAAAAATTGACCATTTCCATTAATTTGACCATCACAACTAGCAAAATTAGCAACAAACCAAATTAAGTAAAATCGCCAGACGCGCCGGAACTTAGCGGCATCTAGCCCATAGTCCAGATTTTCCAGAGAGTCGAAGCTCTCATCAAAGTTTTTTAGCCAATTGTCAAAGGTTTTAGAATAATTTCTCCCGTTGAGATACCATCGCTTGACTGTTTTTAAGTCTTTGTTGTGATTGGGAATAGCGTCAAAATTCCAGTAACGACCGTGGGGGAAAATATACTTGTGGGTATAAACGCTAGAAATATTGTTGGGTGTACGAACCGTAATAATATGAACAAAGAACTTGCCAGCTGGCATCAAGAAGCCAGCGAGTTTCTTAAAAGCATTCGTTAAATTTCCCACATGACAAAAAACACCCACTGAGATGATCTTGTCGAATTTTTTCTCAAATTGAGCATTATTCAGATCGCCCTCTACTAAAGTAAAGCGGCCTGAACTGAGATAGCTGAGTGGATCACCCATTTTTTGACGCATATATTCACACTGCTCATGGCTCAGATTTAGCCCTGTAAATGTGACGTTAGGAAACTTCGACATTATGTAATTCGGCACACAACCCCAGCCACAGCCAAAGTCAAGAATATCATCTCCGTCCTGAATCTCAAGTTTTTCAATCAGGTCATCAATCATCTGGATTTGGGATTGCTCAAGGTTAGCTGCCCCTTTCTCCCACAACCCCATGCTGTACTTAGGATAGATAAGCTTCCCGTCACCTAGCATCCGATTTAGCATCCCCTGCGGGAGATTGTACTGAGTTTTCATCAAATCCTGCGGCCCCTCAGCGACAGCCTCAGTTTCCTGTAAAACCCATTCATAGGGAGCAAGGAGCGCGGGGAAGTGCTGAAATAAAACGGGCATACAGGTGTCAAAAAGTAATTGTAAAACTGAGTCGGGGACCTCTAATCCACTGATATATGTTTCAGCAATAGTCATTTGCATGGCATTGATAGCTTCAGTAGCCTCACGAGTTGCTTTATAGGCCGAGGGGGTCTTGACATGGATATCACCAATGATGGGCAGATAACGCTGGAGGTCTCGCCAGAGCATTATTTAGTCTCCAGTAGTCCGGGAATGTTTGTTAGGATAACATGGAACTACCAAACCTGGGCAGTCCTCAGCCGCCCTTCCAAGTGAGGTCACAAAAATTTATGAATTCCGTTGACCGCCAAATTCAGATTACGCAAGCAGAATACGTGAAAAAACTACGTCCTTTGCTTCCCGATGAGGCATTTTTGCCAAGTTTTAACAAAGTCTGGATTTTATTAATTAACGTAGTGATTCTAATCTTGGGTTGGGGTACAGCTAGCTACCTAGATCAGTGGAGTTGGTACTTACTATGGCTCTACTTGCCTTTGACCTTAGTGATGGCCAACAGTGTGATTGTTCTATTGTTTAGCACACACAATTTACTACACAGTAGCGCAATTAGAAATTCATACCTGAGACAGATTATTAGCCTGTTGGGTTTAGCCCTATTGTGGATGCCACCAACCCTGTGGAAGGTTGTTCACAATCGAGAGCATCATACCAAGACGAACTCCCGATACGACCCAGATAGAAGTTATCTGTATGAACAGCCTAAAACTTGGGGGAAATGGCTACAAAATCTTTTCGTACCCTCCACAGAAGTACACCCGCTCTTTTTGAGTATTGGCCTTGGTCATGCCTGGGGAGTTCATACCCTCCGCAACCTAAGCTCAGTCCTGTTCTTTAACAACGGTTTAACTAGGTATTCCCCGGCTGCATTTAAAGTAAGCGCTAAAGAACGTGGCTCAATCGCCCTTGAGTTACTTATAATTATAGGGATTCACTTGAGCATTCTCAGCTATCTTCAGTTTGATCCAGTCAAGCTTATCTTGAGTTACTTTCTACCAATCTGGATTGGCTACGGTGGTATATTGTTTTACGTCTACACCAATCATATGCTTTGTCCCATGACCGCTCTTAATGATCCACTGGTTAATAGTCTATCCCTGCGGGTTCCTAAGTTATTTAACCTCCTGCATTTTAATTTTTCGTATCACACAGAACATCATATCTTTCCTGGTATGAACTCAGATTACTATCCGCTTGTTCAAGAACTCTTGAAAACCTTATACCCCGACCGATTCAACCTACTAGATGCCCGAGCTGCTTGGCTCCTGCTGTTGCGGACCCCCCGGCATTATCAGGATGAGCAGACTTTCACGAATTGGTCAGGGAAAAACTCGCTCGCCTGCCCTCTTTTGCACGGTGACGGACTAATCCAGGATGGTGCCCCGCAGGACCGCTGCTGAGAGGTCAGCCCCCGCAAAATCCGCTGCATCCAAGTCTGCACAGAGTAAGTTGGCTCCATGGAGTCGCGTGCCATGCAACAGTGCCCCATTGAGAAGCGCACCCTCCATCAGACAGCCCTCTAGGTTCGCCCCGCCCAAATGTGCCCCCCGGAGATCTACACCTTCCAGGTTCGCCCCGCCTAGGTCCGCCCCCCTGAGGTCCACCAGCCGTAAGTCCAGCCCCGCCAAGTCCAGCCCCGCCAGATTCGCCCCATTTAAAAAGGCTCCCGCCAGACTTGCCCCGCGCAACAAAGAGCCCGTCAAGTCCGCGCCACGTAAGTTGGCGTTGCGGAGGTCTGCCCCGCGCAGGTCCGCCGTACTCAGGTCTGCCCCGACGAGTTGGGCACGGAGGTTGGCCCCGCGCAGATTTGCGCCCACCAGCCGCGCTCCGCTCAAGTCACTCTGGGATAGGTCCGCCCCTTCTAAATCGGCTCCGCTCAATTCATGACCCCGCCAGAGCGAACCCACCAAATTTTTACCGCCCTCAACCACTGAGCCCCTCCCCTACCCAGGCACTCGGCACGCCTTGGGGCCGAGTTGGTAACTGTAACAAACCCATTTGTGAGAGTTTGACCACGTGGGTCAAGACCTCGACGAGATGCGGGTCCCAGCGTGTGCCACTCGATTTTTGGCAGTAGCTCAGAGCCTCCGCCAAGTCGTAGCCCGGTCGGGTGCCCCTCGGCTGGAGGAGCCTTTGGAAGGTTGCTACCAGACCCAGGACCCGTGCTTCCAGAGGAATATCTTCACCCTGGAGTCCGTCCGGGCGGCCCGTCCCGTCCCACCACTCTTTTTGGTGGGCAATGATGTGAGTGACGGCTCCGAGTTCGGGCATGGTCTGGAGCAGTTTGGCAGCAATCTGGGGATGGTTGTTCCAAAGAGCCGACTCGCTGTCATTACGTTCCCGCTCAGCCTTTAAAAAAACCTCGGGCGGCACTTGAGCCAACCCCAACCGGAACAGGACCCCCGCTAAGCGCAGCCGACGCAAGGACAAACTCGCTAAATCTAATAGTTGACCCAGGGTCTCTGCCAAGGCCGCCACCTGCCAAGAAGCACTGGGGTTGTAGGGGTCTTGGTCATCCACCCGTTGGGCCATCCGCAAAAACGCCTGGAGTTTATTCGCCGTCAAGTTCTTGTGGAGTTTGTTTTCCTGGGACTCTAGTTGCTCATAGGCTTGTCGCTGGCGGTTAAGGGTGACGAGTTCGAGTTGGCTGGTCTGGAGGTAGTTCACAATCCGCGAGACGACAACATTCATATCGGTGTGGGGACCGGCGGGGGACTGGATGATGTCCGCCAAGGTCTGACCCAACTGCTCAGCGAGTGGAGTGTTGTAGCGGGCAATCCGTTCGAGGTGAACCGCGAGGGCCTCAGCAACTAGATGGCGGTCAAAGGTCCACAATCCGTAGAACTTGCGCTCACTATCCTCACGGGGTAAGCCCCCGACGCCATAATCGCTCTCACTTAGTTCTTGACAAAGGACCATGGCCTGATAATCACGGGCATAGATGACGAGATTCCATTCCTGAGTTACCGGATCGTCACTAGCAAGGGGGACCAGATGAACGTTGGTGGCCTGTTCCTGCGGGAAGCCACTCTCCTCGGCAAACAAAATTACCACTTCGCGGGCAGAGTGAGCAATATCGCGGTACCGTTTGGCCTCTTGGAGGTACCACTTGCCCTTCTGGAAACTCGCCAACACGAGGGGTTGGTTCTGAGTTTCGAGGATGTGGTCTTCCATGGCGTGACACAGGGCGACCAGGGTGTTTTTGTAATAGACCCCGTAGCTCTGGGGCAATTGCCCGACTCGTGCTTTTAGGTTGTGCAAAATGGAATCAGGAGACGTGAAATCGACCGCCCTGCGGGTTTATTCCCATGTTACTTGCTCCCCGGGAATTGTCGGATCTGGGCTGAACCATGGAAGACTAGTTGACCCCGGCGGATATCACAACGGAAAATCCGTAGGGTCACGCCATCGAGCTTGAATTTATCCAGGTCCAGCAGTAGATTGATATGGGCGATGACAGCCTCGGCAATGCGCTGGGATTCAGGATCACCTTCATACTCCGGTTCACTAAAGAGAATCCGCCGTCCGCCCTCAAGGTGGATACGCGCCTGGAGGCTGACCGGCTGGGGGACTGTTTTACCCACCGCAATCAAGCTCTGTAACCGCAACAACCCCCCGTCCAACAGTTGCACCTTGGTGTCTTGGAAGGTCAAGGGCTGGTCATCCAAGGTGAGGACATGGAGTTTTTCGCGGATAAACGGGGTGTTGAAGGCCCGCGAGAGGTCCTGTTCCGTCAAGACTACTTGGATCGTGCTGCTGGTCGGTTGACGGAGTTTGATCGCTCCCCCAAAAACCGCCCCGATATCGAGACTGATGGCCTGTACCTTGAGCTCCATCTGCTGGATACGCAGACCGTTACGCATCAAGAGACCCTGGCCCTTGAGGTCAAACCCGTCGAGACTACCCATCAAAATCTTTGCCACCGGGAAGGCCCGGACTTGGGCGGTGAGCGTATCCGTTTGCTGGAACATGGCGCGGATTGCTGTTGTTGCCACCGCCCCGACCAACTGGTCGCCCCCCTGATTCGCCGTCGGAGAGAAGCTACCAAACATCGCTAACTCCATGGCTGTGCCCTTGGCTCATATCGTCAGTCTATTACGGATTTGTTACAAATGGGGGCTAGGCGGTCCCGAGATAGGCTTTGATCACCTCGGGGTCCTGGCGCACTGCCACAGGCGTACCATCGGCAATCTTCTGACCGAAGTTCATTACTACCACTCGGTCGGAGATATTCATCACCAGTTTCATGTCGTGTTCAATTAAAACCACGGTGAAGCCGCGCTCTCGAATCCGGGTGATCAGCCCGACGAGTCCCTGTTTCTCCTGGGGGTTCATCCCGGCAGCGGGCTCATCCAGGAGGACTACGCGGGGGTCAGTGGCCAGGGCACGAGCAATCTCCAACCGCCGTTGGTCGCCATAACATAGACTCCCCGCTCGTCCGTAGGCCCGGTCGCCAATCCCGACAAACTGCAATTCCTGTAAGGAGCGTTCTTGAATTAGCTGTTCTTCCTGGCAGGTGGCCTTGGTCCGCAATACCGAACCCCAGAACCCGCCCTTAGTCCGCACATGACGACCAATCATCGCGTTTTCGAGGACACTCATGTTGGCGAAGACCCGGATATTTTGGAAGGTCCGAGCTAAGCCTGAGGCCGCGATCTGGTGGGGTTTGAGGTTGGTCAGGGTGGTCTGAGCCAGCCGGACCTGCCCCGCAGTGGGGGTGTAGATCCCGGTCAGCATATTGAAGAGGGTGGTTTTCCCCGCGCCGTTAGGACCAATCACACTCAAAATCTCGCCCTCATCCAGATTGAAAGAAACCTCTTTAACCGCCGTCAACCCGCCAAACTGCTTGGTCAAACCCGCGACCGTCAAAAGTTGCGCCATTTGTAATTGCGTGGTGTGGTGTTTTCAGGGTAACAGCTACCGCGCTCCGAGCCAATTGACGAAAACCTCCCCCGGACTCTCGCGTTCAATCCCCCAGCCGAACTTACCCAGGGCGAGCGGAGTGTCATTAGTAGCCCGCCAGAGGGGCTCATGATCAGCGTCGTCATCGTCGTCATTCCCGTTGAGGTAGACCTCAATCAGTTTGCCGGTACGGACCACAACGAACTGATAGGAACGCCTGGGGTTCGCCTGGAACCCAGCACTTGCCAGGACTTCATCGTGCAACTCGCCGCCAGTGATCCGGTAGCCAGACTCAGGCAGAATACGGGGTAATCATATCCCGCCCTGGAAGATGCCAACTCCATGAAATTCCAGTGGTATTAAGGGCGGGGCGGGAGCAGATAAAATTTACGGGCACTCGTGGTCTTACCGTTGGGGGTCGTGACGCGGATGCGGCCTCCTTTTAGACCGGGCGGGACTTGGGCGGTAAGCGCAGTGTCGGATTGGACCGTAAACGAGGCGGTAATCCCGTGGAAGGTTACTTTCGTCGCCCCAGTGAAATGCTCGCCAACCACCGTCACCGTCTCGCCCACCCTTCCCATAGCAGGCGTGAACTGGGTAATAGCAGGGACGAAGGAATTTGACCCTAGGTCTAGCTGGAAAACGACCCCACAGCCTTGAAAACAAGCACTAGGCACGGGTCCGCCAAAGGAAGTCGTACCGTAGAGATGCCCGTCCGCCCCTTGCATCAATTGACTATAGGGATAGGCCCCGTCCCGGCCCACAAAGCGATGTAGCACGGTCTGTTCACCCCCGGTCGTTAGCCGAAAAACCGTACCACAGCCCCCCAAGCAGAGGTTCTTGTCATAAAACCCGCCAAATGTCGTGGTTCCGTAGAGGTTCCCGTCTTGCCCCTGGGCAAGGGCAGCATGGGGATAGGCCCCGTCGTCTCCCCCAAAGGCATAGAGCGTCGTCAACGTGGCACTGGCTGGGTCCAGACGATAGACCGTACCGGAACTAGCCGCCCCGCCCCCCGCTGTCACCCCGTAGAGGAAGCCATCCTCACCTAAGAGCAGCCCCTCCGGTCCGGCCCCATCCCCGCCGCTAAACCGATAGAGGGTCGTCAAAGTCCCCACTGGCGACAAGCGAAAAACCGTCCCACAGCCGTAATCACAAACCTGGGGTACTTCTATACCACCACTGGCGGTAGTGCCATAGAAGTAGCCGTCCACTTCCACTAAACGCGAACCGGGATAGGTCCCGTCTTCGCCAGTAAAGGAATGTAAGGTCGTCAAGAGGCCCCGCGCGTCAACCCGGAAAGCCGTCCCCGCCGTACCCTGACCATAGGTCGTCGTGCCATAAAAATTACCGTCTTGGGCTTCCAATAGACCCGCACTCGGCGTAAAGCCCGCCTCAGCATCAAAGGAATGGAGCGTCGTCAAAACTCCCTGGGGCGTGAGGTCGAAGACCGTCCCGTAATAGTTAAAAGCCCCGCCAGTTGGTGTCGTGCCATAAAAATTACCATCCGTCGCAAGAGCCAGACTAGAGCCAGGATTGGACCCGTCGCGACCTTGGAAGGAATGGAGCGTAACTAAATTTCCAACAAGAGAGGTTTTGAAGATAGTACCCGCATCGTAATCTCCCCCCGCCGTGGTTGTACCCCAGAGCCAACCATCCTCAGCTTGCACCAACCCAGCGTGGGAATTAGACCCGTCATTGTGCCTAAAACTGTGAATTACCGTATACACAGGAGCGATAGATTCAGCTCTAACGGTAGTTACCAAAATACTGCTCAGGAGCCAAGCCTTGACCAACCACTGCCAACGTTGTTGCACCATCACCCAGGGTCCGCTGTGACCCCAACAGCATAAACGAATGTTCTAATACTGACATACGCCTTTTACTGGAGATTACAGAGCAGTCTACTAAGTTTTTTTGCTGAGCTCACCTAGAGAGCTATCTTAAATAAAACAACCAGCCAAAGCGTACAATCAGGTGCCCTATCCTAGAAGTTTCGATAATTGAACTAATACACGCTACTTTGACAGAATCGGCTGGCACATTCGCGCTACACCGACAAAGGCAGCCTGCAAGAGCATGACCAGCGCGAAAACGTCCGGGCGGCTGGCTCCATGGATACGACGCTGGGCGATTGGACAAATTTTCTGGCTGGGGTGGCCCGTGGGGAGGGTTTGAGCCGCTCCGCCAAAACTGAGATGATCAAACGGCAGGTGCTAATTGATAGTCCCCAACAATTTCCGACTCTGTTACCCGACCGGACTGACCGCTGGCAATGGGTTGGGGCATCTTTAAGACGCCCTGCGGGGATAGCTATTTTAAGGAAGGCCATGATGATGGAACCGCTAACTATATGCTCTGTATTCAGCGCAAACGCCGTTGTATTTTGCTGATGTCCAATAGTGTGCGGGCTGAGGGTATCTTCGTCGCGCTCGTGGATAATCTGCTAGGTCCGGTCAATCTACCCTGGCAATGGGAAGGATATGCTCCCTGGCCTAAAGCCAAGGTGCTGTTGCAGAAATAGAAGTTTCATGGCCCCGAGCAGCCTAGTTGTAACGGGTACGCAACGAACGGCGGGAGTATGTCACGATGTGTGTACTGGGTGAACAAAAATTTTCATGACCCCTTGGAGTCCGTGGGTGAAACTTTCTAAAACAGCCCTGCTCGCGCTTACTACTCTACTCCTCGTCGGGGGCGCAGCGATGGTGATTGCGATGACCATGGGCCTTCCCCGCCAAGACCCCTATGTCCAAGCAGTCCTCACCCTCCGGGGCGACTCCAAACGCGGTAAAGTCATTTTTGAAAATAACTGCTCGGCCTGCCACGGACAACTTGGTAAGGGCGAAGTAGGACCCAACCTCGAAGGGGTAGCCAGCCGCCGTACGGATGAGGTTCTCATCCACCAAGTCGTGAGCGGGAAAACCCCCCCCATGCCGCGCTTTGAACTATCGGACCAACAGATGGCGGACCTGTTGGGGCACATGAAAAAACTTTAACTATCGCAAGCAGTCTGGGTTGGAACGCAAACAGGTCCATGCTAAAGTTCCCAAGGAAACCTATAGAGCCATGACGCAAAAGAAAAACGGTCTGCTCACACCTGCTGGTTTTTTACTTTTTGCGGCGGTCGCTTTTGGCGGCGGATTTAGTCTGTGTTACTGGTTACTCCAAGCCAGTAGCCAAACCGTAGACGTCGCCCCAACCCCCATGGAAGCTCCCACTGACCCTGAGCCTGCCGTGACCCTCACCCTCCGGCCCCAGGCGCGGACCAGCCGCATTCCGGTCATCATGTACCACGACATCACCCCGGACAAAAAAGTCTTCTTCGATGTCACCCCCAAGAAATTCCGTGCCCATCTTGAAAGTATCCGGGCTAATGGTTCGACCCCAATTACTCTAGACCAGTTGGAAGCCTACCTCACTCAGGGTGAACCCCTGCCGCCCAAGCCGATTCTGTTAACTTTTGATGACGGGTATGAAGGTCATTTCACCGAGGTCTATCCGTTACTCAAAGAGTTTAATTATCCGGCAGTTTTTTATGTCCATACCGCTTTTGTCGGGTCCACGGCGGGACGCCCTCACATGACTTGGGCACAACTCCAACAGCTTGCCAGCGAGGATCTAGTGACGATTGCCTCTCATACCGTCAACCACCCAGCAGATATGAACAGCTTGGACCCAGAACAGTTACGGCGGGAGTTGGCGGACGCGAAACAAATCCTGGAGGAGAAACTCGGGAAACCCGTGGTCCATCTGGCTTACCCGGCGGGCATCCGCAACGAGACGGTGGTGGCGATGGCCCAGGAGTTGGGCTATCACACCGCGACCACGATGGACGAGGGCTATGTGGGCACCTCGGCGGGGTTATTAGAACTAAACCGTTTTGGGCAATCCCAGTTGGCGGAGGCTCTGGCGGGTAGTTCTGGGGAGGCGGACCCCGACTTGGCGATTTCAGCATTGACAGCGGACTTCACTAAACCCCTCAGCTACGTCCAGGTGACCGTCAATAAGGTCCAACTTTCCATGGCTCTTGGTGGCAGACCCTATACCGTCCACGGCGACCGCCGCTACAACCTCAAGGATTACGTGCTGGAGGTTCCGACCGGCGCGGCGGCAGTGACGGGGGGCTTTTTCCCCTTGCGCGGACGGGACACGAGTAAGATGATTGGCCCGGTGCTGGCCCAAAATGAAGAACAACTCCTCGCCCCGCCCCTGGCTGAGACCGGGGGGCTGAGCGGACGGCCCCTAGTCATGATTGGGGCTGAAAAGATTGTGATCGCGCCTTTTAACCGGGGCTACTTGATGCAGGAAACGGGGATTCGTTCGCTGTTGCCTGACGTGCGGGATGTCTTCTTGGGCGGCACTTGGCTAGTCCGCAACGGCCTACCCCAGGGCCGCGAGCAGATGCTCAAAGTGAACTTGGCGAGTTATTTGGAAGTACGCCACCGCTCGTTTATCGGGGTTTACGGGGATGGGCGGTTTGTTGCGGGCATCACCCATAACCGCAACAGTGCCCCTAAACTTGCTGAAGCTCTGGCGGCAGCCGGGATACAGGAGGCGGTGCTAATGGATTCTGGGGCGAGCACGGATTTGGTGTATCGGGGACAATCCTTGGTCTCCTACGAACCCCGCCCAGTTCCCCACGCCATTGTGGTCCAAGCCGAAATTAACCCCGCTGCTCCCCCGCCCCGACTACCCCTCGCTCAGGGTCGTCCTTAAGTTTTGAGCCGCATTTGAAGATTTCTAAGGCATGGGCGTGAGTAGCGTAATCTGTCCCTCTCCAGTCTCATCAAAGAGTTCGGCGACATAGAGGTTGCCGTTGCGGCGGTCCTCAACTAGGTCTAGGGGGTTGATGAGGCCCGCTACCGCCTGAGTGACTTGATTGACGGTGCCATCAGCGTTGAGCGAGACGGCGATAATGTCATCCCCCGCGCTATACTCCGCAATCAGCAGTTGCTGGCGCAGACTACCGCCGAAGGTCGTACTGCGGTATTCAATCACCCCGTTGGGCGAGCGATTACGTCCGAAATTGTGGGCGGGGCAGGTCCAGTCTAGGTCAGGGGCAATGCCCACGGGGTAGCCGTTGCGGTTGCCCTCAGCTACGACTTCACCACAGTCCGCATCAGCGGTGGGGTTACCGCCATTCAGCACGTACCGACCCTGGAGTGGGTTGGGATGCCCGTAATACTTGCCCGGTCGGACATCAAAGAGCCAATCGTCTTGGGTACGAACATTGTTGACGGCTGGCACTGTACCCATCGGGTCGGCTGGGGTGTTGCCTCCGGCGGCACTGCCATTGGTGGGGATGTAGAGATGGCCGTTGCTATGCCAGAGCAGGTCGTAGGCGTTGCGGACCCCGGCGGCGTAGACCTTGAGGACGGCATTGGGGAGGCTGGGGTCATAGGTGCCGGGGTCCGCAAAATAGGTCTCCGTCTGGACATCGAACCCCGTGACGGGCGGGGTCTGCCGGGGGTCAATCTGGAGGACAGCGGCGGAGAACAGACGTTCCGGGCGGAAATTCCAGGAGCTATCAGGCGCACCCATCGCGCTGTTACTCCCCTGAGTCAGGTACAGCAAACCATCGGGGCCGAAGGCCAGACTGTTACTGAGGTGGTCCTTGGCCGAGCGGGGTAAACCGTGTAGGTAAGGCTGGAGGGTGCCGACAAAGCCCGTCCCGCTCAAGGTCAGCCGGTCTACTTGCCCGGTGAAGTCAGCCGCATAAACTTCATTTTCAAACGGGATTGGATCGTTATGAGAAATCCAGATTACTTGCGGGTTGCCGGGGTCAAAGGTCAGCCCGATGATGGCCCGTCCCGCCAAGCCCGTGTAGGTCTCTAACTGCGTCAACCCACCGGTGGCGTTAATTCGCCAGCGACGGAGGTTGCCATCCAGGGAGGCGGCGTAGAGTTTTCCGTCGGGACCGATGAGCAGCGTGGAGATGGTGGCCCCGTTGTAGACTACAGCTTTAGAAAAAGTGACACCGGGGGTGGGCAGCAGGCTGGTCGTGGTCCCGGTGGTGAAGATCAGGGTGTAGGGAATGAAAGGAACCCCACTACTATCGGTGACAGCCTCGGTAATGACAAAGGTGTACTTGGTGCTAGCGGTCAGTTGGACGGCGGGTTGGTAGACGATGATATCCCCTGCCGCGCTGGTGTTGACGGTGCCGGGGACCATGGTCCCACTGAGGGTCTGGTAAAGTTGGACGGTACTGGGGTTGAGGGTATTACTCGCCACGCCGGTGCCTGGGTTGGGGAGGGCAACCTCGGCGGCGATGGCGGTATCGAGAGGGACTAGGGTCGCCCCGGCAGTGGGCGTTGTGGCGGTGACACTAGGACGATTTTGGACCGTGAAGGGAGCTTGGATAATTTGCGTCGGCCCACTGAGGGGAATAACTTGGGCGGTGAGGGTGTGGGGACCATCGCTGAGAGTACGCGAGTCATACGGGGATGGCAGTGCTCGTCGTGCCGCCGTTGAGGTCAAAAGGGGCAATGTTTTCGGTATGAAAGGGTACACCGGTTTGCGCTGGATCATCCAGGAAAAAGTCTACCCGTGTTGCTACCTTGTCGGGGCTAGTAAAGGCATAAAGTTCACCGTTGAGGGTCTGCCCTGCCAAGGGGACGGGGTTGGTCCGATTTGCCGAAGCACTCCTCAACAGGCTATAGGTCGGTGTGTAGAGGACACTAAAACTGTCATAAACCACGGGCACATCAAGTGCATTATTAGTCGAAGCCTGGATACCCGCCCGGATCGTCGTGGTTCCAAAGAAGCTAGCAGTCTTGGTGGGGATAAATTCTTGGCTTAGAAAGGTCGGGACCGCGCTACTGCTATTGACACGGTAGGCAGCCCGGATGCGCCCGGTGGTTGGGTCTACGGCAAGATAAAGATCGAGGGTAGTAATACTAGACCAGTTGAGGCCCGTAACCTGAGCAGCATTGCCGCCACCAACGGTACTCACAACGCCATTTTGCTCTTCGGTAAACTTCAACCCCAGACCGTTTGGGCCACTACTTTGATTGATGATAACGAATTTTACGTAGTTGTTTTGACCAGAGCCTAGGGAAATTCCGCCCTGTTGATAGGCTTGCTGGAGGTTAGTAAGTGGACCCTTGAGACGAGCAGTAATGGTGAAAGGGTACTGACTTGAATCTACGGCTACTTGGAGGCCATTTTTAAGATTATTGGTTGAGTTATTTCCCTTAGTTGCCGTGAGGATAAGCGTCCCAGTACTGGGGCTGAGGTCAAGGAGGGCAGGGTTGTAAGCGTTACCCGCACTATTGGTTTGGACTGAGGTAAAACCCGTACCCTGACCATCTTTATCTGCTATTGTACCCGCTGTGACCGTTGAGAAAGTGAGGTTGACGTCGCTGGGAATCGTTTGAGCAAAAACAGATAAGTTGCAAATAAGGAACAAACCGACCCAGGTTACTAAAGTAGGTAAATATTTTAAGTAGTTCATGATAAATCACCTTGAGAGCTTGGTATTTGTCCTTGGTATCAAGCATAGAGAAAACTGACAAACGGCTCAATCAAGGAAAACCCCTAAATTGAGAGTATTTTCTCAGAAGAACATTGTAAGTAAATTACCCTAAACGAGACCTGGATTACGTAAACAACTCCTGCCTGAAGGCAGAAGCTTTCAATAGCCCTGCAACTGGCAAGCCAGCCACGAACCTTCAGGCAGGTTTACAAGCTGCCCTAGCGGTCCGGGACCGGACCGCTGTCGAGAAATATTAATCGCACCATTCAAATCGGCGTCCCCATGCCAACCACAATGACCACACTTGAAAAACTTGCCAGACCGATAGGACTCCCCTTTAACAGGGTGGATATGGTTGCACCGATGGCACATCTGGCGGCTCTTCCATATAAGTGGTGAACAGCTAAATTTAATTCGAGAAAGCTGCTAACAGCCTATG
>NZ_JAAXLT010000181.1 GCF_013285555.1 Candidatus Cyanaurora vandensis | reverse complement strand
GGGCGGAGGGGCGGCTGTTGAGCAGCATGGCGACTTTTACAATTCCTGTAGGATTGCTATATAAGCGAAGAGATCCCCCCTAGCCCCCCTTGAAAAAGGGGAATAGAGCTTATACGAGTCGCCCTACTCAAAAAGCTCTTCAAGTCCCCCTTTTTAAGGGGGATTTAGGGGGATCTCTTCTTATTCAGGCATCAAATAACTGCCATAAATTACCAATCCCGCGCACCCCACGGGCAGCGTCGGCAGGAAAGGAACGGGCATGAGCGTTTGCGGGAACTGGGCTTGGGCTTGGTTGAGACTGTGTTGGTGACGATGGGCAATAGTTTGGCACTGGGGGCAGGAACTCGGGGGGAGGATGCGGTTGATGACGAGGTGTTGGGGGGTGAGTTGGAGAGCGGTGAGTTCAGTGAGTAATCGGGCGGTTTCTTGGAGGACGGTGGTTTCGGGGGTGAGGACGGGGAGGACCGTGGTGAACTCGGGGCGGATGAGGTCTTTTTTTAGTTGCAACAGTTGTTTACGCCAAGTGCGGAACTGGTCAGCCAAGACACTATCACTGAAAAGATTGCGGTGTTTCACCCAGAGTCTGAGCAGATAGGTCAACCACGCTTCGAGAGCTTCGGGTAGATGTAAGAAGCGGAGCAAGTGGCCCGTGGGCGCGGTGTCTAGCACAATCAAGTCCCAGGTGGACCCGGAATTAATTACGTTAAGTAGGGCTGCCATCTCATCCAGTCCCGGCGGCGGCTGGTCTAGGAGGTATTGCCAAGTCTGGACCTCCTCAATACTCAAGTTGTCACGGTTGAGTCCATCCAGAACTGCTCGGAGACTGGCGATGACCCCGGCGAGGGTCGTTTCGGGTTCGACTTCCTGGCCCCAGAGATTGGTTGTGATGGGCTGGGGCTGGGCAGAGAGAGGTTGAGCGAAACTGTCTCCGAGGGAATGGGCCGGGTCAATCGAGACTATCAACACGCGTTTCTCGGGATGACGTTGGGACAGCGTGAGGGCGATAGCGGCGGCAGTCGTCGTCTTGCCCACCCCGCCCTTACCCGCCACCAATAACAGTTGACAGCCCAAGTCCAGATAATCCGGGAGACCCGCGCCGCTCGTTGGAGGATAGGGCAAATCGAGATTCTGACTGTAAGTAGAAGGACGGAGCGGCTGACATTTCGCCAAAACCTGCCGCAACCGCTCCTCCCCAATCGGTTCCTCGCTCAGGAGCGGAATCTGCCAGCGGGGGATAGTCTGGTCCAGGGCAAACAGCGGTTGGAGACGCATCTGCTGACGTTGCTGCCAAGTCAAGCACTGGGGACAATCGGGGTTCGGGGTGAGGACTTGGTTGACCACGACCCCGCCCACCGGGATCTGGGCCGCTTGTAAAAATGTCAGGAAGCGGCTCGTCTCCGGGATACTCAATTCCTCCGCCAATAACACCACCCACGCCTGGGTCCGGGCCGGGTCCACTAGGAGTTCACGCAGACCCTTCAACAAGCGGGTAAATTCCGCGAGGAATTCATCACTTGCACCGGGGGTATAGCTCCCGCCGAAGCGTTGGGAGAGTTGTTGATGTTTGGAGTGCAGGGATTCAAAAACGCCCAGCAACCGCTCGATAAAGTCGGGATATTCCAGCAAGCGCATGGCGTGTCCAGTGGGGGCCATATCCAGGACCACGGTTTCACACTGTTGGGTCAGGAGCAACTGACTCACCCGGACCACCGCCATCACCTCATCGAAACCGGGCCAAGTCAAGTTCCAAAGCCCCATCAAGTCCGCACCCTCAAAAATACTGCTGTGTTCAGCAATCTGACTCACCGCTTCTTGATACTGGGCCCGGAACGCCCGCAATTCTGCCTCCGCGTCCAGAGCGAGGGCGGACCAGTTAGCATGGTCCCCGACCTGGGTCGCGGTGGAGCCGACCCGGAGGGCCAAGACATCGGCAATAGAGTGGGCGGGGTCAGCGGAGACCAGCCAAACCCGGCGGTCGGGGGCAATGTGGGCGAGGTGCTGGGCCAAGGCGGCGGCGGTGGTACTCTTGCCCACGCCCCCTTTACCACTGACAAGGAGTAACTGGATTTGCTCAGGGAGTTGCATGGGGGGGTGTCCGTAATGAAGTATGGGTCGAGAGCATCAAGTACAGTCGGGCGTGAACTAGGTCCAACCCCGCCACCCCGAGGTCCACTTCACCTTGCAGCACGACTCCGGTGGTCAAGAGTCGGTCTAGTAACTCCAGGATGCTCGCCTGGGGACTGGGTTGACCGGGATAGTAGGCCCCCCGGTCGGGGAGGAGCTTGCCCACTTCACCCAGATCCAAGTTCAGGTCTTGGGGATCGATCCCGAAGGTTTCGCACAAACGTAAAACCTGGTTTTCCATAGCGATTAAGGAAGTGGCAGCGGCATTGACCTGGGCCTCCGTCAAAAGTTCTTGGTCCATCTGACGAATAACTTGGGCTTCCATCAGTTGCCGGATTAGTTCAATCAAGGTCAACACCAGAGGAGCCAGACCCGCCTGCGCCGGGGCAACTTTGACCGGCTCAGACAAAGTGGTAGGGCGGCAGTGGCCCGGTGAGCGTAACTTCCCAGTGGGTGAGGGGAATCAGGAATACCCCCAAGGCACGGGGTACGAGGAGATGCACCCGCTCACCTTCAAGGACATAGTGTACCCCCAAGGTTTGCAGGTGGGTGAAGAGGTGTTCCTGTTCAGCCCGTTGCTGTTGTTGACGGTCCTGGACCTGCTGGTACTGCTGTTTGCGCTGCTGGAAATAGGCCCGTCCCTCAGCGGCATTGGCAACCGTGGGAGCCAGGACAACGGGCGTTAGTCGGAGCGTAAACTCCACCCGGTCCTGCAACTGGTCCAGACGGGCAAGATACAGGTCTTGATGCGCCAAAAGATGTTCGCTCAGTGCGTCCGCCGAACTAAAAACCGTGGCAAAGCGCAGGGGCAAGACCGGCGCGAGGGCAAAAAGTTCCTGGATCACCCGGTCATGGTCCACGACGGCTTCCAGAGCCGTGGTCTCCTCCGCCAGCATCGTGAGGTCTAGATCCGGTTGGACCGCCGCTAAAACCCGTCCTGCTGTCCAAAACATCACCCTCCCCCCAGCCAGACCAGGACCAACATAGGCGGGCGGAGGCGCAGCGAGTAAAGCAAATGCATACATAAACCTTAGATTACCCCGCGTCCGCCTTGAAGCTGCAGGTGAGAGCTTTTTGTAGAACTGTGGAGTAGGTCAAGGAGTGGATGTGATATGTTAACGATGGTTTCTGAGTCTCAGGCATGACTCGAGCTGGTGTGGCGCAACGGTAGCGCAACTGATTTGTAATCAGTAGGTTGTCGGTTCAAATCCGTCCACCAGCTTGCCCTCTCTAAGGCTTTTAGGCCCCTTGTACAAAAATTTGATAAGAGTCAAAAGGAAATAACATAGACTGTACTACTACGAAAAAACCACCCAGACTTAAGCTGGGTGGCTTCTCGGCTCTTTGTCCTAAACCTCGTCGGTTTCGCGGTCCTCACGGGAGACAGTGTTGACCCGTTCGCGGTACTCGCGGCAGAGATGGTCTACTTTTTGCTTAGAATCGCCATCGGCGTAGAGGTGGACCAACGGGTCGCCCGCATCTGGCAGGACTAATACCCAATCGGTTTCGGATTCGTGAATTTTGACCCCATCAATCAATTCCACCTGCTCCCGTTTGTTCTCCTCCACCAACAGGCGCATCAAGGAACCCTTGGCATTCCAAGAACAGCGGACTTGGAGGTGTTTGTGGTGAATTGGGGGCAGTTCCTGACGGACTTGAGCTAGGGTCCGCTCCTGCACTGTCAGTAGCTCAATCAGCTTGGCAATGGTGAACATCGCATCAAAGCCGGGGTGCAGTTGCGGGAAGATGTAGCCCATGTCGGCAGAACCGGCTAGGGAGACATTGGGGGTGGTGGCGGCGGCTTCCATCAGAGCGGTGGGGTTGGACTTGGTGCGGATCACCGTTGCGTCGTGGCGGTTGGCGATCTGCTCAATCACGCTGGTACTGTTGACCGGAATGATGATCTTGCTGCGCGGGTTGGCGGCGAGGACCAATTCCGCCAGCACAGCGGTCAGGTATTCGCCCCGGATCACCTCACCGAGTTCATCAACTAGGACCAACTGCTCACCGTTGGCATAGACCTGGACCCCAAAACTCGCTTCAAGGGCTTGGACGACATTACTCAATTGGGAGAGTAGGCGTTCACGCTGCTCCACCGAGGGGGCGGAGTAACTCAGCGAGGCGTTCAAGACGACGGCATCGGCCCCAAATTTGCCCAGCAACACCGGCAGGATCGCGCCAGCAACCCCGTAGGCGTAGTCAATGACCACTTTCTTGCTGTTGCGGAGTGGTTCGGTGTTCATGCTCTTCTGGAAGCCTTCGCCGTAGTAATCCAGCATCCGAATTGGATAGTTCACATCCCCGATGTCCTCAATCCGGGCACGCTGGAAGTCCTCTTTGAAGTAGGCCGACTCAATTTTTTTCTCCTTGGCCTTGGAGATGTTAATCCCCTGGGCATCTAGGAATTCAATCAAGATGTAGTCCGGGCGGTCGGGGTGGACCCGGACGTGGATACCGCCGACGACTCCGTGGATGGGCGCACAGTAGCGGGCAATCGGGATAGCAGTGGACTCTAGGTTTTGGACATTTACCCCAACAGACATCAAGCCTGAGATCAAAGACCGGGTAACCATCCGGCAGATGGGCCGTTGGTCCCGCGAGATCTGGACCTGGACCCCGAGTTTGAGGGTCGCGCCGTAGGCGGCACCGACTTTGACCGCAAACTCTGGGGTGATATCCACGTTAGCCAGCCCGATAATCCCGCGCTGGGAAAAGAGATTCCGGAGGGCCTGACTGCCCCAGATCAAGTTGATATTCAAGACCGCTCCTGTTTCAATTTTTTTGCTGGGCCAGACCCGGACGCCCGCACTCACACAGGCTTCATCCCCCACTGAACACAGCGGCCCCAAGACTGACCCTTCCATCAATTGAACGCGACGACCAATCCGACTGCCCCGTGCGACCACGCAAGCACTCAAAACCGCTTCGTCACCCACAGCGGTGCCATTCCAGACGATGGCGCGTTGAATGACTGCATCGGAGCCAACGAAAACATTTTCACCCAGGACCGTGCCGCCGAGAATTTTAGTCCCCGCCCCAATCCGGCAGCCCTTCCCGATGATCAGCGGAGCTTCGAGTACGGCGGTGGGATGGATCGAGCAACCTTCCCCGACCCAGACCCCAGGCGAACGCTCGTTGTAGGCGAAATCCAGTTGTACTTTGCGGTCTAGGCCATCATATTGGGCTTCGCGGTAGGTATCGAGGTTGCCGACATCGCACCAGTAACCCTCCGCGACATAGCCATACATCGGCTCTTTGTGAGCAAGGAGTTTCGGGAAGAGGTCGTTGGAGAAGTCTACTTCTTTGTTGCCGGGCAGGTAGCGGAGGACTTCGGGTTCCAGGATATAGGTCCCGGTGTTGACGGTGTCGGAGAAGACTTCAGAGCTTGAAGGCTTCTCCAAAAAGCGTTCAATCCGTCCATTCTCATCGGTGATGACCACCCCAAACTCGCGGGGGTCGGGCACACGGGTGAGGATTAAAGTCGCTTTGGAACCCCGCTCCCGATGGAACTTCAAGGCCGCCGTCAAATCAAAATCAGTCAGGGAATCGCCTGAGATCACCACAAAAGTTTCGGTGAGTAACTGTTCAATATTCTTGACACAGCCAGCGGTCCCGAGGGGCTTTTCTTCTTCGACCGCGTAGGTCATGCTTACCCCAAAATCACTCCCATCCCGGAAATACTCCCGCATCACATCGGGTAAGTAGTAGAGGGTAGCGATGACTTCCGCGATGCCGTGTCGTTTGAGTAAGTTAATAATGTGTTCGGAGATGGGCCGATTGAGAATGGGCACCATCGGTTTGGGAATATCACAGGTCAAGGGACGCAGACGGGTTCCAGAGCCCCCAGCCATCAGCACTGCTCGCATCAAACCTCCTCATAACTGCGGTGAGGACATAAAATCACGTACTCCCTTACAGTGTACCGGGTTAGTTGTCAGGCTGAACGCCAGTTACTTTTGCGTAAACTTTTGTGAAAAACCCCGCGCTTAGTAGTCTTCCTAACGTTAGATTGCTAGAGCGAGTTAGGAAGCCGAGATGACCATGCCGCGAGACAAGAAAGATTATCTGACCGCCCTGAAGTCTCTAGGGCTAGCGGGAGTCATCGGCTACGGTATCGCTTCTTTGTGCACCTATACCTTCACCTTCGCCACCACTTGGTACGGTTATGCCCAGACCACTGGCGAGGACCCGGCCCAAAATCTGCTACCCGTGCTGGGGCTAGTCTGGATCGCTGCCCGTCTGAGCCAACCGATTCGGATTGGGGGGGCGGTCTTCCTGGCTCCAGTAATTACATATTTCCTCAAGCGCAGGCACGCTCAACCATCCTGAGCGTTTCGGTAAATTAACGTCCAATGGCGGTCTGAGGTCTGGCTAAGCTGCACCGGCGTGAGTCCGACCCAAGCGGCAAGCTGCTGAACTTCATCTAGGGTAAAACTCGCCCAGAGTGAATCGGCAAAAAGTTTACGTTGTTCATTGCTGTCTTGAGCAGTATGGACACTAATCAGTTGTTGGAGCATGACCGCATTCCTGGGACGGATTAGGTCGCGCAGGAAGATGAGGCCACCCGGAGCCAAGAGCCGTTTGAGTTCTTGTAAACAGGGACGGGGGTCTGGTAAGTGGTGCAGGAGACTGTTGGTAAAAATAGTGGTGAAAGACTTACTGGACCAGGGGAGGTGTTTCGCATCGGCTTGGACCAACTCGATCCGCTCACTCAGGCGAGCGGCTTGGACCTGCTTTTGGGCCACTAGGAGCATCGCCGGAGCCGCATCCACCGCCACAAGCTGCACGGTGGGGAAATGTTCACAGACCAAAATCGGGATCTGCGCTGGCCCCGTCCCCACATCTAACCACCGTCCTAGGCGCGGCTCAGCTAAGGCGAGGTCCTGGACAAATTGGCGGTTCACCCCCCCATGGTCCATCGCGGCGTAGGCCAGAGCTTCGTCCATCACTTCCGGTTCGGGGATACGGGGCAGGGCCATCGGGGTCGCCAAACAACCTTACCAATGTCGCATAGCTTCCCAAGGGGGAGGGCAAAATAGTATGTTAAAAAGATTGACCATTCATTCCGGCGTCCTATGAAACAAATGTGGTACGGTCTGTTGCTCTGGGGGCTGGCCCTCAGTCCCATGGCCCAGGCCCAAGCGCAAGCTTCTGTCCCGCCCGCCCCGCTGCCCAAAACGGCCCCGGCTCCCGTGGTCATTCCCGCTGTCACGCCCGTGGACCAGCCCCGGCAACTAGAAGCCACCAACAGCATCCTCAGCCTGCCCGCTGCCAACCAGTTACTCCAGGAAGCCCAAAAAGCGGCTCAAGCCAGTGACTTCCCCCTGGCTCTGGAGAAGACGACCCAAGCGGTGACCATGCTCAACCAGCTGTCTGCTTTCCATGAATCGCTTGCCAAAGCCATGAGCGGGATTGACAACCGCATCTCCGACGAAGAAAAACAACAGGCCCTCACTGCCGCCATCAAGCGCGACGAGGCCACGTACCAATTGGCCTTAATCCACCGCGCCCAGGGTAAACCAGAACTCGGCGTCCCGCTGTTAGTACGGATTGTCGTCTCCCAGGGGGTAGACCGGGGCCTGGGTCAAAAAGCCTACCAGCAGTTGTACGAGTTGGGCTTTGTCAAAACCGCCTATCCCCGCAACTAAGCTCCTCATAGTAGAGCCACCCGGGGCGGGGTGGCTCTGGTAGTAATAGGGCAATTCCCTAGGGGAGGACGAGTGGTATTAATCGCTGACCTATGGCAACATCTTGAG
>NZ_JAAXLT010000180.1 GCF_013285555.1 Candidatus Cyanaurora vandensis | reverse complement strand
GAAAGGGTAGTGAAAGTTTGACCGCCAAAATTTAAACTACCGCCACACGGACCAATAGTGAACCCTGGGTGACGAGGGGGCGTATGTGCAGACTCATCACATAGCCACTGGTCTTGGTACTGACCAGTTGCAAAAGCTCGCCCGTCAAGGGGTCTACCACCTCCCCGAGCGATTGCTGCACCAGGAGTAGGTCCCCAGGGCGCACACTAGGCAGCCATAACCCCGCTCGTTCAGCCAAACACACCTGGACTTGGCGGACTTGGCGGGGCGGGTGGACAGGCGGTAATAGAGGGCCGTGCAGGATACCCAGGTGCAGGGCCAACCGTACCATGCCCGCCTGCAACTGTTCAGCCATCCCTGGGTCTAACTGTTGGGCTTGCCCCCCCGTCAGCAGCAGACAGTCCACGCCCTGTTGTTGCAGAGTTTTTTCTAGGCTCCCCTGGCGCAGGTCCTCCCGTGGCTGTACCCAACTCAGGGGTAAACCCGTCGCTAGGGCTTGGTTCCCCGTAGGGTAGTCCTGAAAAGAACGCGCTTGGGGCCACTCCACCAACTCGTGACCACTGTGGACGGCTACGCATAGCCGAGAGGACCGGACCGCCTCATAGATAAAATGGGCCAGCCGCTGGGTCGCCTCCCCCGCCACATACCCCGGAAAAAGTCGGTTTAAATCCGTCTGGTCCACCGGCCAGTTGCGCTCCCCCGTCACTAGAGCCAAGGCATTGCTGGCAGAGAATAACCGGACCCGCCCCACCAACCGATAGGGCGTTTGCTGGGTCTCCACTTGTCGCAAAAACCGAGCAAGCCGCGCACACGCCCCCAACCCGTTGTACTCATCGCCGTGCAAGCCACTGACCACACTCAAGATCTGGCTGCCCCGTCCGAATTCAAGTTGCTGGAGTTGGACTGAACCCCCCATCGGTAGGGCGATCTGACCAATAGTGCTCTGGTTCACGGTCTAGGGCATAATCAGTTTTCCAATTGTACGGGGCTATTTGCGATAAATTTTCAATACTTACTTCCCCTAAATTATCGGCTATCCTTATCAATAAGGCGACCCAATTGCGAATAGCATGAACACTCTGTACTCTCCGTCCGCCCTCAAGGCTGAACTGAACGCCAAAGGTTGGCGGCTCACGCCCCAGCGCGAAGTAATCCTCAAGATTTTCCAGGAGTTACCCCAGGGCAACCACTTGAGTGCGGAGGATCTCCATGAGCAATTGGTGGGTTTAGAGCAGGACATCAGCCTTTCTACGGTTTATCGTACGCTGAAACTCTTGGCCCGGATGGGAATTTTGCGGCAACTAGAGTTAGCGGAGGGTCACAAGCACTATGAGTTGAATCAGCCCTATCCCAACCACCATCACCACTTAGTCTGTGTGAAGTGTAATAAAACCATTGAATTTAAGAGTAGCTCGATTCTCCAAGTCGGGTCCAAACAGGCCCAAGAGTATGGTTACAAGCTCCTAGACTGTCAATTGACCATCCACGCCATCTGTCCTTAATGCCAACGCTCACTCCTACCCGGTTGGTAAGCAGTGGATGGGGTATTATTGACTCAAATTTTGGGAGTTGTTCATGTTGCGCCGGACTCTCGTTGCTACATGGTTATGTTTATTTTCCCTAACCCCGACGCTATTTGCCCAGGGCGAAGCCACCCGTAGGCGCATTGCTGTCCTGGATTTTGACTTCAGTAGTCTTAGTAACCCTTATGTGGTCTCCTTTGCGGGGAATGGAGCAGGGCGGGCAGTGAGTAATTTTTTGGTAGATAAACTGGTCAAGGACGGGACCTACATTGTGCTAGAGCGCACCAAGCTCAATCAATTGTTGCAGGAACAAAACCTAGCCCAGGGAGGACGGATTCAGCCAGGGACCGAGGCGCAGTTGGGCCGACTCCTGGGTGTAGACGCGCTTATTATTGGTTCTATCAACAAATTCAACATCGAAGAACGACAGTCTGGGGGCGGTTTTGGTCTCTTCGGGATCAGTACAACGACCAAAGAAACCAAGGCTGTCGTCCAAGTTAGTGCCCGGATGGTCAGCACCTCCACCGGGGAGATCCTGGCAACGGCTGAGGGCGAGGCTGACCAAGCGCAGAGTGATGGTAGTGTCTCCGTCATGGGAATCGGCGGCGGTTCCAGTGCTAATGTGAGCGACAGTCTCTTGAGTAACGCTGCCAACCTTGCTTTAGACAAAGTATCACCCCAGCTTATTGCAGCGGCTCCCCGCTTAGTCACATTCCTGGATACGGCAGTCCAGGCCACGATTGCCGATGTGACGGGCCGCGAAATTACGATCAATAAAGGTAGTGAGGTGGGTCTTAAACCGGGTATGACGATGCGCGTCGAGCGGGTGACCAAAGAAGTCAAGGACCCCGAAACCGGGAAAGTATTGCGCCAAATCACCAGCCCGGTTGGGACCATCACTCTGACTGAGACCAGTGCGGGGTCTGCCATGGGGGTAGTTAGTCAGGGTAAAGGTTTCAAAGTCGGGGACAAAGCCAAACTTGTCACCGTCACCACGACCCTTACCGGGACCATCAAGCCTCAACCCGCCAAACCATCTACCCCCTAGTCCTGACAGGACGGCGGGACCCCGATCGAGCTAAGCTAATTCCTGGGGAGTTTAGTTCGTGAGACCAACCATGCATTTTTTGCGTTATCTTTTGGCCCTGGGTTTAATCTTGATTCCCGTCTCCGCCCAGACTGCCAGCCCCGGCGCTACGAACCTGACCCCCTTGGAGCCGACAGTACCCCCTTTACCCAACACGGCCTTTGAACTTAAG
>NZ_JAAXLT010000179.1 GCF_013285555.1 Candidatus Cyanaurora vandensis | reverse complement strand
GGGTGAGATTGCGGCTCTGGGGTCCCCGGTCCTGCCAGTTGTTATTTTGGTCATCCACAGTGAAGGAAGAGACTTCTTCAGCGCGGTTCCCGGCCCGGTCCGTGGCAACTAGCGCGAGGCGATGAAAACCCGGTTTAAGGTCCCAACTTGGTCGGAAGTAAAACTCATCGCCTTCAAAGCGGGGCACCCCGGTGACTTCAGTGCGGTCCAGGAAAATGCGGAGGGTCGAACGGTCCACCCCACTATTGCCCCGGTCCTGTAGCCGGACGCGAATCACGGGTCGCTGGGCTTGGATCGTGGCACCGGGCGCGGGGGAGAGGACTTGGAGTTGGGGTTCCTGGCGGTCTTGGTAATTGCGGCGGTAGTTGCGGTCATCATCACGGTCGTTGTAGCGGTTATCATCGCGGTCATCTTGGTCTTGATAGACCGTCAGGGGATAGTTGGGGTCAGCGAGGACCGCCCCTTGACCCAAAAACAGTAACCCCGCCAACCATAGTCCTTGTTGCATTGTCCGGCCCTCGTTTAGGTTATGAACCGAGTCTAGGCGGGGTGGCAGGGTAAAATCGGCCCGGTCTAGGGATAAATAATGGGGTTCAACCCCCTTGACAGGACAAAAAAAGGGGGCTAGCGTGCCCCCCCTCATTCACAATTTAGTAGTCCTAGCTGGTGCCCTCGTCCCAGGAGTTCATGTAATGGATCTGTTCGGCGGTGAGGGTGTCAATCCCGATTCCCATGGCGGCGAGTTTGAGGTGGGCGATCTGCTCGTCGAGGTAGGCGGGCAGGTTGTAGATACCGGGGGTCAGTTTACCCTGCTCGGTGATGAGATATTCCACCGCTAAGGCTTGGTTAGCGAAGCTCATGTCCATGACGCTGGCGGGGTGGCCTTCAGCGGCGGCGAGGTTGATGAGTCGCCCTTGACCCAGGACAATGATGGACTTGTCTTCTAGCAGGTACTCATCTACGAAGGGCCGGACGCTCCGTTTACCCGTCGAGAGTTCACCCAAGGACACGAGGTCAATCTCGATGTCGAAGTGCCCGGAGTTGCAGACAATCGCCCCGTCTTTCATGCTCTGAAAGTGGCTGCGGTTGATGACGTGCTTATTACCCGTCACGGTAATGAAGAGGTCGCCGAGTCGAGCGGCTTGGTCCATGGACATGACCTCAAACCCGTCCATGAGTGCTTCGAGGGCCGCCACGGGGTTGATCTCAGTGATGATCACCCGTGAACCCATGCCCCGTGCCCGTTGCGCGGTCCCTTTCCCGCACCAGCCATAACCCGCCACGACTACAACCCGACCCGCGAGCAGGATATTGGTGGCGCGGATAACGCCGTCTAGGGTGGATTGACCCGTACCGTAACGGTTGTCAAAGAAGTGCTTGGTCTGGGAATCATTGACAGCAATCGCGGGGAAGGTCAAGACCCCGGCGGTGAGCATGGCGCGGAGGCGAGCAATCCCGGTGGTAGTCTCCTCGGTGGTCCCCAAGAGATTCTTCAACAGTTCAGGCCGCTCCTTAACCATGGTGGCGACGACATCGGAACCGTCGTCAATGATGATGTGCGGTTGGTGGTCTAGGGCCAAGGCGACGTGGCGCAAGTAGGTAGCCGTGTCTTCACCGCGCAGGGCATAGACGGAGATGCCATGGTCTACGACTAGGGCGGCGGCAACTTCATCCTGGGTGGAGAGGGGGTTACTGGCAATCAGGACGGCATCGGCTCCCCCAGCTTTGAGGGCGATGGCGAGGTTGGCGGTCTCGGCGGTGACGTGGCAACAGGCGGAAATCTTGATACCAGCTAGAGGACGCTCTTGGGCAAAACGCTGGCGGATCTGTCTGAGGACGGGCATTTCTCTTCCGGCCCACTCGATGCGCTGGGTACCCTGGGCCGCAAGGGACAGGTCTTTCACTTCATAGTTAAGTTTTAGGGTCGGGGCTTGCACCGGGTTTTCCTCTGATTGGTCTTGATCCATGGTTACAGAGGGGGTGGTTTGGGTCAAGGCGTAATAAAGGGCGCGTTGTAATGCATTTTTTGATTGCTACTATGCTATCTTGATAGCAAGATACACAGGTACAAAGATGCAAGTGGTGACGGTATTGGCTCTCGCGGGAGGGATGGGGCGCACAACCACCGCTGTACAACTAGGGTTACTCCTGGCTGAACGGAGCCGAGTTTTGGTCGTAGACCTTGATCCCCAGGCTAGTGCAACGACTGGGCTAGGAGGGCCACTGTCGGTGACGGCTCCATCGGTGTTGGAGGTGTTGATGGGCACGGTCAGCATTCAGGAAGCCTTACGGGAAGTAGGTTCTGGGCTTTGGGTGGTGGGGGCAGACCGGGGACTGGGGTTGGAGTTGAATGGGTTGCCGCCCTATCAACAGGAGCTTTTATTGCAGCACAAACTCAAGCTCGTGGCGCATGATTTTGATTATGTGGTGGTTGATACGATGTCGGCTAAGACGGTTCTGACGGTGATGGCTTGTTGTGCGGCGGATACCTTAGTAATCCCCATGGATGTGACCCCAAAGGGTTTAGTGGCAGTAGTGGAGACCTTAGCTTTCTTAACGGAATTGCGGGAGGTGGGGCTCCAGGTCGGGGAATTACTGGGGGTTTTGCCGATGCGGGAAGTGTGGATCGGGCAACGGCAACCCCGGGCCGTGCAGGAGATTTTACGGCAGGTGGATGATTTAGGCGTGACAAAATTGGCTGGTGTACGCGAGTTTCTAGGGGTAAAAATGGCCCTAGGAGCAACGTTATTAGGTGAAAATTCCCTTTGGCCTTACCGAGACATCGTCAGGAGACTGAATTCCCATGGCTGAACCCGTTACCCGGCAGACTCGCTATGTTCCTGCTGCTCCACCGCCACAGGTCCCGACTTCTTCTATTCCTATTGTGCCAACGAAGGCGATTCACTTGCGCCTAGACCCAGAGACGGTAAGGTTCTTGGCTCTAGCGCGGTTAGAGTCAGGTGCGACAGTCGAGACCTTAATTGAGGCCGTGCTAACGGTATTTCGTGGGTCAACCCCAGCCGAACAGCAGATGGTCTACAAAATTGCTCGTGATTTGGCTGAGCGGCGCAAACAGCAGGGACTCAGCAAACGCCGCCATACCTACCGCGAACAAGATGACATGATTCTGTGATTACGTTAGAGCCAACCAACAGATGAAGGTTTACCTAACTGCCCTAGCCAAGTTGGGTAAACTTTTCATTATCAAGTTAACTAATTATCTCTCACAAATATAACGCTCTCTTGTCCTTCGTAATACGCCAAACGCCCTGGAATGCATGACAGAAAGGTACCAAAGCCATACCCTACTGTCTCTATAAGGGCTTCACATAACGGTAATCTTAATCCATCAATTTTAGAATTTTTCGATAAGACATAACAAGTTAAGGGTGCTCCTTTTTCCCTTAATTTCTCTTGTAACAGGTGCTTACAAAGAAGTCTCAGCCAGGGTTCTGACGATACATAGGCTATCATCACCCGTCGCTTTGCGTAAGTCCTTAGCTTAATAGCAAAACGTTCTTTAGTTCATCCCAAATTCGCTCCGTCATGTATAGTTCTAGGCCTGAACTAGCTAGCAACAAGCGACCACGCTCACGATTTATTTCACTTACTAAAATATTGACATCTACGGCTAAGCGCACAGTTCCTCAAGCGTAAGGCTTACTCTTGCTAAAAACGTCTTCATTAAAGATCAGCCATTTTGGGTAGAAAGCTCACAGCTAAATCTAAACCCTCTTCACCCAAAGTTTTACTAAAAGTCTCCTCACCTAGGCCACACCCAGCATCTTCTCAAACTGTTTTAGGGCTTGCTTGAATTCAGCTTCATCGAGCCGTTTAGCAGGAATATAGAGACCTATAACTTGATTGTGACGCTTAATGACCAATACCTCATCACCTGACAGATAATGGGGTACTTTGTCTTTAAACTCTTGGCTGCTGATGGTTTTCATCTTGGCGGTTTGCGCCCAACTGTCCGCATTTTATCACATCTCACTTTGCTGAACGATGTTGCGGACCCTCAGCTTGTATAGCTGAACTACTAAGGCCCATAACTCTTGCTACACAAGCATTACAGATAAACAATAAAAATTCGTGACTAAAGCGTGACTAAATTTCAGGGGTGTACTTTGGGGGAGTGGGAAGGGGAGCGGTTAGCTCTGCTAAGCTTTGGGTAGTTACTGGGGTAAACACATTAACACAGCATTGGCAACCGACCTGGACTTGGCGCAACTTTTTCCCTTTCCGCTGGATGAATTTCAGCAAGAAGCCATCGGGCACCTGACTGCTGGTCGTTCGGTGGTCGTCTGTGCGCCCACGGGGTCCGGGAAGACCGTCATTGCCGAGTTTGCTGTCCACCGTGCCTTAGCAATGGGGAAGCGGGTTTTTTACACTACCCCGCTCAAGGCTTTGTCCAACCAGAAATACCGCGACTTTTGTGAGAGTTTTGGGCCTGACCTTGTGGGGCTATTGACCGGAGACGTGTCTTTAAACCGAGATGCTGCTGTCGTTGTGATGACTACGGAGATTTTCCGTAATATGCTCTACGGCATTCCGATGGGCGAGATGGGGACTTCCTTGGGTCATATCCAGGCTGTGATTCTAGACGAATGCCACTATATGAACGATTCCCAGCGCGGCACGGTTTGGGAAGAAACCATCATCTATTGTCCCAACGAAATTCAACTGGTCGCCCTCTCCGCCACCATTGCCAATAGTAGTCAACTCACCGATTGGATTGACCGGGTGCATGGACCGACCCGCTTGGTCTACTCCAATTTCCGCCCGGTACCCCTACACCATCACTTCTGCGGACCACGGGGCTTGGTGCAACTACTCAACGACCAGAAGACCGCCCTCCATCCCAGCCTCAAGGTCCCCAAGGGAGCCAAGGGCCAACGTTCTGAAGTCCCCGACCCGAAAGTGGTGGTCAGTGCGCTAGCTAGCCGCGATATGTTACCCGCTATCTACTTCATCTTCAGTCGCCGGGGCTGTGATGAGGCCCTCACCAAAGTCGGCGCGTTACGGCTAGTGAATGACCAAGAACGGGCCCAGTTGCAGGTCATCATTGACGAGTTCCGGCGCACCCAACCCGATGCCGTCCGCACGCCGCAACTAGCCGCCCTCTACAACGGGATGGCAGTCCACCATGCCGGGGTCCTGCCCCTCTGGAAAGGTTTAGTTGAGGAACTTTTCCAGAAGGGTTTAATTAAGGTTGTTTTTGCCACCGAGACCCTGGCAGCGGGCATTAATATGCCAGCGCGGACCACGGTGATTGGGATGCTCTCCAAGCGTACCGACACCGGACACCGCACGCTCCATGCTTCCGAATTTTTGCAGATGGCGGGTCGGGCCGGACGGCGCGGGATGGACCCAGTGGGTCATGTGGTCGTGATGCCCAGTCCCTTTGAGAATGCCCAGGATGCCGCCCGTCTCGTCCTCTCGGAGAGTGATCCGTTAGTCAGTCAGTTCACCCCAAGTTACGGGATGGTTCTCAATTTACTAGAACGCCATTCTCTCGCCGGGACGCGGACGCTGATTGAACGGAGTTTCGGGCAATACCTCGCCACCCTGCACCTCGAACCGCTCTACGCCGAAGAAAAAGAACTCAAGGCTGAATTGCATCCATTACACCAACAGCACCCGCCAGTTAGCCAACTGGATTTGCTCTATTACGAGAAGTTGCGCCAGAAACTCCGCTCCGCCCGTCGCATCCTCCAGACCCTAGAGAAACAAGCCCAAGAGACTCCTCCCCCACCCGGCC
>NZ_JAAXLT010000021.1 GCF_013285555.1 Candidatus Cyanaurora vandensis | reverse complement strand
GTGACCACAATGCAGCCTTGAATATTCTGGCAGCAGGATTACAAAGTACCCAGGGGCACTGGGAAACGGCAACGCTTGGGGAGAGCATAGCCCCTACGATAGAGGCGCAATCCGATGTTGCAAGCTGACGCGTGGAACCAAGAGCTGGGCGGTACCGCCCAGCTATCCCCCGGCTTTAGCCTGGGGGAGTGTCAACAAGCACCTAGCCCAAGTTCTCAGTAGGTCAAATCAGACCCTTGCGCTCTGGACTAAATAGCGAAAAACCCGCCACTAGAGCGGGTTTCAAAGTTTGGGCGATATTGGAATTGAACCAATGACTCCCACCGTGTCAAGGTGGTACTCTACCTCTGAGTTAATCGCCCAGGTTATTCAGTGTGCCACACAATAGCTCTGACCGCTAGGGCCGACGGTTCTGGAGTTGGCGGACCTGGAACTCCAGTTGCTCAATGCGGGCCTTGAGGACTTCGAGTTCCGACTGGGTGGGGACTTCTAGGTCCTTGAGGGCGACTTTGACCTGTTTGCGGAACTGGTCCTCTAGGTTGCCCTGTTCCTCACGGATACGGACGACCATATCGTCCAGGAATTGTTTGGCATCCTCCGGGTCCAAGCGGCCTTCGATGACGCCTTTATCCAGGGTCTTCTTGATGCTGTCGAGGACGGCGGAGGTCGCGCCCACGCCCAAGAGCAGTAGTTGTTTGAGTACGGTGTTGCTGTCCATAGTTCCTAGCTTACTCGGTCTGTCGGGTCTGGCTCCAGTAGACCCAACAGGGGGACGACGCCCACCCAATCGGCATGAACCTCCGGGACCAAGGCTTGCACAAAGGGAATCAAAATATCTTGCCCCTCAGTCTGGACCACCAATAGATCCTGAGCACCCGTGTTGATGACATCACTAATCGTCCCGATGGTGAGCCCAGTGTCCAAACGGCGGACTTCTAATCCCACGAGGTCGCTGACCAGAAATTCCCCAGCTTCAAGATGTGGACGCTCCGCCAAAGGTACAAAAAGTTGTGCTCCCAGCAGGGCTTCGGCTTGGTTACGGTCGGTAATGCCCTCTAGCCGGACGAGGTAACTGCCTTGGTGGGGGCGGCCCCCAAGCAGTTTTACCGATTGTTCCTCCCCTCGGGCCGTGACTAGCCGACGGCTTCCCACGCGGGTTAAGCGTTCCGGGAAATCGGTTTCGGACTTGACCTTAAGCTCACCTCGGATACCGTGGGCACCTGCCACCCGACCTACTAACACCCATTCATTCACGACAAGACTCCTTCTTGCTGCACACCCTGTAACACGGGTAAAAGGGCCGCGAGCTCAGCTTGGCTTAAGGAAATACCCTCACGACTGGGTTTCCAGGTCTCCTCCTTGCTATCCCACCAAAAAGTACGCAGATGGAGGCGGGTTTTACCCCGGTAGGCAGAGACGTAGAGCCGGATCTGTTCGCGGGCAGACTCACGCAGGATGAGCGGGGCCGTTTCGGTGGGATGGGTCATCTCAGGTCCACCGCCACCCGGTGTCCACAGGCAATTCCCGAAAAAGCGACCGCATTGAGTCCCTGACCAGGGAATGTGCTATCCCCGACACAGTAAAGCCCAGGGACCGCCGTGCGATTGAAGGGCATCCCCACCAGTCCGAGGGGAGTCCCACGGGGGATGGGGCCATAGGTCCCGTCCACTCGGCCCAGGAAACGGCGGTGGGTGCGGGGCGTACCGACTTCTTGGAAGACAATCGCCTCCTTAAGACCGGGCAGAATTTGACTCACGCGGTGAATAATCTGGTCAGCCCAAGCTTGTTTTTGTTGGGCATAGGCAGCCGGGTCTAGACCCCGCCAAGCGTCCATGGCAGTCGGGCTGAAGGCATGGATGATATGGCGGTCCGGTGGAGCCAGACTGGGATCAAGCAGGGTCGGAATCGAGACAAAAACCGTCCCCAGAGCCGCCTCCAGGTCCGCCCAACGGTCCAACAAAATATGATGGACATCCGTGCCCACGGGGATCAAGCTCTGGTAGACCCCCAGATGCAAACTCAAGAAACTAGCAGACTTCTGGTAACGCTGCTGCCAGCCGCGCTCAGCCCCGGGGATCTCATCGGCGGTGAGGAGCCGTCCAAAAGTGTCCCAGCGTGTGGCATTCGAGACCACTGCTTGGGCCATCAGGGTCTCCCCGGTGGCGAGTTGCACCCCCACCGCCTGCTTACGCCCGTTGAGGAGGACGCGCTTGACATGGGCACCGTAGCGAATTTGGCTACCCAGGCGGGTGATACCGCGCTCTAGAGCCAAGGCAATCTGCCCTACCCCGCCCACTGGGTAGTTGATGCCCCCGTAGTGGCGGTCAGAGAAGACCATCCCAGCATTAATCATCGGGGTCCGGGCAGCGGGGACGACCGACCAGCAATAGCATTCCATATCAATAAACCGTAAGAGTTCCAGGTCGCGGATATATTTTCGTGCAACTCCGCCGACATTCAAGGGCAAATAACGGGCTAACCCCAGACAAGCCCCTGGATTCTGCAAAAAAGTCCGCGTCAAGTAACCAATTTCTTCTAAAGAAAGTAACTCCATGCTGTTGAGATAGTTGAAGACTCGCCAGCACTCCCCGTAAAATTGCTGAATCCCCCGCCGCTCCTGGGGAAAACGGTCTCCGAGTTCTCCGCTAAACTGCTCATAATCACGGTGGACCCGTACCGTCAGACCCTGTAAATGGTAATGGACTTGGACCGGATCGGGAATGCTGGGGATTTTTTCGTCCACACTAGCGAGGGCTCGGGTGAGCAGGTTGGTCGTCCCTCGCTCCCCCAAACCAAAAATCATGGAGGCCCCTACATCGAAACGGTAGCCCGCCCGCTCAAAGTAGCCCCCACTCCCGCCCGGAATGAGGTACTTCTCCAAGACCAAGACGCGATAACCCTGACTGACAAGATGGGCCGCCGCACTCAAGCCTCCCAGACCTGCCCCAATGACAACCACATCAACCGACATCGGACCTTAAAATGCTACTTCTAGCGTAGGCGAGACCTCTGCTAAAAACCATGTCTCCGTGTACGCATGTTACTTTCCGTATATCCCCGTGTAGACTCATAACAAGGTGACTTAGATCATAGTAGAAGCCCTCCAGTTTATGCAGAAGAAACTCATAGTTGACCAAATTCTGTTTGTGGATGATGACCCCGCCCAGTGTTTCTTGATCAAACACTGTTTGAGTAAGGATTATCAAGTTACCACGGCTGCCAATGTTGCTGAGGCTTTGGTCATCTTGCAGCAGCTACGGCCTGCCCTAGTTATTACCGATATTGTCATGCCTCAAGCGAGCGGCTTTGAATTGGCAAAAGCGATCCAAGCGAGTGATCATGCTGGACAGTTCCCCATTGTTTTCATCTCTGGGGAGAATAGTCTAGCTAACCGCATCAATAGCTATCGAAGCGGTGGGGAGTACTTCATGTCAAAACCCTGGAGTCGTGAGGAGCTACTGGCGATGGTCGCCTCGTCTCTACGCCGCAGCCGCAACTCCCGTCCCTTAGCCATGGCTTAGACCCGATATCCCCAGTTAGGGATATCGGTGCAATTAGTACTTCACCGAGCAGCCATAGGGCCGGGTGGTCGCTTCGGCAATCGGTCTACCCGCTAGAGCATCGTTGAGAGCAAGTTGCACATAGTTCTTGTCAGCTTTCACGGTCATGTCAGTGGTGGGTTTATCATCCACGGCTCCGTTGTAGATGAGCTTCCCTTGGGGGTCCACGATGAACATATGGGGAGTCGTTTTCGCCGCGTAGAGCTTACCGAGACTGCCGTTGTTGTCCATCAAGTAAGCCGTGGGAGCCGCGCCCTTTTCTTTCATCAGTGCGTTGACTTGCATCGCTGAGAAGCTTACCCTGATTGCCCATGGCTGAGGAGTTCACTGACAGCCAAACCACGCCCCGCTGGGTAGCGGTTTTCTGGAGATTCTGCATGGTGTTGGTCCCATACTGGCGTTTAACGAAAGGACAATCATAGTTAGTCCATTCTAGGACCACATACTTGCCCTTAAAGTCATTCAAACTATGGGTCTTACCATTACTGTCTGTGGCCTCGAAAGCGGGGGCCATCTGTCCAACCAAAGCATTAGCCAGCACCGGGGCTTGGACTAAGCTGAGAAACAATCCCAAAAGCACGGTATTGCGCTTCATCTCTAAACTCCCTGGGTTATCGCTTCTTAGTTTAACTGTGGGGTTTCAAGAAACGGTAGACCTGCTGCCGCTCCCAGGTCTTCGTACAATAATCTACCCACTGGTCTAGGGTCCGGTCCTGGGAGGAGAAATTCTGATTGAGGTGGCCCAAGGGGTCCTGTCCATCAGAGACCACGAATTCTAACCCCACTAAGTTTTCAAGCCGAGTCAACTCCATCAAAAACGCCTGGATCATGCCCCGGCGGGGTTGGTCAGTCAGGCGGTACCAGTCCTTGACCTGTCCATCGTCGTGCTCTAGCCCCAGGTGAAAAATACAAGCATCCCGTGAAAATACAGCCCGGCCGACCGGACGGACTTCTTCTTGAACTAAGAGTCCCTTAAGCGCGGCCCAGGCCCGGATCTGCTCCAGCAACTTCAACCAGTCCTGTTCCTGGGGGACCGGGGAAAAGTTCAGGCCAGCGACCAACAGACGGACCTCCGGCAAAATGTGACCCAGCTTCCGGGCCTTGGTGGTGAGGTAGCGGCTATTGAAATCGGTCTCCTCCACAATCAGTGGCACCCGGTCGGTGATCTCTAGCCCATAGCCGCCCAAGCCAGCGATTTTGCGGGGATTGTTGGTGATGAGCTTCATCCGGCGCACCCCTAGGTCATTGAGGATCTGCGTCCCCACCCCATAGTTACGCAGGTCCGCCGCGAACCCCAGCCGCTCATTGGCCTCCACCGTGTCGAGCCCCGTGTCCTGGAGACTGTAGGCTTTGAGTTTGTTAACTAGCCCAATCCCGCGCCCCTCCTGACGCAGATAGACCACCACCCCGCGTCCGGCGTGGTCAATCATCTTCATCGCTGCTTGAAGTTGCCGTTGACAATCACAGCGCAAGGACCCCAGCGCGTCCCCAGTCAGACATTCGGAATGGACCCGGACGAGCATCGGTTGGGTCTCGCCCAAAAAGGGCACCGGAGCCTGGGGTATGCCCCCCTTGACCAAGGCCACGTGCTCTGTATTGTCGAGTTGGTTGCGGTAGCCAAAGATCTCAAACTGCCCATAGACCGTGGGCAGAATTGCTCTCGTCTCGCGGCGCACAAACCGCTCTGTCTGGAGCCGATAACTAATTAGGTCGGCAATCGAAATAATTTTGAGGTTGTGTTGACGGGCGAAAACCAATAGTTCCGGGAGACGGGCCATGGAGCCATCGGGGTTCTGGATCTCACAAATCACGCCCGCCGGGTAAAGTCCACTCAGACGGGCCATGTCTACTGCTGCCTCGGTATGCCCCGCCCGCATCAAGACCCCGCCTTCTCTAGCTCGTAACGGAAAGATATGACCGGGACGACGCAGTTCCTCAGGGCGGATGTAGGGGTTAATTGCCGCTAGGACCGTCCGCGAACGGTCACTGGCAGAGATGCCCGTGGTCGTTCCCAGTTCAGGGGCGGCGTCAATACTGACGGTGAAAGCGGTCTGGTTCTTGTCCGTATTCTCCGTCACCATCAAAGGTAACTTCAGTTGGTCTAGCCGCTCTGGGGTCATCGCTAGACAAATCAACCCCCGCGCATAGAGGGCCATGAAATTAATCATCTCTGGGGTGGCAAACTGCGCCGCCCCCACGAGATCCCCTTCGTTCTCGCGGTTCTCGTCGTCCACCACGACTACCAGTCGTCCAGCCCGCAGTTCATCAAGTACAGCCGGGATTGGGTCAAGCATGGCTTCCTCTGTGGGGACATAATTCCTCAATCCTAGCCGCTTCTCTCACCTAACTCTGACCAAGCTAAACTATCAATTGATGACAACCCGGCCCGTCATGCCACCCTCGGTGTGCCCGGTAATCGTACATTTGAGGTCGTTGAAGCTCCCTGCTTTAACAGGTACGAACCACCACTCCGTCGTACCTTTAGGATAAACCTCAATTTCACGGACGCTCCCCTTGACCTCGGCGATGGCCTTGCCTTGGGCATTGTTAATCTGGACTTTCCGGGTAAAAACCGCTTGGGCCATTCCCTCAGAACTGAAGTAATGGGCCTGAGGACTAGGATTCACCAGAATAAGTTTATAGAGTTTGCCCGTCTCCAAGGTAACAAGATTGGGCACAAATTTAAGTTCGTTCTCGACCGTCCCTAACTGTACAGTAACGAGAATAGGTTCCTGCTTGGTTAAATCGCCCCCAGCCATGACCGGGATTCCCATCAGTCCAACCATTAAGCCCAAGGTTGACCACCCACGCCCCATAAACCCTCCAAAGATGAAAACAGTATGAAACACTTACCGTTCTAGCGGGGAGGGCCGGGGCTGTCAAGAGGTTCTTAATCCACAATCCAATCACGCAACAGGGATTGCAGACGGGGGTGGCGCAACTTACGCATGGCTTTGGTCTGGATCTGACGGACCCGTTCCCGCGAAAGAGTATACATTTCCCCAATCTCCGAGAGGGTGTAATCCTTGCCGTCTACCATGCCAAAGCGCAACATCAAAATTTCCCGTTCCCGTGGAGCGAGCTGGTCCAAGGCATCGCCCACCTGCTCAAAGAGCAACTGGTTTTCGAGAATGACATTGGGACCGGGGTTATGGCTATCCTCGATCAATTCCAGTAGCTCGGTGTCCTCTTCTTTACCCACCCGCACGTGGAGAGACAAGGTTTTGCGACCCGCTTCTAGAATCTCGTCGAGCTTATCCTCATCGAGTTCCATAGCGAGGGCGAGTTCGGTTTTGGAGGGGCGGTGGTCTAGGCTTTGGGCCAATTCCCGGCGCATCCGCTTGACTTGGTTCAGTTTTTCGACCATGTGGACGGGTAAACGCACCGTCCGGGCCTGGGACGCAATCGCCCGCGTGATCCCCTGGCGAATCCACCAGTAAGCATAGGTCGAGAACTTAAAGCCCCGTTCGTAATCAAATTTCTCCGCTGCCCGCATCAGCCCAATCGCCCCTTCCTGAATCAAGTCGAGGAAAGGTACACCCCGATTCAAATATTTTTTGGCAATCGAGACCACTAGCCGGAGGTTGGCCCGGACGAGACGACGTTTAGCCCGTTCTGCATCCTCACCACCCGCTGCAATCACCCGTGCCAAACTGATTTCCTGCTCAGAGGTCAGGAGCGGATAACGGGCCATCTCGCGTAGAAATTGACCGACAGAGTCTTCGGGATCGGCTTGACGACCCTTGCGGCCCGCTGGATTCAGCGAGTTTAGGTTAATCCGTATCGTTGTCTCGGAGGTCTGTCCGTCTGCCATGCCCATACCGCCTAATCACGCTCATAATGTTAACAAAAGTTAACTACGCACGTCAAATTAAACGGTAGATTCTTAAAAATCTATGAAGTTCTAAGGGGTTCCACGGATCTCGACGATAATTCCATCCTGGAGGACTACTTCTAGATTCATGCGCTCCACCAAGTTATCGCCTATGGAGACTTCAAAGTCGCTCTCCACTTGGCCTTGGACGATTTCTTGGTCCATCTCCCAGGCGGTCACTTGGTTGAGTTGTTGCAAAAACTGATTCTTCTGTTGCAGAAACTCAGATTTCTTGGCTTCCATCTGAGAACGGATGCTGTTGATTTGCTGTTGAGCTTCGGGTCCGAGGGGTTTAATCGCCCCGCGCTCGACTTCGTTGACGGCCCGCTTACCCTGGAAGTCAACCTGCTGGATTTGCGCGTCCACCTGTTGGAGGGCGTTTTGGAGTTGCTGGACCGCCTCCTCTTTGAGCCGGGGGGTGACGATGGCTCTGACGGTGACGTTGCGTTTCAGCGTGATTGGTTTCATGGTCTTGGTCAAAGGTAGTGCCCAGGTATTTTAATCGTATCTGTCACGTTTTTCGCGGTAAATTTCTGCTTAGCTCTCGACCTTGACCCCTTTCCAGAAGGCAATGTACCCGGTAATGTTGAGGGCTTTTTCTTTAGGGGCGGGGTAATACCAGGCGGCATCCCGGTTGACTTGGCCCTCCACCACAAGGTTGTAATAGCTGGCGATACCCTTCCAGGGACAAGTGGAGTGGGTAGCACTTTCTTGAAAATACTCGCACTTAATCGCGGTGGGCGGGAAGTACTGGTTCCCCTCGACGACAACACAGCTATCGCTCTCGGCAAGGACAGCCCCGTTCCAAGTCGCTTTGGTCATGGTTCACCTGAGGATGATTGTCTCCAGTATGCGAAATCTGCGTTAGGTTGAACACCCCAGCCCTATACTGCGTCCCAAAGAGCATCAAGCTGAGAAGGACCCATGCTTAAGAAAATTTTGTTGTTGAGTGCCTGTGTGATGTTCGGTGCCGTGACGATGGAGCCGAGCTTTGCTGGAAGCCGGAACCGCACGACCACCAACAGTAATGGTAAGAGCTTGAATGTCAATCGCACCCGGACCAAAACCGCACCGGGGACCCACACCCAGACGGGCACCTATACCCGCACCGGAACCAACGGACAGACCCGCAGCGGCAGCTTCCAGGGCACGACCAACCGCACCTACAGCCCTGAAACAGGTACTAGCGTGACGGGTACTGGCACCGTCACCAACAACGCGGGCGACACCTATAATGTCAATCGCAATGCCAACTACACCACCAATACCGACGGGACCGTGACCCGCACGGGCGGCACCACCCTCACCGATACTGACGGCTCAGTCCAACGCAGTGTCAACGGGACCACCACCTATGACAAGGCCAACGGGACGCGGACCTCAGACTACAACTACACCACCCCCACTGGGCAGACCTACAACGTGGATAAAACCTCCACCCGCACGGGCGAGGGCACCTATACCCGTAGCTCTACCGTGACCAATAGTGCAGGCGAGACTGTCGGCGGTTCCAACACGACAGCAACCTACGAGTACACGCCTGGTCAAGGCTGGACCCAGACCGTCACAGGTACGACAACCGATGGCGAGACGATTAACAAGACCATCACCAACACCCCGGTCCCGACCACACCGGAACCCTAGGTGAAGCGGGGGGGAAACCCCCCTATCTCAGGCCATTTGCGCCAGTTCACTCAGGGCACTATCCGTGTTCTGAGTCAATTCTGGTCCGCCGACTTTACCCTTTTGGAGCATCTCGCCCACGAGCGCGACGATGGCTTCCACCTTACGGACCCGGAAGGTTTCAATCAGAGCTTCAGCCTCCCGGCGACCCAGGCGACGGACCAGGGCTTCCTTGAGGTAGGCGGCGTGTCCCCCCTCATCAGCCGCAATACTGTACATCCCTTGCCGCAGGGGATCAGCGGCGGGTAGCGCGTTCGCCATGCGGACAAAATCCCTTTGAGCATCATCTTCTAGAACATGGGTGGAGGCCATCATGAAACCCCACTCGATATTTTCAGCTTTTAATTCCTCAGCAGTATGGCCTTCAAAGTATTTCTCAAAAAACGGGCTACGCGGTTGTCCTTTGCCCTCAGTACGTAAACTTTGAAAATCAATCAGACTCCGCCCCGTGCGTTTGAGAGCTTGGGCAAAAATCGCCCCGTGGCGGCGTTCGTCCTGGGCATGGCGCAGCAGACTTTCCGCAAGCCAGCTATCGCCTTCACGGGCAGCCCGCTCACTCAAGGCTTCCAAAAAGGGTACCGCGCCCACTTCCGCGAGGTGTAAGCCCGCAATTGTATCGGGACGGGTCTGGGTATTACTCAGGCTCCGGGCACTGATGTAAGCCGATGCGCCCTGAGTTACCAGCCGGAGTATGGTCTGTGTGAAGTTCATCGGGACCTCTAGGTACTCTCTCAAGTTTAGGAAGCCGACCTAGCGAAGTGCAAAGTTTTGTTGCTTTATTTCATCTAAAAGAGGTACACATTGCTGCATACCTCACTAGGCTTATGTACGGTTTGCCCTAAGAACTCAGACCGTCTCAGCCCCAGCCCTTACTTATCCTGCCCATCGGCGGGTTGGGTGAGAAAGGTCAAGGCGAGGGCAACAGCCCAAAAGAAGAAGATGGCAGGGTCCATGGCAGCATACTTACATAGGGCATGGGGGAGCAACTGGGAGGATAGACGCTAGCCTAAGCCATTACTTTCATCTGGGTCGTGCGATAGATCACAGGGATGGGAATTTGATACATTCAACGGGAGAGCACCAGGAGTTAATTTGGACCGCCGTACTTTTTTAGGGTTGATGGCGACCGTTGCGGCTCCAGCCCTCGCCCAGCCCAAGGACATCATCACCCAAGCGGAATTCCAAAGTATCTTGATGAAAAAACTCAAGAAAGATTACAACGGACGTTTACAAGTGTTGGGTGAACCCGCGCCGGGGATATTGCGCCTCAAACGTCTAGATAGCAGTGGTAGTGAACCATTGCTGCTACTTGAACCCTTCTATGCCCAAGCCCTTAGGGTGCAGGCTAACCCCCAGGAATTTATGGAAGACCGTCTCAACCCCTTGGTGGTGGGCCTACCCGGACCTCCGGTACTAGACAAGGACCTGCTGATGCCCCGGCTCTTTGCCCAGGAGCAGTTCCGGCGGTTGTGGCCCAGTGATAATCGCCCTTCTAGTACCGCTTTACACCCCCGACTCTGTTGGACCGTAGTTGTGGACCAACCCCTGGTCCTGTGGGCGGTGGGTCCACGGGAGGAGCGGACTTGGGGTATGAGTGAGACTGAAGTTCAGCAGTTGGCCCTGGAGAACCTCGCTCGCCGGACTGACATTCCTTTTTTGGTGGCTGGGGAGCGACAGGGAGTCTGGGTCCTCAATCGCGGCGATGGTTACGATGCTGAGCGGATGCTTGTGGTAGACCTACTCCAAGCCCTGCGTGCACAGGCCGAGAGTCCCCTGACCCTAGTGGCTCCGAGTCATAACTGGCTCGTCGTCGCCCGTGATACTGGGGCGGAGGTCCGCGCCCGTCTGACCCAGGTGAGTAGCCGCATTCAGCAGACTGAGCCCAGCCAGAACCTCCCGGTGCTTCTATTTAATTTTGACCAACGCTTAGAAGTAAGTACACCATGAATGATTACTTTACGGTCCTAGGACTACCGCGCCGCCTGACGTTGCACCCGGCAGACTTGGACCGCCTTTATCGTGAACACAGTTGGGAAGCTCATCCTGACCGCCGCCCCCGCACTGAACAGGCTCAAGCGATGACCGAGACGGCCCTGCTCAATGAAGCTTACCGCACCCTCAAAGACCCCTACCGCCGCGCCCAGCACCTCCTCGCCCTCGAAGGCATTTCCCTAGAACAAAACCCGCCCCAAAGTTTATTGATGGCAGTCTTTGAACTCCAAGAACTCCTTGAGGACCCCGACACCCCCCCTGCCGAGCTAATCGCCCAAAAGCTCCACTGGCAAAACCGCGCCCAGACCCTAGACCAGACGCTCCACCAAGCCTTCAGCGAATGGGACCAAGGCAACCGTACCGCCCTGACAACCCTCAAAGCCATCCTGGTCCAGCAGCAATACCTAAACTCACTCCTAGAAAAGCTGCAAATTGCTACGAACTAGAGAACTCCCACATTCTTAAGATAGGTTTAAAAACAGGAAACCACCATCCTGACCCTTCCAGAATGACAACTTGACACTCCCCACGGCTAAAGCCGGGGGATAGCTGGGCGGTACCGCCCAGCTCTTGGTTCCACGAGTCAGCTTGCAACATCGGATTGCGCCTCTGTC
>NZ_JAAXLT010000178.1 GCF_013285555.1 Candidatus Cyanaurora vandensis | reverse complement strand
GGCGGGTGCTGAATGTTTTTAGTTTCTCCGGCGGGTTCTCCGTTTATGCAGCGCGGGGGGGCTGTCGGGAGGTTACGAGTCTGGATATCAGTGCCCATGCCCTCGCCTCTGCCCAACGCAATTTCAGCCACAATCCTGGCTTGACGACAGACCACCACCTGATGCAGGGTGACGCTTTTGCAGAACTGACCCGGCTTGCCCAAGGCGGGGTAGCGTTTGATGCAGTCATCCTCGATCCGCCCTCTTTTGCGCCCCGTCACCAGAACCGTCCCCAGGCGTTAGCGTCTTACCGCCGCATCATCCAGTTAGGACTACGGGTTTTGGCACCGGGGGGATTACTCGTTGCGGCTTCTTGTTCGGCCCATGTGACGGCCTTGGAGTTTCAGGAACTCGTGGCGGAGGTTTTGGCAGTGCGGGGGTTTCGGTTATTGGACTTCACGGGTCATGCCCTAGACCATCCGGTGACGTTTCTCGAAGCAAATTATCTCAAGTGTTGGTTTGGCTATGTCGAGTAATATTTACTACCTTCAAGGTCTTCTGCCTGTAGATGGAGCCGGTTAACTAGAGACCATCGAATACTTGACAGGTACCCAAGTTTCCAAAAAAGAGTGGTTATGGCGGGAGTAACGAGGCGGTCTGGGTGCTGGCGAGGCCCAAAGCGGCGAAACCCACTTACTCAGCAGACTTGGCAACTCCTGAACCAACAAGCTAAACAACTCGGTCTCTCGGGTGAGGGATTAATCCAGCAACTCCTCCGGGGTGCAAGTAATCTGCCCGAGCAGACTGATTATCCACGGTTTCTCTATCATTTACCCGCGCTATTTGCCGTCGTCCGGGGGTTGGAACAACGTTTTGTTTTTGCTAACTTGCTTTATCTGCAAACCAGCGGACGGACACCTGATACTATTGGTCGCACCCTCTCAGAAGTTTTCCCGGAACTTGCTGACCAACCTTATTTCACGATGTTGAACCGGGTGTATTGCATGGGCGAGACCTGCCATCAGGAGGAAGCTCTGGTGCGTTGGGAGCGCGGCGGACAACAGGTAGAGGCTTACTTCAACTTTATGTTCAGTCCCTTCACAGATGAGCAAGGGCAGATCCAGGGGGTCCTCATCCAAGGGGTGGAGGTCACAGTGCAGGTGCAAGCCCGCCAGCAAGCGGAGGAGGCCCAACAGCATTTTCGTGAACTGGCGGAGACCTTAGCCCAGCAAGAGGCGCGTCAACGGTTTCTCGCTGCGGCTAGTACGGTCTTGACTGCATCTTTGGACTACACCAAGACCCTGGCGAATCTAGCCCAATTGACCGTGCCCTTCCTTGCCGATATCTGTCTGATTCATATGGTTACTGAGGACAATGAGATCAAACAAGTAGCGGCGGTAAGTATTCATCGTCAGCCGGAATTACTGAGCCAACAAGAACCATTCCACCAACTGATCGGCGAAGCCATCGCGACCAAGGAGGCGCGTTTTGTACCCCAGACGCCAAAGGCACTGAGACCCGTTCAGTCCTATATCATTACGCCTTTGGTGGCGCGGGGTAGTGCTTTGGGAGTGATTACCTTATTGACGACTGGGCAACGCGTCTACGACCAGCTAGATTTCGATTTGGCCCAGGACCTTGCCCGTCGGATCGCCAGCAATCTCGATAATGTCCGTCTCTACCGCAAAGCCCAGGAGGCCAACCGGGTCAAGGATGAATTTTTGGCGACGGTCTCCCACGAACTCAGGACCCCCCTCAACGCCATCCTCGGTTGGACCCAAATCCTCCGGCGTTCCAAGCTCGATTTCACAGCTCAGGAACGCGCCTTGGCAACAATTGAGCGCAACGCCCGGGCCCAGAACCAACTAATTGAAGATATCCTCGATGTCTCGCGGATCATCACGGGCAAGCTGAAATTACAACGGCAGTTACTCTCCTTGGTGGCTGTGATTGAGGGAGCCTTGGCTTCGGTCCAACTCAGTGCGGATAATAAGGGCATTCACCTCGTCACGGCCCTAGATGCCATAGGCCAGGTGCTGGGCGACAGTAACCGCCTCCAGCAGGTGGTCTGGAACTTACTTACTAACGCCATTAAATTTACGCCCGCCGGTGGCGAAGTGCTAGTGCAACTAGAGACTGTGGACGATGAAGCCGTGATCACGGTCAGCGACACGGGTCAAGGGGTTGCGGCTGAATTCCTACCTTATATTTTTGACCGTTTCCGGCAGGCCGATAGCTCTAGCACCCGCCACTACGGGGGATTGGGGTTGGGACTCGCTATCGTCCGCAATCTCGTCGAACTCCACGGCGGTCGGATCTACGCCACTAGTGCCGGGGCAGGTTGCGGGATGACCTTTACCGTCCATTTCCCTTTGGCCCAGACCACCGTCCCTGCTGTCCGCAAGGTCCCCCCCTCCTCCCGTCCCAGTCAAACCCTCGTCGGGGTCCGGGTCCTTGTGGTAGATGATGAACCCGATGCCCGCGACCTCGTCGGGATGGTTCTGGAGGAAGCGGGAGCCGCTGTCCGCACCGCCGGGTCTGTGGCCCAAGCCCTAGAGGTAATTGCGAGTTGGTTACCGGATTTGCTCTTGAGTGATATCGCTATGCCCGGTGAGGACGGCTATATCTTACTTCAAAAGATCCGAGCGGGTGGCACCGACCTCCCGGCAGTGGCCCTGACCGCCCATACCCGTCAAGAAGACCGCGCCCATGCTCTAGCGGCGGGCTACCAACGCCACCTCCCTAAACCCGTCGAACCCTTGGAACTGCTCACGGTGGTCACGCGCTTAGTCGGGCGGGCCTGAGGTTTGCGTGGCTAGGGGCGGTGGCGTAAGGCGGAGGCTGCGTTTACGGAGCAGACCATACTCGATGCCCTCAGCGACAGCTTGGTAGGAGGCTTCAATGATATTGGGGGAGACTCCGACGGTGTGCCAGCGGTCTTCGCCGTCGCTTGACTCGATGAGGACACGGGTTTTGGCGGCGGTCCCACTGGGGCTGTCGAGGATACGGACTTTGTAATCGGTCAACTTGAAGTCGGCAACCTCGGGGTAAAACTTGCTCAATGCCTTACGGAGGGCGTGGTCGAGGGCGGCGACAGGACCATTGCCCTCAGCGGCGACATGGTAGGGCTGGTCATCGGGTCCGACACGGACCTTGACGGTGGCCTCTGAACAAACTGACTGGTCCGGGAAGGTCTGGGAAGTCACCCGGAAACCCTCCAAGGTGAACCAGAGTTGGCGATTCTGGAGTCCCTCATAAACCAATAGGGCAAAACTCGCCTCCGCTGCCTCAAACTGATAGCCTTCGTGCTCTAGGGCTTTGACGCGCTGCAAAATCGCCCGGACGCGGGGATCGCCGCGCTCTAGCATTAACCCCAGGTCCTTAGCTTTGGTCAGGATATTGCTGACCCCAGCCTGTTCGGAGATGACCACACGGCGGCGGTTGCCCACCAAGTCGGGGTCGAGGTGTTCGTAGGTGACGGGGTTTTTGGTGACGGCACTGACGTGGATACCGCCTTTATGGGCAAAGGCCGAGGAGCCGACAAAGGGCCAGTGTTCATCCGGGGCCAGATTCACGACTTCACTGACGAACCGAGCAACTTCGGTCAGTTGGCTGAGGTGGCTGGGCGGTAGACAGGGGTAGCCTAGTTTGAGCTGGAGGTTGGGCAGGAGCGTGCAGCGGTTGGCGTTGCCGCAGCGTTCCCCATAACCATTGATCGTGCCTTGGACCATCCGGCTCCCCGCTGCCACGGCAACGAGCGCGTTGGCGACGGCAGTCCCGCTGTCATTGTGGGTATGGATACCCAAGGGCGTTTCCCAGGAACCCATTTGGCTGAAGGCAGTTTGGATATCACTGGGGAGCATTCCGCCGTTGGTATCACAGAGAACGAGCCATTCCGCCCCAGCTTGGGATGCGGCCTGGAGGGTGGCTAGGGCGTAGGCCGGATTGTGGCGTAGGCCATCGAACCAGTGTTCAGCGTCATAGATGACTCGGCGGCCTTGGCTTTTGAGGTAGCTAATCGTGTCCTGGATCATCCTTAAATTTTCGTCAAGCGTGGTATTCAGGCTCTCGCGCACATGGAGGTCCCAGGACTTACCAAAAATCGTTACCCAGTGGGTCCCAGCGGCGAGGACATGGCTCAACAGTTCGTCTTGGTGGGCCGCGCAACCGGGACGACAGGTCGAGCAGAAGGCCACGACTTGGGCTTGGCGGAGGGGATTTTTTTTGAGTTCCCAGAAGAACTGCACGTCCTTAGGATTGGCACCGGGCCAGCCGCCCTCAATGAAATGGACGCCCAGACTATCGAGCCGACGGGCGATCCGAATCTTGTCAGCGACGGAGAGGCTGAGACCTTCGCGCTGGGCACCGTCGCGCAGGGTGGTATCGTAAACCGTGATCGGATGCACCGGGCCACCGGGTGGAGTTGTAGCCTATGGTACAACAATGGACGCAACGGTTGGGGCGGCCCCTAGTCCTCGGGCACCGGGGAGCGATGGGTCACGCGCCGGAAAATACACTACTAGGCTTTGAAGTTGCGCTGGCCCTGGGTGCGGCGGCGGTGGAATTGGATGTCCAACTTGCTGCCGATGGGGTGGTGGTGATCCATGATGAGACCGTGGACCGGACTACCAACGGACGGGGGGCGGTGGGGGATTTGACTGTGGCCCAACTGCAAACCCTAGATGCGGGCAGTCATTTCAAACCAGAGTTTGCCGGGGCGGTGATTCCTACCTTAGAAGAGGTGTTGGTCTGGGCCAAAGACCGCTTACCTGTGGTGATTGAACTGAAATTCACTGCCCGCATTGAGCGATTGACCCAAGCTTGTCTTGAGGTGGTAGACCGTTTAGAGATGAGCTCCAAGGTTGTATTTATTTCCTTTGATCATCAAGCCCTGTGGGAGATCAAACAACAACGACCTACCTGGGAGACGGGAATTTTGTATGTGGGGCGGGTGATGGACCCGGCGGGGCTAGCGCGGAGTGCCCAAGCGGACGGATTGATGCCTAATTTTCATTACCTGACCCCGGACCTAGTTCACCAAGCCCACCAAGCCGGACTTTGGGTCAGCACTTGGACCCCCAACACCGAGCTTGAACTACAACGAACTATTGCGCTGGGTGTAGACATGATGGCAACTAATTACCCGGCTCGTTTGCGGGCGTTGTTGGGATAAGGGCGATGTAAGTAGAGACACGAAATTTCACGCTCTACGCTTTTCCCCCTTTGAGGGGGGCTAGGGGGATCGCTTTCTCTACGCACTGGGGTAGATAGTGAATTTTGGGGAGCCAGATAATATTTTGGGGAGCGAGTTACGCGCTCTTTCGTCATGAGGTTGTTATGCAGAGTGAAGAGTCGCGTCCGACTGCTCAAGAGATCCCCGCCCAGCAGTTGCCCTACCCAGCAAGTCAGGAAGATATGGTCCCCAAGCCGGATACGGACTTGGCAAATTACCGGGCGGCGGGGAAGCTCAAGGGCAAGGTTGCCCTCGTAACGGGTGGCGACTCGGGGATTGGTCGGGCGGTCGCCCTGGCTTTTGCCAAGGAAGGGGCGGATGTGGCAATTTTTTATAACGAACATGATGATGATGCCCAAGTGACCTGTGGCCTAGTTGAGGCGGAAGGGCGCAAGTGTCTGCCCCTTAAAGGTGATGTACGCGAGGCCGCGCAGTGCCGTCATGCCGTAGAGCAGACCGTCGTGCAACTCGGACATCTCAATATTTTGGTCAATAATGCAGCTTACCAGATGGCTCAGGAACGGTTTGAAGATATTAGTGAAGAGCAGTTCCGCCGTACTTTTGAGACGAATATCTTTGGTTATTTCTATATGGCGCAGGCAGCGTTGCCCTATCTCACGGCGGAGGATTGCATTATCAATACCGGGAGTATTGTCGGGCTGGTCGGGAATGAGTTGCTAGTGGACTACTGTGCCAGTAAGGGAGCGATTCATGCCTTTACTAAAGCTCTAGCCTTGAACTTGGGAGAACGGAAGATTCGCGTCAACGCTGTCGCGCCTGGTCCTGTCTGGACGCCCGCTATCCCGGCGACGATGCCCGCATCAGAAGTTGAGAATTTCGGACATGAGGTGGCGTTGAGTCGTCCCGGTCAGCCCGAGGAATTGGCTCCGGTCTATGTGTTCTTGGCTTCTCAGGATGCGAGCTTTGTTACGGGCAGTATCTATGAGGTGACGGGCGGGAAGACTTCTAGTAGTTAGGATGTAGTGGTTTTTGTCGTGTCCTCGGGAGCTTGGTCTTGTCTTCAACGAATTCTTACCCCCTGGGTTTGATACGGGCGTTACTTGAGACGAGCTTGGTGACTCCCCAGACTCGTGCGGTGCTGATAGAACGATTGCAAGGGCAGGAGCAGCAGGCTTGGCAGGTGTTTGAGCCGGAGTTGGTAACGACTTTGCAAATAGTGGTGGCACGGTTGGTGAGTCCGGCTTTGGACCTGGCTGAGGCAGTGGACCGACGGCTAGCCTCGGGACAGGGTGATGGTTGGCGGTATAACACGATGCCCCCAGACCTTGAGGCGCATCAGTCGGGGCTGAGAGGGATTGAGGAGAGTGCGCGATTGATGTTTGGGCAGTCCCTCGCTGAGTTGGCGGTCACAGAACAAGATGCAGTCCTAGAGGCAGTCCGCACGGGTCAAGCTCCGGGCAAAGTGTGGCAACAACTCCCGGCCCAACGGTACTTCACCGACCTGCTGACCGAGTTATGCGAGAACTATTACAGCCATCCCCTGACCCAGGAAAAAATCGGCTATGTGGGGATGGCAGACGGGCGGGGCTGGCAGAAGCTCGGCCTAGACCAAAAAGAGGACTGGGAACCGGAGGAGGGGGCGACGGATTATACGGTACCTGACGATGAACCGGGCGCGACTTATCAGGTCCCACACCCAATGCCACCCACCGCCCTAGCTGAAGTGGATGTAGTAGTCATTGGCACGGGGGCGGGAGGTGCGCCCTTGCTAGCGCGGCTGGCTCAAGCGGGTTTCTCGGTAGTGGCCTTGGAAGCAGGTGAACACTGGCAACCCGACCGGGATTTCGCCACCGACGAGCGGGCTCAAACCAAACTTTTTTGGAATGACGAACGGCTGAGTGCGGGTCAAGACCCGGTGGCTTTTGGTAGCAATAACTCGGGCACGGGCGTCGGGGGTTCGACGCTGCATTACACCGCCTATGTGCCAAGGCCCCAGCCCGATGATTTCACCTTGCACCAAGACTCCGGGGCGGGCGTGGACTGGCCCTTGAGTTACTGGGACCTAGAACCTTACTACGATGAGGTGGAACGCATCCTCGGCGTGTCGGGACCTTCACCCTATCCCTGGGGACCCGAGCGGACGCCCTATCCCCTGGCTCCCCTCCCGCTCAATGGGGCCGCGCAGTTGATGGCGCGGGGTTGTCGGGCCTTGGGGCTGCGGACGGCTCCGGCGGCGAACGCGGCCTTATCGGCTCCCTATTTCCAGGCAGGTATCGGTTGGCGGCGGGCTTGCACCAATCGTGGGTTCTGTCAGGCGGGCTGCACCACGGGTGGCAAGGCGAGTATGGATGTCACCTTTATTCCCTTAGCCATAGCTCACGGTGCCGAAGTGCGCTCGGGTTGTTTCGTGACCCAGATTGAGACCGATCCCCAGGGCCGGGTGACAGCGGTGATTTACCAACGGGGCGATCAGGAGGAGCGGCAACCCTGTCGGGCACTTTTTTTGTGTGCCGGGGCCATCGAGACCCCGCGTTTATTGTTGCTAAATGGGCTGGGCAACCAGAGTGGGCAGGTGGGCCGCAACTTCATGGCCCATCCGGGGATGCAAGTCTGGGGCCAGTTCCCGGAATCGGTGCGGCCCTACAAAGGGATTCCCGGCGGGCTGATCTCTGAAGACACCCATCGGCCTACGGATGCAGATTTCGTGGGGGGTTATCTGTTGCAGAGTATCGGGGTCATGCCCGTGACCTATGCTTCCCAGGTGGCGCGGGGGTCAGGGTTATGGGGTGAAGCCTTACACAGTCATATGCAGGGCTATAACCACACAGCGGGGATCAATATCTTGGGGGAGTGCTTACCCTACGACCATAACTATCTGGAACTCGCAACGGAACTCGATGGACGGGGCTTACCCAAGCCGCGCATCCACTTCACCAACGGCGAGAATGAGCAACGCATGAATGCCCACGCCGAGAACCTGATGCAGGCGATTTGGCGGGAAGCGGGGGCCGAGACGACTTGGACTTTTGCCCGTAATGCCCACATCATCGGGACCTGTCGCATGGGGCTAGACCCGACGCAAGCAGTGGTCAACCCCGAGGGCCGGGTCTTTGAGGTGCCCAACCTCTATATCCTGGACAATTCAGTTTTTCCCAGTGCGTTGAGTGTCAATCCGGCCCTGACGATCATGGCCTTGGCCCTACGGACAGCGGATTGTTTTATTGCGCGTACCCGTCGTGGTGAGGTTTAAGATGAAAAGCTTCCTAGAAATCATTCAGGACCGCTATCAGGATGGACAGTACCCCGGCGACCAGTACGGGGGTGCGGCAGGGGGCGATGGGCGCGGTCTGCCGACGGGGGACTCGCGCAACTTTATGTTTGCCACGGGGATTGAGTGTTCCTATCCGACGATTGAACAGGGCCGGGTGCGGCGCGATCTCTTGGCGGAGTGCGGACATTATCAGCATTGGCGCAAGGATTTGCAGTTGGTCAAAGATTTGGGCTTGAATGTGTTGCGCTACGGTCTGCCCTACCACACCGTTCATCTAGGTCCCAAACGGTATGACTGGAGTTTCTGTGATGAGGTGATGCAGGAGATCCGCCGCTTGGAGATCGTCCCGATTCTGGACCTCTTGCACTTTGGGGTCCCGGACTGGTTGGGGAATTTCCAGAACCCAGAGTTGCCGATCCATTTTGCTGAATACTGCGGGGCGGTGGCCCAGCGTTACCCCTGGGTCCGCTACTATACGCCCGTCAATGAGATTTTTGTGACCGCCCGGATCAGTGGTCGCGATGGTCTCTGGAATGAACAACTCAAAACTGACCAGGGTTTCGTGACCGCCCTCAAACATATCGTTGCCGCGAGTATCCTCGGTACCCAGAGTATCGCGCAGCACCGCCCAGACTTGGTGGTGGTCCAGAGTGAGAGCGCGGAGTATACCCACGATGCCCATGTCGTCCCCTCGGCCCAAGTCAAGCTAGAAAATAAGCTCCGGTTTCTATCCCTGGACCTGCTCTATGCCCACCCGCCCGACGCCGATGTCTGTATGTTCCTGATGGATAACGGGCTGACTCGCGCTGAGTATAACTGGTTCATGGCAGGAGAGCCGCCCGGATATCAGGTGATGGGGAATGATTACTACGGGCGTAATGAGCGGATTCTTTTGCCCAATGGCAAGATGAGTCAGGGCGAGGACGTAATGGGTTGGTACCAGATTACCCGCGAATATTACGACCGTTACCGCAAACCCGTCATGTGTACCGAGACCAATATCTTCGATGCTGAGAAAGCTCCCGACTGGCTCTGGAAACAATGGATTAACATTTTGCGAATCCGGCACGACGGCATCCCGGTACTGGGATTCACTTGGTACAGTCTGATTGACCAAGTGGATTGGGACAGTGCTCTGGCCCAAAAACTGGGCAATATCAATCCCTGTGGTCTCTATGACCTCCAACGCAATCCCCGCCCCGTCGCCCAAGCCTACCGCGACCTCTTAATGGAGTTCGGACAAATAACCATCATCCCCCACGCCGAAATGTTCGAGGTCACTGACCGCCCCGCTAACCTCAAAGTTGAGGTTTGAAAAAGCTCGACGACCCCGCTACCATAGAGCTAAATCTCTTGAGAAGGAGCGGAGCGTATGAATGAGAAAAACGTTAGTCAAACTGGATTCCAGATGTCTAAAATAGCCGTGAAGAGCAAGCCGCAATGAACCCTAACAGTGATCAGCCCAGGTCACTTTTGAGAAACAATTTATTACCAATGAAGCCATGCAACCCGTGGCTGTGATTATCAGTTACCGGGATTGGCAACGCATCGAATCCATTTTGCAAAATTATAGCCAAGAACAAGACGTTGTACACAGCACTAATTTAGCTACTGTTTTAGCTGCCTGTGCTGGCAGCATTAGATTAACAATTGACCCGCTCCAATATCAGCAGCAAGAAAGGAGTCCATGGCTCTAGGACTACCAGAGTTTGTCCTTGATACCAACAACAATTGACAAAACTCAAGAATTTAAAGATCTAGTCACTTACGGTAGGAGAAAAGCATGAATAGATGTCTTAACGGACAAATTAAAAGTCAGATTTAGAGAATAGCCACTAACTTACTTCTAGGGAAGGATACTTGATGGAACCAGCACTGGTTTTTCTGCATTGTTTTGGTGGGTCGGGGCGCAGTTGGAATGGCGTAATTAGTGCGCTTGTGGGGAGGCGTTGTGTTGCACCGGACCTGCGAGGATTTGCAGGAGCGGCGGAATGGGTGGGCGATTACACGCTGGGTCAATTTGTGCAGGACCTCAAGGAATTAGTGGTCAGTCAGAATTTGGGCCGTCATATTGTGGTCGGTCACTCCATGGGCGGCAAGATCGCCCTAGCTTACGCTGCCACCCAGCCCCCGGATCTGCATTCTCTGGTCCTCATTGCCCCTTCACCACCCACGCCTGAACCGATCCCAGCGGCGGAACGCGAACGATTACGAACCACTCATGGTGAACGGGCTGCCGCCTACACAACCATCCAAAAGATTACGTACCAACCCTTACCAATGCCACTCCTAGAACAAGCTATCGAGGATATTTTAAGAAGTTCTCCGGTGGCTTGGCAGGCTTGGTTAGAGCAACTCAGCCGCGAAGATATCAGTGCCACGATGGCTAAAATTACTGTCCCGGCCCTAGTTGTGGTCGGTGAGGCTGACACCACACTGGGCGCAGACCTACAGAACCAAGCTGTCATCCCATACCTTAAAGCTGCCCGTCTAGTCACAGTTCCTAGAGCCGGACATCTCCTGCCCCTAGAAGACCCCCAAGCTCTGGTCAATGCCATAAATATTCAAAACTCCATGTTCTATTTTTCTGACGATTAAATGACAAAAAACTGGGAGCAAGCAAGCTGTTTTACCTCTCGTATCTTGGTCTCCTAGTAGTCTGTTCTCGTCAGATTGTGGGGCAATAGGGTCTTCTTATTTGACTTTCAAGAGTACCTGGAGTTGCTGTTGCGTCTGCTGTAAGGCTGCTAACTGGGTCTCTTGTTGTTGTAGAGCCGATTTTAAAATAGCGATTTCACGCTCCTGTGCTGAGTTCTCGCGCCGCTGTTGGGCCATTTCCTCTTGCTGGATGTTGTTGCGATGATGTTCTTTTTGTAACTCGCTCAATAACAGCGGTGTGAGTAGATGGTAGTAGACGGTGAAAGGCTTACCCTCGTCGTCGTACTGCACTAACTCGGGATATACCTTAGCCACTTCCTCAGCAATTAGACCGTATTGCTGGGGATAAGTACCATCCTCGGCAGCATCTTTGTACTGAAAAGAGACAGGCCGGAGTTGCATCAACTTATCGCTAACCCCACCCACATCCTTGATCTCACGCTTGAAACGACGCGCCGAAATGAGGGTACCAAGTTGACCCGCCGTATTGACGAAAACCTGAACGCCCTTACTAGCCGTTGCGCCGGAAATGCCGGCAATGAAAGTTTTAGTTTGGGTCCCAGATTTACCGAGTCGGATCGTTCGAGACTCCGTAGCAGCCCCGAGATTACCGATCACAATATTATTATTCCCCGTGCGATTATTGAAGCCCGCCTGATATCCCAGCGCAATGTTATGGGAGCCGGTGGTATTGGCGTTGAGGGCTTCGACTCCGTTCGCGGTATTGTGGGAGCCAGTGGTGTTGGTGTAGAGCGTATTACTACCCGTTGCGGTATTGTTATTGCCGGTCGTGTTAGCTAGGAGCGCATAGGCTCCCTGGGCGGTGTTGGCGTAACCCCTGGTATTGCGACGGAGAGTATAGGCACCACTCGCTAGGTTCAAGTAACCGGAAATGTTGTCGGAAAGAGCATAGGCTCCCTGGGCAGTGTTGTCTCGGCCCGTGGTGTTGCGATGGAGGGCCTGGAAACCGAACGCTGAATTGCCAAAACCCACTGTGTTCGATTCGAGTCCGCCATCTCCATAGATAGTATTAGTTTGCTGTGCCTCTACGGTCATTGGCATAGCGAGTAGCGTTGAGACAGCCGTGCCAAGCAAGAGGCAGCGTATTTTATCAGACATGGGTTGAGCCTTGGCGGGTTTACGTAACCTCAAAAGAGGTTAATTGCACACTACCACGCCACTCTTTTACCAGCGGTCAATAAAAATGAACGGCGGGAGTACATCACGCTCTCAATGTGGTCTGGAATAACGCAACAAAGCTGTTTGGACCAGAGTTAACAAGCCTGCCCAATCCCCAGCCTCCGGTTGACGAAAGAGACGAGCCGTGGGGTACCAGGGGCTATCTGCGCGGTCCAGTAACCATCGCCATTCCGCCACGGCGGGTAATAAAACCCAGGTTGGTTTACCCAAAGCCCCCGCGAGATGGGTCACCGAAGTATCCACCGTAACCACTAGGTCCACTTGGGCAATCGCCCAAGCCGTATCATTAAAATCCCGGCAATGGGAACCCACATCCACCAGTTGTCCCGCAAAAGGAGCCAACTCCGTCACCTGGGGACCCTGGTACAACGAGAAAAAAGATACCCCCGCCGTCGTCAAAAGTGCGGTGAAATGATGGAGCGGGCAGTACCGCTGATATTTAGAAGGATGGTCCAATCCCGGAGCCCAGACGATACCTACCCTTAACCCCACCGCCGTCATCAAGGCCGTCTGTACCGCCAAGGGCAAGTTACAATCCGCCGGGGCAAAAAGATAAGGGACCTGATGGGGGATGGTGGCGAGGTCCGTCTGGAAGACGTGGGGTAAACTCATCAAGGGTAGTTGTAGGTCAAAGGGCGGTAAAGTCTCACCCGTCGCCACGAGGTGGTCAATCCCCACACAGGTCGCAAAAAGAGCCTTGAGTGAGGCTGGGCATTCCACCACCACCGTCCCGCCCCTGGCTTTGACTAAGGACGCATAGCGGATGAACTGGAGATTATCTCCCAAGCCCTGCTCGGGATACAGGAAGACCGTCCGCCCCACAAAAGATTCGCCAGTCCATAGGGGTTGGGCATAGGTGCGGGCCGTCCGCGCTAAATAAAGCGTCCCCCAGCGGCATTCATACTCAGCCCAACCCTGCGCAAAATTCCCCAATGAGAGGTACAGGCAGGCGCGGTTGAAGCGCGTCTGGGCATCGTTGGGATTGAGTTCTAGGCTTTTTTGGTAGTGGGCTAAGGCTTCGGTCAGTTGCCCTTTTTCACCGCAGACCATCCCCAAGTTGAGATAGACATCGGCCCCATCCGGCTGGAGTTGACAGGCTTGCTGATAACTCACCCCCGCCTCTGTAAATTTTGCCAGGGCGAATTGAGCATTGCCCAATCCATTGTGGGCCTCAGCCCAAGTCGGGAGTAGGGCACAGGCCTGCTGATAACAAATTTCTGCCCGGTCAGGCTGGGACTGCGCCATCAACACATTCCCTAGACAAAAATGAGCTTGGGCCAATTCCGGCTCGATTACCAAAACCCGTTCGTACTGAGCTTGGGCCGCATCCACCTGACATTGGGCCAGCAGTGCGTGACCGAGATCGTAATGGCATTCACTGTAATTGGTTTTAAGTTGGGTGGCCTTGGTCATCATGGCAATCCCCGTATCGGGCCGGCCTAACTTTTGTAAGACCACGCCCATACGGTGCAGGGCCTCGGGCTGGTCCGGGTCAAGTTGGAGGACTTGATGGTACAAGACCCCAGCTTCTGCGAAACGTTCAGCCCGGAGGTGTTGGTGGGCTAGCTTGAGGAGACCGGGGAGTTCAGGGGCGGACCTAGCTGCGGGTTTGCCGAAGCCCTTGTTTTTTTTCATGGATCTAGTGGCAGCACCATTTTAAGGTTAACGCGCTGGGCTACTCCCTCGGGTATACTAATTCGACTTAGAGGGGAGTTTATGGCCTACGCTGTCACGTTGATTCCTGGGGATGGCATTGGGCCGGAGTTGACCCGCGCCATGGTTACAGTCCTCGAAGCCACCGGGCTCCAATTCGATTGGGACCAGCAAGAAGCCGGGATTGACGCGCTGACCAACTTCGGGACCCCACTCCCTGAAGCGACCTTGGCCTCAGTCCGACGCACCGGGGTGGGGATCAAGGGTCCGACCACAACGCCCGTTGGCATCGGGTTTCGCTCGGTGAACGTGGCTTTGCGCCTGAGTTTGGACCTCTATGCCAACTTGCGCCCCGCCCGGACCATGACCGGGGTCAAGTCCCGCTTTGAGAATATTGATTTGGTTGTGGTGCGCGAGAACACCGAAGACCTCTACTGCGGGATCGAGTTTGAGCGGGGCCAGCCTGAGACCTTGACCGTGATTGAGGCCCTCAACCGCGCCTCTGGTAAACAGATCTCCCCCACCGCTGGGATCAGCATCAAACCCTTCACCCCCGCCGCCTGCGAACGAATTGTCCGTTTTGCCTTTGAATACAGCCGTAAAAATAACCGTAAGAAAGTTACCGCTGTCCACAAAGCCAATATCATGAAGTTCACCGATGGTCTCTACCTGGAAGTCGCCCGTCAAGTGGCCTTGGACTATCCTGATATCGCCTTTGAGGACCGGATTGTGGACAATATGTGTATGCAACTGGTCCAAAAACCCGAACTCTACGATGTGCTAGTCCTGCCTAACCTCTACGGGGACATCATCTCGGACTTGACGGCTGGTTTAATTGGGGGACTCGGTGTGGCTCCAGGTGCGAATTTAGGCGACAACTGTGCCCTGTTTGAAGCCATCCATGGCTCGGCTCCCAAGTACGCGGGTCAAGACAAAGTGAACCCAACTGCTCTAATCCTTACGGGTGCCCTGATGTTACGCCATCTTGGGGAGACTGAGGCCGCCGAGCGCGTAGAAACTGCCGTCGCTGAGGTGATCCGCGAAGGTAAAGCCGTGACCTATGATCTGGCACGCGGTCAATCCGTCGGGACTCAAGCCATGGCTCAAGCTATCGCCCAACGGGTGCAGGGCTAGGGGGTAGAAGACTTGTTCGTGTCCGCTGGCGCGTCGTCGGTCTTCTCGGCCTCCTTGACCCCATCCTTAAAACTCCTGAGAGCCTTGCCGATGGAACTGCCCAACTCCGGCAGTTTCGTCGGTCCGAAAATCAGTAGCGCAACGCCCAGGATAATCAGTATTTCAGTCCCGCCCAGACTAGGCATTGTTCTCTCCAATAACCCATCCATCTTGCCACGGCACCCCCATAGACCCGAGAAATTATTTGTTGCAGAGTAAGCCACTAGGAATAAATGCCTAGTCGCACCTAGTCGCCGTGAAGAATCATGGGGTATCATGAAATTAATCACAAGATTCCGTTGTAAATCTTCAATCGTGCAAGGCGCACCACATGCCCAAAATACTGCTCGTTGACAATGATGCGACAATTCTCGAACTGGTTTCCATCAACCTAGACATGACGGGTTACGAGGTCTGTCGCGCCAACGATGGCGTTAAGGGTCAGGCGATGGCGATGCAGTTGATGCCAGACCTCATCATTTTGGACCTCCTGTTACCCAATGTGGACGGCTTCACGGTGTGCCAGCGGCTGCGCCGTAATGAGCGGACTTCAGAGATTCCCATTTTGATCCTGACTGCGCGTTCAGGGATCAAGGACAAAGTAGACGGTTTCAATGCCGGGGCGGACGATTACCTAACCAAACCCTTCGAGATCGAGGAGTTGTTGGCACGGGTCCGCGCTCTGCTCCGCCGGACGGACCGCATTCCTCCTGCTGCTAAGCATTCTGAGATTCTTTCCTACGGTCCCTTGACGTTGATCCCGGAGCGGTTTGAAGTGGTTTGGTTTGGACAAACCGTTAAGCTGACGCACCTCGAATTCGAATTACTCCACTGTCTATTGCAACGGCACGGCCAGACCGTGGCCCCCAGCGAAATCCTCAAAGAAGTCTGGGGCTATGACCCGGATGATGATATTGAGACAATCCGCGTCCATATCCGGCACCTCCGCACCAAGCTCGAACCCGATCCGCGCCACCCAGACTATATCCGCACGGTCTACGGCGCGGGCTACTGTCTAGAGTTACCTTCTGCTTTTACCGAAGAGGCCCGTTCCGCTGAGTAGTTCTCGTGCTACTAGGAACCGGGCCAGGGACCAAGGGAACTGGTGCAATAGTAACGGTCTTTCAGTCAAGCAGTCGGGTCGGATATGTTATTGATAGGCCGGTTCAATCCAGAACTCCTGGACTGTCTCTCGGTGGGGGTTGTGATTGCTGACTCCTCGCAAACTGTATCCTTTTCTGGAATCAGACCATGGCGGAGATTACAGGTATCAGTCCCCATCAAGCCGGAGGGGAGCTTATCTTCCATTGGTTCCCTGAATTGGAGACCCTGGCTCTTAATGCACGGGTCTCTTTCTATCGTCGAGAGCAGCGAACAGAACTCAATTTTCAACAGCGCGGGATTGAACTAGGACGGTGGACCTACCAGGAAGCTCCCCAAGACCTAAACGCCCTCCACGCTGATTTTGTGGCGACGGTCTCCCATGAATTGAGAATTCCCCTGACCTCAATTAAGGGCTTTGTGGATACATTATTGCGGTCGCGTCAGCAGTTGAGCGAGGAGCAACAGGTTCATTTCCTCACGATTATCAAAGACCAAGCAGACCGTCTGACCCGGATGGTCGAAGACCTCTTGGTGATGTCCAAGATAGAGTCTGGTCATCTACCGAATCTTGCCGAGGGCGTCTGTATCCGGGAGGTGCTAGAACGGACCCTGGCGGCTTTGGCCCAAAAAGCGGCAAGTCATAAACTGGTCTGTGACCTGGCGGCGGATTTACCGAAGGTCTGGGCTGACCGGGACCGCCTCGAACAGATTTTTGTGAACCTGCTCGATAACGCGCTCAAATATTCTCAGCCGGGGACCACCGTGACGATCCGGGGCTGGGTGGTGGAAGGGGATTTCATTACCCTCTCAGTTCAAGACCAAGGCATCGGAATTGATAGTACGGCTCTAGAACAGATTTTCGAGCGGTTCTGCCATATTGACCAAGAAGATATTGCTAAGACCGCCCCGATTGGCCTGGGACTCTACATTACTAAATCCTTGGTGGAAAGCCTGGGTGGGCGGATTGAGGTGGTAAGTACAGTGGGGCAAGGGACGACCTTCACGGTCTGGCTACCCACCACGCCGCCCTTAGCGCAGAACTTGGACTAGGAAATTTTCACATTCTGTAACCTATAAGAACATTTTTTCGCAAATTGCGCGGGTACGCTCCATCAAAAGGAGTAGATAGACTCCTCATTGGGCCAGGGTTTCAGGAAATTACCTGACAGGAGATCTCCATCCGGGTAAAATATTAGTTACGAAACTTTAACGGTGGGAGCGGTGACGGCATTTGTTCAGTTTCCATTGCAGGAAGCCTACCAATCCTGTCGTCAGGTCATAACCCACTACTCCACTTCGTTCTATTGGGGGACCCGCCTGTTTCCCAATCCCAAGCGGCAGAATATGTGGGCAGTTTATTGCTGGTGTCGTCGCACCGATGAACTGGTAGACAACCAGCCGAACCAACGCGCCACGATGCACTTGTTAGACCAGTGGGAGCACCAACTAGAGAAGACCTTTGCCGGTCACCCCTCTACCCCAGAGGATGCGGCCCTAGCCCACGCCGCGACCCAATATCCGCTGACCCTGGGTCCTTTCAAGGACATGATCCAGGGGATGCGGATGGATTTGACCCAGAGCCGCTATGAGACCTTTGAGGAACTACTTACCTACTGTTATCGGGTAGCGGGGACGGTAGGGTTAATGACCTCCGCCATCATGGGTTTCGTCCCTGGTGAGGAGGGCACTGAGGAAGCAATTGCCCTGGGGATCGCCATGCAGTTGACCAATATCCTGCGCGACGTGGGCGAGGACGCACAACGGGGACGCATTTATATCCCCCGTGAGGACCTAGAGCGGTTCAACTACCGGGAGCGCGACTTATTGCAGGGGATCTTAGATGAGCGTTGGAAGGCCTTGATGCAATTTCAGATCGCCCGTAACCAGGAGTTTTACCGCAAGGCTGAAGGGGGTATCTGTAAACTCCAAGCCGATAGTCGTTGGCCGGTTTGGGCCTCGCTCCTGTTTTACCAAGGCATCTTGGATGTCGTCGAACAAAATGGCTATCAAAATTTCACCCAGCGGGCCTACGTGTCCGATTTACGCAAACTCGCCACGTTGCCCCTAGCCTGGGTCCGCGCCCAACAATGAGATGGCTGGTCCTCCTGGGGTTGCTCACGGGCTGCACGGCTAACCCGGACTCTCTGGCTCAGCGGGTTGCCCAGTTCCCAGATTATCGTCAGCCCGCCTACAGTCTGACTAGCCCTGACCTCTTTTATCCCGACTGGTTTGAAGGCCGTTGGCGGCTGACCTCGGTGCTCGAAGCCGTGGAAGCTCCCCTAGGCGTGGAGTACACCAACCCCACCAATTTTGCCCGGAGCCAAACAGAACGGGGTGAACCCGTGGTTTATTACGTGCGTTTTTACCGTGATGACCAAGGGCGAGTGATTGCGGACCGGGTTTTTAATACGATCTCCGCGATCCAAGCGAGTCAGGGGGCCAAATCAGTTATTGAAGTCCTCCTGGCTGCCGACCAGCCCGACCGTCAAACGATCCGGCTCTCGGGCAACCGCCGGGGGGAACTCTACATCACGCGCCGTCACAGCGAACGCCCTAACCCCCAGGAATTTGCAACCCTAGAATTTTATCGGCAGGTCTTGGGCAGTCTTGGGCGCATTCCCAATACTAAGGATGTTGAGACGACGACCCTGTATCAGCAGTCTACGCAAACAAGAATTACGGCGAGTCAGCTCATTGCGGTATTTCTCGTACCCACGGATGAACGATATTTCAATAGCAATGGACGGGCGGTAACAGCCTATCGCTACCGCCTCCGTCTCGATAAAACAAGTTAGCCTACTTTCACTTGACTGGTATCTACGGCAGTGGCCCCTTTGACCCCACGGGCAATGGTCGTCATCCGGCTGAGGAGTTCTTGATTGGGAACACTACCCTTGAGGACAACGGTGCTCCCAGTCTGGGCAACATAGATGGTTCCCACATCATCTACTTGAGGATCGTAGTCAAAGGCGGCGGCGACGCGCTTAGCTAGCCCACTCTGGTCATATTCGCCATTGAGACCCATGCGCTCGGCGGGGGTATCGGGTTGGGTCGGTTGGGGATTGGTCGCCGTCGGCGCGGCGGGAGTTTCAGACTTCTCTAGACCAAAAAGACGCTGTAGAAAACCCATGGCTGGGACTCCAATACATTTCACTCTCTATCTATTTCACGAATTAGCTCCAGTCCACATCCCTCACGAGAAGGAAGCCAAGCTTTACCAAAAGTTCATCAGATAATTCTCAGCCGACCGCGATACTGATGTTCAGAACATTGCTTCCGGTGGTTCCCCCCTGCTTCGTTGTAGACCACCGGTTTTTCTTTTACATCGTGGGTGTAATGCCTGCTTCAGCTAGGATGCGCGGGATTAGGTCTTCACGACGCACTGCCATCAGATGCACACCCTGACAGAGCTTTTGGGCTTGCTGGACCTGTTCGGCACAAATACGGATACCCTCTTCTAGAGGTTGGGCAGCAGCGGCAAGGCGGTTAATCAGATGGTCGGGGATCTGGACTCCCGGTAGATTGCGGTTGATAAATTGAGCATTTTTGGCAGACTTGAGCAGAAAAACTCCCGCCAGGATTGGTTTACCAGCGGCGTAGCCCATCTGGTCCATGAACCGGGCGAACTGGTCAAAATCCGTAATCATCTGGGTCTGAAAGAACTCTGCCCCCGCCGCTATCTTTCGGCTAAAGCGGCCCTTCAACCCGCTCAGACTCGGACACTGAGGATCTACTGCCGCGCCAGAGAAGAACTGGGTGGGTTGGTTGAGGGCATGACCGCTCCAGTCTTGACCCTGGTTGAGTTGACGGAGGACTTGCAATAGGCGGACGGACTCCAGGTCACAGACAGATTTGGCCTGGGGATGGTCCCCCACCGTCACTGGATCGCCCGTTAAAGCCAAGATGTTATCAATCCCTAGGGCCGCCGCTCCCAACAGGTCCCCTTGGAGCGCGATCTGGTTACGGTCCCGGCACGCCAGTTGACAAATCGGCTCCAGCCCCGCCCGTTGCAACAATAAGCTCGCCACCACCGGGCTCATCCGCATCACAGCCCGGTTAGAGTCGGTGACGTTGACCCCATGCACCCAACCTTTCAAGAGCAGAGCCTTGGCTAAAAAATCATCAATGTTGGGGCCTTTGGGCGGGGTGATCTCGGCGGTGACTAAAAAATCCCCACGGGCACAGTACTCCCGAAACGGCATGGATTCCTTGATAGATGGGTTTAACGTATTCTGGCATCCCCAGGTACCCGCCGTTTTGGCGACGGTCGCGGGAAGGCGAAGCTTTATGATGAGGTAGCACCCTGGAGAAAACCTGTGGCTGAGATGACCGAAGAGATACCCCAGTCCAGCTTTACGGAAATCATTGAGACGGTGATCACGACTTTAAGTGAAGACCCGCACCAACTGGAAATCGAAGCTCCCCAGAAAGCTTGGCGGTTCCACTATGGTACGGCGGAGGTCTCAGTCTATCTGACGGGGCAAACCGTGGATGATGCCCTGATTGTTTGGTCTCCGGTTCTGGCGTTGCCGGTGCGCGATGAAGTGGGATTGATGCGCTATTTACTGGAGAAGAACTGGTGGAGTGAGACGATGGAGGCCAATTTTTGCCTGCGCGACAACCAAGTGATTCTCACCACCAGCCGCACCTTGACGGACCTCGACCCCGGTGAAGTCTCGCGGGCGATCACGATTGTGGCGAGTCTGGCGGATGAATATGACGAGATTTTGGTGGAGAAATTTAACTAGATGTGGCAGGTCTTGCCCTTTACCCAGGGACCAGGGGCAGACCACATGGCCCGCGATGAAGCTCTCCTCACCGCCCACTTACTCGGTCAGGTCCCCTCGACTTTTTATCTATCGCGCTGGGACCCAGCAGCTCTCTCCGTGGGCTATCATCAACGCCATGGTCCCGTCACTGCTATCAGGCGACCCACGGGCGGTCGGGCGGTCTGGCACGGCGGAGATGTCACCTACACTTTAGTTACGTCAGGGTTGGTAGGCTCGGTGCTGGAGACCTATCAACAGTTGTCTCAAGTCTTGGTTCTGGGCCTAGGAACCTTGGGCGTACCGCTCGCCTATGGCGGGTATCGGGGCCAGTACCGCGACCAAGTGAACTGTTTTGCCTTAGAAACGGGGGCGGACCTGTGCTGGCAGGGTCATAAAGTGATCGGCTCTGCCCAACTGCGGCGCGGGGGAGCCATCCTACAACAGGGTTCGATCCTCCTGGAACCGGACTATCCCCAACTGGAGCGACTTTTCCCCGGGGTGCCCCTCAAGGTCCGGGGACTCCACGAGATCCTGGGCCGGGGTGTTGATTTAGCCGAACTAGAGGCGGCAATTCATGGGGGAATCAAGACGGTTTTTGGTTGAGTTCATTCTAACTCTGGTTACTTGCTCTTATTCGTATCAACCATCTATAGTAATCAATCTATTCTAATGCAATGGGTTAATCACCTGCTGCGCTTTTAGTGAGTGACATTTGACGGTTCATGGACAAGCATGAGGAGCCTCCGGTCAGACAGGGGACCCCAAATGCGATTAAGGGACCAATTTGGTATCAAATGGGCTAGAGCGTGTCCGTGTAGGGTGGGGAGCAGATGGGTAGTGACCAAGAGCAACTAGACCGCGCCATTGAACAGAGTCAGGCGTACCTTCTGGGCACTCAGTACCCGGACGGCTATTGGTGGGCGGAGCTAGAGGCCAATGTGACGATGACCGCTGAGACCGTGCTGCTCCACAAAATCTGGGGCACGGATACAACCCGGCCCCTCGCCAAGGCCGAGACCTTCCTCCGTCAAGAGCAACGGGCTCATGGGGGTTGGGAACTTTTTTATGGGGACGGCGGGGACTTGAGCACTTCGATTGAGGCTTATCTGGGCTTGCGTCTGTTGGGAGTGGCAGCGACGGACCCCGCCCCCGGATGAAGGCACGGGCTTGGACGAGGGCGGGGCGGGATTGGGCAGGCCCGTGTTTTTACGAAACTCCATTTGGCTCTGGTGGGGTGTTATGACTGGGCGAGTCTGCCTTCGCTACCGCCCTGGGTGATGCTCCTCCCCGTCAGTGCGCCCTTTAGCCTCTATGAATTGTCCAGTTGGGCCAGAGGGAGTACGGTGCCGCTGTTGATTGTCCTGGACCAAAAACCCGTCTTCAAGACAGACCCGGTGGTGAGTCTGGCGGAACTCTATTGCGCTGACACACCGTCCCCGATGGTCTCAGATGGCCTAGACCAATTCTTCTTAGCCCTCGACAGCGGGTTTAAGTGGGCGGAACAGTGGGACCTCGTGCCCCTGCGTCAAGCGGGACTCCAGGCAGCAGAGCGGTGGATTCTAGAACGACAGGAAGCGACGGGGGACTGGGCGGGGATTATCCCGGCGATGATCAATTCACTCTTGGCCCTGCGGACCTTGAATTACGCCGCCAGTGACCCCGTGGTGGACCGGGGTTTACAAGCATTGGACCGTTTCACGATTGAGACGGCGACCACCTACCGGGTCCAGCCCTGTGTTTCGCCCGTCTGGGATACGGCTCTAACCATCCGGGCCTTGGTGGATTCTGGGCTACCCCCAGACCATCCGCAGTTGGTGAAGGCGGGGGAATGGCTCCTGACCAAGCAGATCCTCGACTACGGCGACTGGTCCTTCAAAAACCCCCAGGGCCGTCCGGGGGGCTGGGCCTTCGAGTTCGAGAACCGTTTCTACCCCGATGTGGATGATACCGCTGTGGTAGTAATGGCCCTCGCCGCCCTCAAGCTCCCGGATGAGAGCCGTAAACAAGCCGCAATCCGACGGGCGGTGGACTGGGTGGCCTCCATGCAGTGCCGAGCGGGGGGTTGGGCGGCCTTTGACCGCGATAATGACCAAGACTGGCTCAACTGTCTGCCCTACGCCGACCTCAAGGCGATGATTGACCCCAATACCAGCGATGTCACGGCGCGGGTCCTCGAGATGTACGGTCGGCTGAGCGATGCCCGGTCTCACGAAATCGCCCTGGCCTATCTGAAACAGGAACAAGAGACGGAAGGCTGCTGGTTCGGGCGGTGGGGCGTGAACTATATCTATGGCACCAGCGGGGTCCTCACCGCCTTGGCCCTAGTTGCCCCCACCGAACAGACCGTGATCGCACGGGGTGCCCGTTGGTTGCGGGACTGCCAAAACCCCGACGGCGGTTGGGGCGAGACCTGCCAGAGCTACCGCGACCCCAGCCAAAAGGGCCAGGGACCCAGTACAGCCTCTCAGACGGCTTGGGCGGTGATTGGACTGCTGGCGGCGGGTACCAGAGAAGCCTGTACAGAACAGGGCGTGGCCTACTTACTCAAAACCCAAGGTCCTGACGGGCGTTGGGAGGAGGCTCAGTTCACAGGGACGGGGTTTCCGGGGCATTTTTATCTGAAGTACCATCTCTACCCGCAATATTTCCCCTTGACCGCCCTCAGCCGTTATCGTGTGCAGTCCGTATTTTGATTAGCGGACCATGGGATAATCCAGATGCGCTACACCAAGTGAGGGAGTGTGGTTTATGGCACTAGCCGTAGCAGCGACGGAGCGTGAAAAACAGGCCGTCCAAGTCTGTCGAGAAATTTTACCTGAGGTCTCGCGGACGTTTGCCCTCAGTATTCGTTTTTTACCCGGCGGTCTGGGGCAGTCGGTCCTCTGTGCTTACTTACTCTGTCGCATTGCCGACACGATTGAGGATGACCCCGTTGCGCCCCCGGCCCAAAAAATCGCCTTACTCGACGATTTTATGAAGTGTTTCACGGACCCCCTTTTAGCCAACGACTTACCCAAGATTGCCCAAGGGGTGCAGGGCGAGGCTGCCCATCTGCGGCTGATTAGCTATGGGGACTTGGTTTTTACCCTCTTTCGTTCCCTCTCGCCCCGGACGCAAGCCACCGTACGCCAGTGGGTCGGGGAGATGGTTTCCGGGATGCAACATTTTGTCGGGTTGTATCCCCGGGGCATTCGGATTCAAACGATTTCGGAATATAAGAAGTATTGTTATTACGTTGCCGGGACCGTGGGCCACCTATTGACGGACCTCTGGTATGAATATTCCGGTTACATTCACCCAGCTAAGTACAATACTTTACTAACGCGGTGTGAGGCTTTCGGTCAGGCCCTCCAGACCGTCAATATTCTCAAGGATATCGCCTGGGATGCTGAGCATGAGAACTCGATCTATGTCCCGGCCCAAGCTCTCCAAGCCGTAGGCAGTAGTCACCAGCATCTACTCGACCCCGCCCTACTTAAGCAAAACCGCGCCGCCCTGGGTTCCTTGATGGAGCTAGCCCAGCAGGACTTAGATGATGCCTTGGCCTACTTACTTTCCGTCCCGAACTTCGCTATCTCCATCCGTTTATTCTGTATTTTGCCGCTACTTTTTGCCTATGCCACGCTCCGAGAACTAGACCGCTCCGTGGCGATGCTCCAACCGGGCGGCTCGGTTAAAATCTCGCGTCGTGAAGTCAAGTCTTTGATTCTCGCGGGTTGTGTGGTTGTGATGAGTAATCATGGCGTGCAATGGCTCGTTACCCAGGTCCGCCGGGGTCCTTTTATCTGGGGTCTAAGTAAATTGTCTTGAAAACCTGAAGAGATTTTTAACACCACAGCTTCATGAAGTTTTCATGAAGGGGCTGTTATCTAAGGGGGGGACTAGGGGGAATACTCTATAGACTAGGAGGCACTGGACGAACCGGTGCTGCGTGGATGTCATCGGGAGGGTTTCGATGCAAGGTAAGCTCCAGGAGACAGATATCAAGAGCCTTTTGCAGTTGGCTGAACTGCAAAAACGTACCGGTCAGCTTTTTCTGGATGTGGGCGCGGGTCGGCTGTGGTCCGTATTTTTTGCCCAGGGTCGTCTGCTCTATGCCACCGATGATCGTGAGGGCGCAATCCGATTGAGCGACAATCTGGGGCGGCTGGGTATTGGGATTTGTCCGGTCCCGACGGTGGTGGAAACTGCGCCGGAATATGCCCTCTTGACCCAACTCATTGAGACTCAGCAGTTGACCCCGGTCCAGGCAACCCAGGTCATCCGGGTCCTCGTTGAGGAGGTGTTGTTTGATCTGTTGGGGTTTACCCAGGGGAGTTTTTACCTGGAGTCCACCGCGCCCCTAGCTCCCCAGTGGGCCGAACTGGAGATTACCCCCTTAGTCCGCTTGGTCACTGCCCGTCGCGCTGAGTGGGAAAAACTCGCTCCCGCGATCACTTCACCCCTAGAGAAGCCCGTTATCCAGTCCAAAGAGCGGCTTCAACAACAACTGCCCGCTGCCGCTTTCACCAAATTGGTGGAATGGGTCAACGGGGAGAACCATCTACAACGGGTGGCCCGGTTGTTGGGACGCGATGTCCTGACGCTGGCCCGCGCCCTTGAGCCCTACATCAAAGAGGGCATTATCACCCTCAAAGCCCCGCCTGTCGTGGCTCCCCGCCGGGTCCGCGCCAACACCGCCCGGACTCGTAAAGTGGTTTGTATTGATGACAGTATCTCGATTCAAAAGAGTGTGGAATTATTTTTGCAGGGCCGGGGCTACGAAGTCCAGACCATCGGCAATCCCACCGAGGCCCTGAGCGATCTATTTAAGAGTAAACCCGACCTAATTCTGCTCGATATTGCCATGCCCCGCCTGGATGGCTATGAGTTGTGCGCCATGATCCGCAAATCTACGGCCTTCGGGACCACCCCCATCGTTATGCTCACGGGCAAAGATGGGTACATTGACCGAGTACGCGCCCGGATTGCGGGGGCGACGGAGTACCTGACGAAACCCTTCGGCGAACAGGAACTCCTTGGCATTGTCGAGAAATATTTCGGTCCCGATCCCCTCCCGTCCCTCCATGAGGTCAGCTAGTGAGCAAAGTTCTCGTCGTTGAAGATAATCTGAGCCAGCGCGAGATGATCGCCTCGCTGCTGCGTGAGAGTGGGATTGAGGTGATGGCGGCCCAGGATGGGGTGGAGGCGTTGGACCAGATCCAGCGGCTCAGCCCTGACCTCGTGGTGCTAGACATCATCATGCCCCGGATGAATGGTTATGAGGTGTGCCGCCGCATCAAATCGAACCCCCAGACCCAAAAAGTCCCAGTGATTATGTGTACCTCCAAGGCCGAAGAATTTGACCGCTACTGGGGCATTAAGCAGGGGGCTGATGCCTACATCTCTAAGCCCTTTGTGCCGCAGGAGTTCATCGGGATGGTCCGTCAATTCTTAAAACTATAGGAAGCAACGATGGACCTCCAGACCACCGACAACGCCCTCCAGACCCCCCAGGGAGACCTTTATTTAAAATTTGACCTAGGGACGGCTCAACAGTTGGCCTTCCCCGCGATTGGGGTCCTAGAGGTGGTGGAGCTGGCCCACGAGAATGTCACCCCGATGCCCAATGTCAACCCGCTCCTCCTCGGTACCTGCAACCTGCGCGGCGAGATTCTCTGGTTAGTGGACTTGAGCTTGTTGTTTCGTAACAGTTTAATCACCACAACGACAGGTCAGTACGCGGTGATTGTGGTCCAAGACGAAGATGCAGCAGTGGGTCTGGTGGTGGAGCGCATCCGGGGGATGGCTTGGCTTGACAGTCAACAAATCCAAAAATCACCCCCTTCCCAAGAACGACTGCAAAGTTTTGTACGGGGGAGCTTCATCACGCCCGGTGATGAAAACCAAGTTTTATTATTGGACCCCGAGGCCCTGGTCCAAACCCGCCCCTGGACTGAGTAACCGTTTATAAGAGGTAAGCCATGGTTTCCGCAACCGATTATCAAAGAGCCGTCGAGGCCTTTGCCCAGGAGCAGTACGAGGAGGCGGCCCGACTCTTTAGTAAGCTGGTGCAGGGCCGCCCCGAGGACCCCAACTTGCGCCTGTGGCTTGCCTCCGCCCAACAACAGATTGGTCAGGCCCAAGAAGCCCGCACTCAGTATCAGCAGGTGTTGGGGCTGACCAGCGATCCCGAAGTCCTCCAGACCGCCCAAAAAGCTCTCCAACGCTTAGACCTAGAGACCTACGACGAGGTTAAAGCTCCGGTCCTGCCGGACCCCTTTGATGACCTCATGCTGCCCGAGACCCCGGCGATGTTCACGATGGCGGCCCCAGGGATGGTCAATCTGTCCAACGATTTCACGATGAGCAGTCCTAGCAGCGAGATGGTCGGGGAAGGCCCCACCACTCTCAACGTCGAGGAGGTCAACCAGACGGTCCAGCAGGTCCGTGCCAAGTTCCCAGTCTTGGCCTTGCCCCTAGTCGGGATTACGGCGGTGGGGGGATTGGCGGGACATTTCCTGGGGGGGGATAACCTGACCCTTTATCTGGGTTTGCAGGGCGGGGCGGCGGTGGCAGCCGGGGTCCTCGCCTTAGTGTTCGCGCCCCAGACCAGTGCGCCGGTCCAAGAGTTAGTCGAACAAATTAAAGTCTTCCTGGGAGCTCGTGAACTTGAGACCCTCAAGCAACGCCAGGAAAAAGAAGACCTCCAACGTCAGGTAATTAAGCTTTTGGACGAAGTAGAGGGCGCGGCACGGGGGGACCTGACCGTCCAGGCCGAAGTGACCGCCGACATCATGGGGGCGGTCGCCGACTCCTTCAACCTCACCATCCAGAACCTGCGCCAGTTAGTCCAGAAGGTCAAAGACTCCGCCACCAAGGTCAACTCTGCTGCCGTGAGCAATGAATCCTTTGCCCGCTCCCTCTCGGAGGACGCGCTGCGCCAAGCCCAGGAGGTCTCCGATAGTGGGGAGGCCGTCCAGCGCATGACTGCCTCAATTCTCCAAGTTGCCGCGAACGCCCGGAAAGCCGAGAGTGTCGCCCGTCAAGCCTCAATCACGGCTACCCAGGGCGGCGACGCGGTGGACCGGACCTTGGCAGGGATCTTGAGTATCCGCGAGACGGTATCGGAAACCGGGAAAAAAGTAAAACGCCTCGCCGAGTCCACCCAGGAAATCTCCAAGATTGTCGCCTTGATTAACCAGTTGTCCTCCCGGACCAACCTACTCGCCCTCAACTCCAGTATTGAGGCCGTCCGCGCCGGGGAAGCGGGCCGGGGTTTCGCCATCGTGGCTGACGAAGTACGACAGCTAGCGGACCGCGCTGCCAAAGCCACCCGCGAGATTGAACAGATCGTGCTGAATATCCAATCGGAGACCAGCTCGGTCATGGCGGCGATGGAAGAAGGGACCCAGCAGGTCGTCCAAGGGACGGCCTTGGCAGAACAGGCCAAACAATCCCTGGAAGACATCATCCTGGTCTCCCGTCAGATTGATGGGTTGGTTTCCGAGATTGCCGACTCCACCGTGCAACAGGAAGAAACCGCCACCAGCGTTTCTCAAGTCATGCGGACGGTGGAAGGGACGGCCCAGCGCACCTCCAAAGAGTCCCGGCAGGTCTCCGATTCCCTGCAAGCGTTGGTGGCGGTTGCAACGGACCTCCAGGAAGCTACGGACCGTTTCCAAGTCACGATCTAACTACCCCCCAAGGAGCACCATGAATCCAGAAGTCCAACAGCGCGTCCTCGGCTACTTCATTGAGGAGAGCCAAGACCACCTCGCGACCCTGGAACGGGGTCTCTTAGCTCTGGGAACCGATGACCCGACGGAGATCCTGCCGGAGCTTTTCCGGGCGGCCCACTCGATCAAAGGCGGGGCGGCTCTGTTGGGGATCACTTCCCTGCGCCATATTGCCCACGAACTTGAGGACCACTTCCGGGTGATCCAGGAGACCAACCGTCCGGTCGAACAGGAGCTAGAGAGTCGCCTACTTAAAGTAGTAGATATTTTGCAGGGATTGGTCAACACCCTCCAGACCCAGGGTAGCTTGAACGCCGTCCAAGAAGCTGAAGCTGAGACCCAGGCCCAACCTCTGATGCAGCAGTTGGCGGTACAATTGGCGACCCAGGCGGAGCCGAGCCGTCAAGAAGCCAACCAAGCCCGGATTTTGTCCTACTTTATTGAAGAGTCCAATGACCACCTCAAGACTTTAGAACAAGGTTTGATGGCGTGGCGGCAACAGGATAGTTTGGAGTTACTGCAAGAGCTTTTCCGGGCAGCGCACTCGATTAAGGGCGGGGCGGCGATGCTAGGGCTACCCGCTGTGCGCCGGGTGGCCCACGAACTTGAAGATTGTTTCCGCATCGTCGAGGAGCGGGCTTTGGGGGTGGACGAAACCCTGGAAGGGCTCCTACTCCAAGCCCTCGACAGTCTGCGCGACTTGGTGGGCTATCTAGAGACCCAAGGCCGGATCACACCCGAGCAGGACCGAGAAGCCCAGACGCGGTTCCAGCCCATCTTAGAGCAGTTGAACCGTTACTTGGCCCAGGACTACGAAGCTCCATCGGCCCTGGTGGAACTGCTCCCCGCCCGCTCGCTGTCGCGGTTTACCCCCGACCAGCAACGGATTGTCGGTTACTTCATTGAGGAGACCCGCGAACATCTGACTACCCTCGGTGAGGGGCTGCCCCGACTCCATCTGTTCAGTGATGACCCGGAATTCCTACCAGGACTCTATCGCGCTGCCCACTCGGTCAAGGGCGGGGCGGCAATGCTGGGGCTGGAGGGTATCCGTCAAGTCGCCTACCAACTGGAACAGCACCTCAGAACGCTCAATGAAGCGGACCAAATAGTTGCCTTGGCGACCCAACAGCTTTTCATTACAGCCTGTGCCCACCTAGAGGCAATGGTTATTCAATTGGCGGCGGCGAGCTTAACGATAGAAAAAGAGCAGGAACTCCTGGTCCAAGCGGGTCCGGCCCTAGCCCAATTAACTCAGGCCATGGCACCCGCCCAGACGACCGAACCCGCCACCGTTCCCGCCCTCGCCGACTTGGTTCCCGCTCCTGCTCAATCTGAACCACCGCTCTTAACCGAGGAAGTCCGCGAACTCGTCCTCCGTCTCCTCGGTCCCAGTCTCCAACAGGTGCAGGAGTATTTGAATCAGGCCAGTTTCGATGAAGTCCGTGAACCCCTCCTCACCCTGACCCGCGAGTTTTGTGAACTCGGGGAGATCCACGGCCTCAGAAATTGGGTAGACCTCAACCAAACCCTGGCGATGGCTCTGATCTATCACGGGGACGATAGTTGGTCTACCCTCAGCCCTCAAGCTAGTCGTGAGCTAACCACCGCCTACGACTTGTTGACGGAAGGCAAGCACTGGGCCATTCAGGTCTCTGAGTCGCTCCGTAGCCTCGCTGACCCCGCCCGGACCTTACCCCTGGTTGTCCCTGCCTTGGCTGACCTCGTGCCCACAGCCGCCACACTGTCCCCCGAGACCGATATCCTGGCAAACCTGTTCGGGCGCGGTTGGAACGACGAAACGCCCGTCAAGCCTAAAACCACCATCCCCCGCACTAAAGCCACGGGTACCGTCCGGCGCATGATGCGCGTCGAGGTCCGTCACCTGGATGGATTGAGCAACCTCGTCGGGGAACTCATCATCAACCGCAACTCTCTAGAGAGCCAGCAGAACCGTTTACGGCTACTCCTGGAGACCCTGCAACAACGGGTAGGCCAACTCAACCGGATTAGCCAGGAACTCGAAGAATTCTACGACAAATCCATCCAGGGCGTGCGCGGCTACCGAGTGGGCGGGACGATGGCAAGCAGTGGCGGTCGCGCCGGGTTCGATGCCTTGGAGATGGACCAGTACACCCCCTTGCACTCGATCTCCCAAGAAGTGATGGAGTTGATTGTCCGCATTAAAGAAGTCGGCTCGGACATTGAGTTTGTCACCGACCAAGCGGAGGAAGCGACCCGGCAGTTCCGGCAGTTGTCCTCCCAGTTGCAGGAGGGCCTCAACCAGATGCGGATGTTGCCCCTCAGTGAGATTGTGGACCGCCTGCCCCGCGCCGTCCGGGACCTCTCCGTGAGCTTGGGCAAGCAAGTTGACCTAGAGATCCAAGGCCGGGACACGCTAGTTGACAAAGCTATTCTCGAAGAACTCTATGATCCCTTGACTCACTTGACCACCAACGCGCTGATGCACGGGATTGAAGAACCCCAGCAGCGAATCCAGGCGGGCAAACAGACCAAGGGCCGCGTCGAGATCAAAGCCTCTCACCAAGGCAACCAGACGATCATTTCCATTAGTGACGACGGCGAGGGCCTCAAAGCTGCCAAAATCCGTGAAAAAGCCGTCGCTAAGGGCCTCCTGAGTGCCCAGGAAGCCCAGGACCTCAGTGATAACGAAGTTTATCCCCTAGTCTTTTTGCCGGGCTTCAGTACAGCAGAACGTATTACCGAAGTTGCGGGCCGGGGGGTGGGCCTGGATGTAGTGCAAAATCACATCAACCGTCTACGGGGCACCATCCAACTCGACTCTAAACCGGGTGTGGGGACGACTTTCACGATCCGTCTACCTTTGACCTTGAGCATTTCACGGGCGATTATCTGCCGCAATGGACGCACCCCCATCGCCTTCCCCCTCGATGGGATTGAGGACTTAGTGGAGGTCCCAGTTGACAGTATTCAGCCCTCGGGCAACAACCGCACCATACAATGGCGTGAACGGACTTTGCCCTTTTTGGACCTCAATGATGTTTTGGTCTACGGTCGGACTGCTAGCCGTGATCTGAGCGACCCCAGCAAAGAAGTGGCGACCGTAATCTTGCACAGTGGCGATAATTACGTCGCCCTCGGAGTAGATGCTTTTATTGAGGAGCAGGAAGTCGTCATCAAGCAGCTCAAAGGGGCCATCCCCAAACCCCAGGGTATCGCCGGGGTCACGATTCTCGGGAATGGTCAAGTCCTGCCCATTGCCGATGTGGGGGAGCTGATTACCATGACTGTTGGTCAACTCCCGGCCCAACGCGCCCAAATCAAGCTCGCGGTTCCTGACGTGAACCCCACGGGCCAGACAGCGGTACTGATTGTGGACGACTCCATCACGGTGCGCGAACTGCTCTCCATGACCTTTATCAAAGCTGGATACCGGGTGGAACAGGCCCGCGACGGTCAAGAGGCCCTCGATAAGCTCAAGAGTGGTTTCGCCTGTGACTTGGTGTTTTGTGATGTGGAGATGCCGCGCATGGACGGGTTTGAGTTTCTATCCCAACTCCAAAAAGACGGACGGCTCCAGAACCTCCCCGTCGCCATGCTCACCTCGCGCAGTGCCGAGAAACACCGTCAGACCGCCTATCAACTCGGGGCCAAAGGCTACTTCACCAAGCCTTACCTCGAAGATGACCTCCTCCGGGGGGCCGAACAACTGCTCCGCAACAGCCGTCTAGCGGTCAAGGTATGAGCCGCTACGTCCTTTGGGGTTCCTACTGCGAGAACGTCCTAGAGCGGCGCATCCCTTACCGGGAGCCACATCTCGCCCGTCTGAGTCGCCTCAAGGATGAAGGCAAGGTAATTACGATTGGCCCCACTAAGGACTTGACTAAGGTTTTCGGGGTCTACGAAGCTCCCGATGAAGCCAGTGCCCGCCGCTTGGTGGAAGAGGACCCCTACTGGCAGGGCGGTATCTGGACTGAGTACAGCTTGTTGGAGTGGATTCAGGCGTTTTGACGGAAGCCAATATTGCTGTTGGCGGTAGAGCTGTTAAATGTCAACTAGGATGACCACCAAGCGACAATTAGCTTGTCCGGTGTCTTGGTCTAATTGACGCGGCGTCAATTACCTTCCCTGCCTCTCAATCTAAGGAAGGTTACCTTGCTGTTGGGCACTTTTACGCCGGTAGCTCTCGGCCTGAATTTCCAGAATGTGTGCATGATGAACCAACCGGTCTATTGCGGCAACGGTCATCGTGGTGTCGGCAAAGATTTGGTCCCAGTCACTAAAGGGATGATTGGAGGTAATCAACAAGCTCAACCGCTCGTAACGGTGGGCTATCAGCTCAAACAGGACGCTGGTCTCCGCTTCCGTACGCTTGATGTAGCCAATATCGTCTACTACCAGCAAGCTATAGCAAGCCTAAGAGAGACAGAAAAGCTTTTTATACCAATCTAGCTTTGGGAAATTGAACTTACCTACCGTGACACCTATCTCAAAGATGGACTTAACTACTTTAAATGACTTGCATCAATGCCAGCACTGGCGCAGTAAGTTTTTCGCG
>NZ_JAAXLT010000177.1 GCF_013285555.1 Candidatus Cyanaurora vandensis | reverse complement strand
ATAAAGGAGTAGCCATTGAAGACAAAGGGTTCCGGCGAAAGGATAAAAGGCCGGGGTGAAGGGGGTTTGATGACCTTGATGCGAGTCCAGACCCCGCCGATATTGCGATAAATCCCGATGAATGTGCCGCTGGTGGTGGCATTGAAGACCAGTTCGTTGTTGAACTCGGGGGCACGCCACATGAAGGGGTTATTTTTTTCGCCGGGATCGAAGGTGAGTTGGGTCATCACCCCGGTGTCCACGTCGTAGGTAGCAACTTGACGGACTTCATTCACGGTAATAGTCAAGATAATGGAGCGTTGGCCCTCGACCCAGCGACCAGCAATTGCGGTGGAATCGGGGACAATTCCACCGACAGTCGAGTTGTCAAGTTCCATCCAGGCCATGAACTTACGCTTGTCTGTGGGCGGACCGAGGAAGTACTTGATGAGGGGCGCGGGGTCGTTGGGATTGAGGCTACCAATCGGCGCGTTACCGTTGAGGCCCCCCGGCTGGATTGTGGGTACCCAGATATTGCCTTGCTTAGTAGCGCGGGCCAACTGGAACTGAGTGCGGGTCTCATCGGTGAACTTGGTGTAGACGATATCGGCACCGTTGGGACCATAGACCCATTCCGGGCCGTTCCCAGTGGCGGCAATCCCGGCGGCGAGGGTATCCACGAGTTCAGCTTTACCGTCGCGGGGGTACATATTGCCGGAGACCGGGCTGAGGTTCCCCACCCAGATATTACCGTCCTTGTCCTGCCAGACGAAACGGTTGCCTAGCTGCTCGAACTCGAAATCCTGAATTTTGGCACGGGGATCAGCAATAACTTGGTCATCTACTTCAAAGTCTGGACCGGGTTCTTGGGCATGGCTTGGAGCTAACAGGGATGCAGTAGAGGCAAGCAGAAGCGCACGACGAGAGAAGAGCATGGGTTGACCCGCAGCATGAGGAGGACCGGCCCCAATATATCCATAAAGTGGCGGCAGAGGCATAAAGCTTACATTAATTGTTGCCGAGTTTTAGCCAGTGTATAAATCCCCGAGGACTAGAGCCCGCGCTCCCGTCACGGCGGGCAGATTTCCCGGTAGATTCACTAAACGTAAATAGCCCAGCACCGCAAAGGCAACCGCTTCTTTGTAGTCGGGATCAACCCCGAGTTCCTGAGTACTGAGGACCCTGACGGTGGGTAAGAGTTTCTGGAGCCGCTGCCAGAGGTAATGATTGTGGACCCCGCCGCCACAGAGCCAGAGCGTGTCGGGCAGACTGGGTAGGTGAGTCTGGTAGCTATCGCTGATACTCCGGCAGGTAAATTCACCAAAAGTCGCCAGTAGATCCGCTGTGTCTAAGGGAAAACGAGCTAGCCAGTCCTTGAGGTAGGTCAGGCCATAGGCTTCGCGGCCCGTGGACTTAGGCGGTGATTGCCGGAGGTAGGGGTCTTGGAGCAAAGCGGCGAGTAAGGGCGGATGGATCGTCCCTTGGCAAGCCGTCAGACCGCCAACATCATAGGTTTGCCCACCCCCCTGCAACTGCACAATCCGGTCAAGGAGCATATTCCCCGGTCCAGTGTCAAAGGCAAGTACATCCGCCAGTAACGCCCCTTTGGGCAAATAAGTCAGATTGGCAATCCCGCCGATATTCTGGATGCAACGGCTCTCCTCAGGATGGCGAAACAATACCCAGTCCACCAATGGGACCAACGGTGCCCCCTGCCCCCCCCAAGCTAAGTCCCGCGCCCGAAAATTACTGACCGTGGAAATGCCCGTCACCGCCTGGATTACGGCCCCATCCCCCAACTGCACACTGAAACCTCGTTGTTGCGTAGGCGGCTGGTGGGCCACAGTCTGACCATGGGAACCAATTACGGCAATCTCTTCCGCTCGATAGCCCGCGATGAGGTCCCGCGCCGCGTTCCCGAAGACCTCACCCACATCCCGGTGCAAGGCCCCAAATTCCAATGCACTCAAACTCTCCCCCTCTCCTACGGCTAGGAGCCGCTCCCGGAGGCGGGCCGGGTAGGGGTAGGTGTGGGTTTTCAGGGTGGTCACCGTCAGGTCGTAGCCCGTACCCGTGAGTTGGATCAAGGCAGCATCCAAGCCATCCACTGAGGTCCCACTGATAAGTCCTACGGCGCGGATGGTCACTGTGCGAGTAGGGATTCGATAGCCTGACGGAGTTGAGGGGTCTCGGGAGGGATAGCAGAACCATAGGACCGCAGGACTTCGCCCTGTTTATTGAGCAAGAACTTATGAAAGTTCCACTGCACTTGGTCCGCTCCTAAAAAGCGGTAGATATCCGTGGGTTGTCCCTTGATCTGCACCTTCCCAAAGAGCGGAAAATCTACTTGATAGCGCGTGGCGCAAAAGGTCTGGATCTCAGCCTCAGTCCCCGGCTCTTGACCACCGAAATCGTTGCAGGGAAAACCTAGGACGACAAAACCCAAGTCTTTATACTCGTTATAAAGTTGCTGGAGGCCCCGGTAATGGTTGGTGTAACCACAATAAGAGGCCACATTGACCACCAAAGCCACCTGTCCGACGTATTGACTCAAGGCTACCGGCTCACCGGCTAGGCCCTTGACCGTAAACGAATAAAACGTGCTCATCCTGCTCGCTCCCAGCTTTGCTTTCTGATAATAAACCAGATCCTCAACCGGACTTGCATGAGGTGTGCGGGGTATCGTAGGGGCTAAGCCGAGGAAGCGTATTGTCAGTAAGAAGAGGGGGGACATCGATCGCTGTAGTCAGTCTATGCGTTACTCTGGTTTGGACTTTAGACTTCTGATGTGTTTTCGGTGTAATTTCAATGAACCCTCACGGATGCCTAAGCTGAAAGTAGCGAGCAACCATGTTAAATTCGTGAGACTGTTCATAGGAACGATATGAGATGCGAGTCGGAGCGATGGGGAGAGGGGACGGATGTACCTTAACCCCTACTACTTCTACAGTCTGGCCTTTGGTCTAGTCCTCGTTCTCTACAACTTGGGTTGGGCGAGTATCTACCCAGTACTCGCTGTGGAGTTGGTTTCATTTTTACTGATTACGTTTTTAGTGTCGGCCCTTTTGGGCTACATCGTCTCGACCCATCGCCATCTCAAGTATGTACAACTGCCCAAAGATCCCCGCATAGGACTAATGGTAATTCTCATTTACTTTGTTTCGTTGGTTGATGTTATTGCCGCCCGTATTCCTCCGCCTTTGTTTCAGTCGCTTCTACTTATCACAGAAGACAGCAAGGAGTTTATCAATAATTATGGAATACCTCTCGTCCATCCCGTGCTATTATGCCTGACTGTTCTGTTCTGTATCTACACCTTCCATTTGTTTCTATCCCAGCGGCGTAAACGTTATCTGTTGTATTGCGGATTGCTTTATCTTCCCCTGATTATTTTTTTCTCAAGGGGGACGATTGCCATTGGCTTTATTTCTTCATTGTTTATATACTTTTTTCATCTAAAGAGTTTATCTTGGCGCACAATTTCGGGAGCGACCGTAGCCGTTTTGGGAGCAGCGTATGTATTTGGTCTGTCAGGGAACCTACGGACAGGGGATGACAATTTTTTACTCGATGTTACGGGTGCTACCCCAGCCTTTACTGAGTCACTGATTCCCAAGGAATATTACTGGAGCTATATTTATATCACTTCACCCATGGCAAATTTTCAACTCAATGCCCGTCGTAGTGAGACCGTGGGCATCCGTGATTTTGGCGTGGCTTTAGCAACAAGCACCGTGATCCCGCTCTTTGTTGGTAAATATATTATTCGTGCCCTCAACCCCAAAATTCCCCAGCCTCGACTCATTACCTCAGCCCTAACTACAGGGACTACCTATGTCGTGCCCTATATCTTCTTGGATTGGCTCGGGCCGGGGTTGATGTTTATTTACTTGATGGCTTTCTTGGGTTTCTTCTTAAAATTTTTTAGGCCGGATAATCCGTTTTATGTATCGGGGTTAGCATTGTTGAACACGGTTGTTTTATTGAGTATTTTCGATAATATGGTTTCCTTCACCGGGACAGTGGTACCCTTGATCATGGCTTGGGCCCTGGGTGGCATCTACCAAAACCTACGCCCACGGTGGTGAGATGGGTAAAGTTTCTGTGTGCATGGCGGTCTACAACGGCAGTCGTTATCTCCAGCCTCAAATGCACTCGATTTTGGTCCAACTCGGACCTCAAGACGAAGTGGTGGTGGTGGATGACGGTTCACGGGACGATTCGCTTACAATCTTGCGGGATTTTCAAGACCCCAGGATTCGTATTCTGAAAAATTCCCAGAATCGGGGTGTGGTCCGTACGTTTGAGCGGGCACTCCAGGAGGCGACCGGAGAGATTATTTTTTTGGCGGACCAAGACGATGTATGGCTGCCGGAGCGAGTGAAGCGGATGACAGCGGCCTTGGTGCGTCCAGGTTGTTTGGCAGTGGTCTGTGATGCCACGGTCATCAACGCTGAGGAACAGGTGTTGTACCCATCTTTTTTTCAGTTTCGGCAGAGTGGCCCCGGCGTCATCCGTAATCTAATTAAAAATACCTATTTGGGCTGTTGTATGGCGATTACGGCCCGCGCTAAACCCTATTATCTACCCTTCCCGGATTACATCCCGATGCACGATGAGTGGCTGGGGCTAGTCTGTCAGGTCGTGGGGGAGGTCGTCTTTTTGCCTGAACCTCTGACCCTGTACCGCCGTCATAACAATAATGTCACCTTGCTCAAGAGCAGTCCACCGCTGCGGGTTCTTGCTAAACGGTTTACCTGGCTACGTATGATAATTGAGGCTTTTCAACGCAAGCAAGCCCGGAGCTAATGCACATCCTGTTACTTTTTCCGGTGTTTTGGCCCGATGAATTGGGAGGGTGCGCGCTCTATAGCGATTTGGCTCGTTATCTCAAGGAACGGGGCCACCGCGTGACAGTCGTGACTTCTTTTCCTTTTTATCCGCGCTGGCAGTACTACCCCCAGGACCGGGGAGTGGCTTACCGGGTCGAGGATTGGGAAGGTATCACAATCCATCGCGTCCGTATGTACATCCCTCAGCAGCCGTCTGGGGTGAAACGTATTTTGTCGGACCTATCCTTTTTATTCAACATTGGTAGGACGATTCCCTGGACTGAACTTAGACCGACGGTAGCATTGACGGCCTATCCCACTCTGGGGACCTGTCTCGCCTTTCGACTCTGGTTGGGACACACGCCCCGGATGTTGATGATTCAAGACTTTGTAGTAGATGCGGCATTGGAGTTAGGGATGCTCAAAGTCCCCCTATTAGCCCAAATCCTGCCCCTCGTCGAGCGGTGGGCCTTAGGTCATTTTAACGCGGTCAGCAGCATCTCTCCCCAGATGGTCACGCGGGCCAAACAAAAAGTTCCTTCTCCCTGCCCGGTTCTGGAGCTTCCTAACTGGATTCACGCTTCTTTACAGATGGGAATTGACCGTTACCGCGACCAAGTCGTGCGGCAGTGGCAAACCCAGACGATTACCTACTCGGGGAACCTGGGCGTCAAGCAGGGCTTGGGGGATTTCCTGGAGATTTTTCGGGACCACCACCAGGGCTGGACCCTGATTATTCGAGGAGAGGGCGCGGCGAAGCGCGACTTGGCGCAGTGGTTCCAACCCGGCCCACGGGTCCAACTGGCGGACTTATTGGAAGAAGATGCCTACTGTCAATCGCTGTTAGAGATGCCCCTGATGCTCATTACCCAAAAAGCTGGGTCTGGAGCCTCATTTCTACCCAGTAAATTACTCTCGGCCTTGGTCGCTGGAGTACCCGTTCTCGCTTTTTGTGAATTAGGTACGCCCTTGGCCCAAGAGATTATCGCCGGGGGTTACGGCTGGGTCGTCTCTGACCAAAAGGGCTTAGCCCATGTCCTCAAAACAATCACGATTGCCGACCTACAACAAAAATCGGTTCACGCTCGCTTGCGTGCCGAGCAGTACAGCCGTGAACGCATCCTCAGTCAGTACGAGAAAGTTCTGACTAAGTTGGCCCAAAAGTCGATGTGAAGCAGGAACTGATACATTTTTTGCTACAATACACCACACTCACATAGGAAATTATTATACATGTCCTTCAACCTGGAGCAATTGCGTATCCTTCAGGCGATTGTGGAGCAGGGCAGTTTCAAGCGGGCCGCTGAGATAATGTATATCTCGCAACCCGCCGTGAGTCTACAAATCCAGAACTTGGAACGTACCTTGGGAGTGCCTATTTTTAACCGGGCGGGCCGCAAAGCCGAGTTGACCCAGGCGGGGAAGTTACTCCTGGACTATGCTCAACGGCTGCTGACCCTAGCAGAAGAAGCACGGCGGGCGATTGAAGATTTGGACCGTTTACATGGCGGGAGCTTGACCATCGGGGCTTCTCAAACCACGGGCACCTACTTGATGCCGCGTCTGATTGGCTTGTTTCGTGCCCAATTCCCGCAAGTAACGGTGCAGCTACACGTCCTTTCAACGCGGCGTACGGCCTTTGGGGTGGCAGAAGGCCGCTTTGATCTGGGGATCGTGGGCGGCGAGGTACCCGATGAACTGGAGGAACGGTTAGAGGTAGTCCCCTTTGCCGAGGATGCCTTAGCCTTGGTGGTCTCGGCGGACCATGAACTTAACAACCGTGCCCAAGTGACTAAAGAAGACCTCTATGGTCTTAAGTTTATTGCCCTCGATCCAGGTTCGACCACCCGCAAAGTCGTGGATGAGGTTTTGAAACAGGCTGGGGTAGATACCCAGGTGTTGCAGATTGAGATGGAGTTGAGTTCAATTGAGGCGATTAAAACAGCGGTCCAGGCGGGGTTGGGCGTGGCTTTCGTTTCAACTACAGCGATTGACAAAGAATTACAGCTAGGGATTTTGCGTAAAGTGGTAGTCCAGGGTTTAGCGATGCGGCGTAGTATCACTTTACTGGTGGACCCCAATCGCTACTTACCCCGTGCGGCCCAGATTTTTCGTAAAGATATCCTACCCCATGCCGATGAATTCGGTTCGATTACGCTCAAGAAACCGGATCGGGAGATGGAATGATGGACTGGAACAAGAGGAGTTGCCCATGAAGGCTTTTATTCTTGCTGCTGGGAAGGGTACCCGCCTGCGGCCTTTCACTGATGAGATTCCCAAGCCCTTAATTCCGGTGATGAACCAGCCCGTGATGGCGAGTGTCCTGGCGTTATGTGCCGTTCATGGAATCGAGCAAGCCGTGGTGAATTTGCACTATCGCGGCGCACAGATTGAACAATATTTTGGGGCGGGTACGGCGGTCCCCCTCCAGTATTCTTGGGAAGAACAGTTGTTGGGTACAGCTGGGGGAGTGCGTCGTCAAGCGGATTTTTTGAGCCAGGGAACTTTTGTGGTCCTTTCGGGCGACCTCGTGACCAATCTAGACTTGACGCGGTTAATTGAATTTCACCGCGAGCGCGGCGCCATGGCGACGATGGCCCTCAAAGAAGTGGGCGACCCGGCCCGGTTCGGGGTTGTCGTGCAGGACGCACTAGGCCGGGTGCAGTCTTTCCAGGAGAAGCCAGCGCGGGAGCAGGCGAAATCTCGACTCGTCAACACCGGGATCTACGTGCTAGAGCCGGAGGTCTTCAATTTGATTCCGGCGGGTAACTTCTTTGATTTCGGCAAAGACCTGTTCCCTCTAATGCTGGCGCGGCACCTACCCCTCTATGCTTTGGAGACCGGGGCCTACTGGTCGGATGCGGGGACTTTAGCCCAGTACCTCTACACCCATTGGGACTTGTTGACACAACCCAGCCATTTCCCGCGTCAAGGAGCGGACACCATTATTGAACCGGGCGCGATTATCTCCAGCAACGCTCTGATTGGGAAGAACTGCTATGTCCAGAGCGGCGCACAGGTGTTGGGCTACAGTTGCATTGGCGACGGGACGGTCATCCAAGCGGGGAGTCGGGTGCTCGATAGCGTAGTCTGGGCCATGGAGAGCCTAGGCCGTGAAGGGGTAACGATTGCCGGAGAGTTGGTGCGGACGATCCAGGGGGGCAGTCATCACGTGCATCTAGGAAACCTTCATGCCTAAAACTGAATTTCTCAAGCGACTCAAGAAATTGATGGAGAGCCACCGGGAACGCTTCGGCTACCCCTACTTACCCCTATCTCTGGTCCGTGAACAGTTGGGACTGACCGCCCCGGAACTCACTAAATTACTCACCCAATGTCTGGGTGAAGCGACAATTACCATGACCGCCGTAGATGAAAAAGTCCTCTCTCAACTACCTGCTGCCATCGAAGTCCATCGGGTAGCTGACCAGTCTTTTGTCAGTGTGGCCCTAGCTCAGTAGAGGATGTTGAAAGTCATCTATACCGCCCAGCACAGCATTACCTTGACCCGTCTAAATAAGGCCGTCGAAAAAGTGGTGGCCCAGCGGGCTGTCCTCGCCGTACGCCTAGGCCAACCCCTCTAGATCCAACCGGGCACCGCGCCCTGCTGCTTCCCCAGGCCCTCGCTGGGGTAAAAAGTCTCGACTTGCCCATGGGTCAAGCCGACGATGAATTCATAGAAGTCTTGCTCACGGGCCTCTGGTTGACCCAGGACTCAGGGGCCCAGGAGGGCGTATTTCTGACGGTGCTACCGGGGGCAGTGGGAGCCCTGCTCGTTGCCTTGTGGCAAACCGCACAACTGCTCGCTGCCCAGCGTTCCTAGGCTGCCGTGGTCTGCTAGGCTGTGAGACGGAGTCTTGCCGAGACCGATGGTCCCCTTGCGTGCCTTGATGGGTCCCCCCCAGGGCGTTTTTAGCCCCACCCTCGCGCTTTTTTTGGCGGTGATTGTCCTGTTCATGCTGGGGTTAGTGGGGAGTTTGGGTTGGGGTTGGCCTCTGTGGGTGCCCTTTTTATTGAATACCGGGGGCGTGTTTGCCCTAGCGGTGGTCCTCCATGACAGTTCCCATGGCACAGCCCACCGGACCCCCTGGCTCAATCGGCTCCTGGGTCATCTAGCGGCGGTCCTCCAGGGCTTCACCTATCCAGTTTTTCTGCGTGTTCATGCGGAACACCATGCCCATGTCAACCATCCCACTAAGGACCCGGACCATTTTGTGTCTACGGGTGGACCGCTCTGGCTAATCCCGGTTCGGTTTGAGTGGCATGAGGTGTTTTTCTTTAAGCATCGGCTCTGGCGCGGACATGACCTGTGGGGCTGGGTTGCTGACCGGAGTGCCCAGGTCGGGCTGTTGTGGGTGTGCTGGCAGTTGGGACCGGAGTATTTCGGGTACTGCATGAATCTATGGATTACCCCGGCGGGGGTGGCGGGGTTACTGGTCGGGATTATTTTCGATTATTTACCCCACCGTCCTTTTATTAGTCAGGACCGTTGGACCAATACCCGTGTGTATCCCAGTCGTTGGCTCAATTGGCTGGTTTTCGGACAGAATTACCACTTGGCTCACCATCTCTGGCCTAACATTCCCTGGTACCACTATGAACGGGCGTACTGGAGTCAGCAGGAACTTTTAATGGCTAAGGGTGCGGTTCATGGCTTGGATTTAAATTGGCAGAGCTTTACCTACGATGCCCTGATTGGGTTACACCCGCCCAGCCATGCCCCTTGAACCCTTCCATCTTGAAGGTTGGTTAGCAGAACATCCGGCTCGTTGGGATTTCAGCACGACGGGGATGGGGGCTTGTACTGGGGAGCAGTTGGGCTTGACGCTAGACCTTACGCATTTGAATTTAGGTTACGGCGAATTGAGCGGGAGTTTAGCGTTACGGACGGTCTTGGCCCAGCGTTATCCTATCCCTGACCCAGACCGAATTCTCGTCACCCAGGGCGCAATTGAAGCCAATCTGCTGGTGATGACTGCTCTTCTCCAAGCAGGAGACCAAGTTGTAACCTTCACGCCCGGCTACCAACAGTTCAGTGCGTGGCCCCGGTTTTTGGGGTGCGGGGTACAGCTATGGCCCCTCAGCAATACCGAGATGTTTGGCGAAGGAGAACTCGCGCCAGATTTGGATTTTTTATCAAAAGGACGCACGCCCCGACTCTTGATCTTGAATCATCCCCACAACCCCACGGGGAAGCGGTTTGACTGGACGTGGCTCCAAGCGGTCTTAACTTGGGCGGACCGTGAGGGCTGTTGGGTCTTGGTGGATGAGGTTTACCGCGACTTGCAACCCGGTGGTCCCGCCCGTCAGCCTTCCGTTGCAACTTTGGGCGGCAAACGGGTGGTCGTCACTGACAGTTTTGCCAAGTCTCTGGGACTACCGGGGTTACGAATTGGTTGGGTTTCAGGACCCCCTGACCTGTTGCAGCGATGTCGCCGGATTAAAGATTACCTGACCATTAGTCCGGCACAACCCAGTCAGGCCCTAGCTCTCCAGGTATTAGGCCGTTGGGAACAACTGTGGCCCTGCCGTTACCAGGATTACCAACAGGCTCGCCAGCAAGCCTCAGCTCTATTACCCCGCATCCCGCAACGCCAAGGCGGGGCGATGGCCTGGGTCCGGTGCGCTACCCCGGCTACAACCTGTAAACAGCTATGGCAGCAGGGATTCGTCGTCGTGCCAGGGACCTGTTTTGGCAATTACCCCGCTCTACGGATTGGTTTGGGTAACCTGGACCGACCTAATTGGGTGCAAGCTCTCGGGGCCGTAGTACAGAGTTTAAACAAATCTTGACTCAATTTAAAAGACTCTGTATACTTGTTATTTGCTGCTTAATTCTGCAAGAGCGTTACTATGAAGGTTCGTTCATCGGTCAAGTGCATTTGCGAAAAATGCCGGGTCATCCGCCGCAAGGGCCGGGTCCTCGTGATCTGCTCGAATGCCAAGCACAAGCAACGTCAGGGTTGATTTTGAGGGTCGTTGATGGCACGTATGGCTGGTGTTGATATCCCACGCGAGAAACGCATTGAAATCTCGCTGACCTACATCTACGGGATCGGGCTCGCCCGGTCTCAAGAACTCCTGGCTAACGCTGGGATTGACCCGAGTATTCGTACTCGTAACCTTACCGAGACCCAGGTCAAGACTCTACGCGAGGCCCTCGAAGCCTACACCGTAGAGGGTGACCTGCGCCGCGTCGAGGGGATGAACATCAAACGCCTGATGGACATCGGGTGTCTGCGGGGCCGTCGTCACCGCCTCGGCCTCCCGGTGCGTGGTCAACGGACTAAGACCAATGCCCGCACCCGGCGCGGCACCACCCGGCGTACCGTGGCTGGCAAGAAGAAACCCGCAGCGAAGAAGTAACCAACCATGGCTCAACCATCTGCCAATAAAGGCAAGAAAAAAGTCAAACGCAACGTCCCCAACGGCATTGCTTACATCCAATCCACCTTCAATAACACCATCGTCACGGTGGCGGACTCCCAGGGCGGCGTCATTGCCTGGGCCTCGGCGGGTTCGAGTGGGTTTAAGGGAGCCAAAAAAGGTACTCCTTTTGCCGCTCAACAGGCCGCTGAAGTGGTTGCTCGCCGCGCTACCGAGAACGGTATGCGCCAGATTGAAGTGTTGGTCACAGGTCCGGGAGCAGGGCGCGAAACCGCGATCCGTGCCCTCCAGTCCTCTGGCCTTGAAATTACCCTGATTCGAGATGTGACTCCCATTCCCCACAATGGTGTCCGTCCGCCCAAGCGTCGTCGCGTCTAACTACAGGCCCCAACCATGTCGCGTTACACAGGTCCCCGTTGTAAACTTTGCCGTACCTCTGGCCTCAAGCTCTACTTGAAAGGTACCCGCTGTACTTCGCCCAAATGTGCGATTGAGAAGCGTAACTTCCGCCCTGGTCAGCACGGACAGAACCGCATCAAGCTCAGTGAGTACGCCATCCGACTCAAAGAGAAACAAAAAGCCCGTTGGAGCTACGGGATGACCGAGAAGCAGTTCCGGCGCACCTTTGCCGATGCGGGTCGGACCAAGGGTAACACCGGGGCCACCTTCATGCAGTTACTTGAACGTCGGCTCGATAACGTGGTCTACCGCATGGGCTTCGCCCTCTCGCGTCAACAGGCCCGTCAGTGGGTCAACCATGGTCACTTTGCCGTAAATGGACAGCGTGTAACCATCCCGAGCTACCGCGTCAGAACTGGGGACATGGTGACGGCGATGCCCGCTTCCAAAGAATTCCTATTGACAAACCTGGAAGTGGTCAGTAATCCGACCGCACCCAAGTGGTTGCTAGCTGACCGGGCGACCATCCAAGGCAGTATGGTTGGCTTACCGGAGCGAGAAGACATTGATACACCCGTTCAGGAATTGCTGATTGTTGAGTTCTATTCGCGCTAGGGATAGCGGTGGTTTCTCTAGGAGGCAGAATGGCAGCGTACACGATTGAATGTGTGGAATCTCGGGCGGAAAAAGATTGGACTCAGTACGGACGGTTTGTAATGGAACCGTTGGACCGGGGCCAGGGAACGACCCTAGGCAATGCCCTACGCCGGGTTCTACTGTCTAACCTGGAAGGCTCTTCGGTCACGGCGGTGCGGATTACAGGGGTCAACCATGAATTTGCCACCCTGCCCGGTGTACGCGAAGACGTACTCGATATCCTGCTCAACATGAAAGAGTTGGTGGTCCGCAGTTACACCAGTGATCTGCAGGTCGGGCGTTTAGCGATTACGGGTCCAAAGATTGTGACAGCGGCGGATCTGGAATTGCCCTCGGAACTCGAGGTCGTTAATCCCTACCATCCGATTGCCCATCTCTCGGACGGGGCCCAACTGGAGATGGAATTCCAGATTGAGCGTGGTAAGGGCTACCGGGCAGTGGACCGCACCAACAATGCTGATACAGTCTCAGTGGATTATCTGGCCTTAGATGCAGTCTTCATGCCCGTGCGGAAGGTGAATTACACCGTGGATGCCGCTTTGGTTGGTGAGACCCTAGACAAGGACCGTCTGACTCTAGAAATTTGGACTAATGGTTCGATTACCCCCCAGGAATCCCTTTCTCAGGCGGCCCGGATCTTGGTGGACCTCCTGAAGCCTCTCCAGGAAATCACCTTCGAGGCGATGGTCGAGACCAGTAAACCGACCCAGGACAAAACCGCCCAGATTGCCATTGAAGAATTGCAACTCTCGGTTCGTGCCTATAACTGCCTCAAACGCGCCCAAATCAACTATGTGGCGGACCTGTTGCAATTTACTGAAGAGGACCTCTTAGAGATTAAGAACTTCGGTCAGAAGTCCGCCGAAGAAGTTATTGAAGCCCTGCACGATAAATTGGGGATGACCCTCCCCAAAGAACGTCCTGTCCGCTCCTAGCCCCGTGAGGATTATCCCGTGAGACATCGCCGCGCTGTAAAACGCTTAGGCCGCCCCGCCGACCAACGCAAAGCCCTGTTGCGGGCCTTAACCACCCAACTTCTGACCTACGGACGCATCACCACTACCCTGACCAAGGCCAAGGTTTTGCGTTCGGAAGTAGAGCACATGATCACCCTGGCGAAAGCTGGGACCCTCGCTGCCCGCCGTCAAGTCGCGGGCTACGTCTACGATGATGCCGTGACCAAGGGTCTTTTCGATGCAGTGCAGGGCCGCTACGGGAATCGCTCGGGGGGCTACACCCGGATCGTGCGGACGCTGTCCCGTCGTGGCGATGCAACCCCGATGGCGATTATTGAACTGGTGGATTAGTGGTTGTGGTCCAAACCTCCTTGGTCTTGGACCCTGGAGATTTTCGACCAGCTTGGTTGATGGTGGATGTTTTTAAAACAGCACCGCTCCAACTTACTCCCTCTGAATATCGTCACCTCTATGCCATGGTCGGCACGCCCTACGGTTGGTTTGACCGTACGCCGTGGACAGATCAACAGTTAGGCGGCTATCTAGCGCGGCCTGGACTGTATTTATGGGGTAGTTATTGGACGGATGTGTTGTGTGGGTATGTGGAACTCAAGGCTGAGGCTGGAGCATCGGGTCAAATTATCTATCTAGGTTTGTTTCCAGGTTATGAGGGCCGTGGGATGGGCAAGCATCTATTGAGTCTTGCTATCCAGTCAGCTTGGGATCTGGGTTGCCTGCAAGTCCGGGTCAGTACCCTTAGCACTGATGGTCTCTATGCTTTGTCGAACTATTTACGGCGGGGTTTCCGGGTCGAGCGTCAGGTACACAAGCACTAGCGATGAGCTAAGCCAATGGCCTCTGTCAGAGAACCTAGCTGGTACTGATTGCAACGTTCGCTCAGGCCCTGCAATATCCGCTTCACGACTAGAGGCCCCTCGTAGACCCAGCCAGTATAAAGTTGCAGTAGACTCGCGCCGTGAATAATTCGCTCCCAGGCATCCTCAGCCGTACTAATTCCGCCTACGCCAACAAGGGGAATCCGGCCCTCACTCAACCGCCAGAGGGTATTGAGGACAGCGGTAGCAGGGGCTTTGAGGGGTTCCCCGCTTAACCCCCCCGACTCTTGGCGGTGGTGGCTGTACAAGTCTGGGCGCGTAACTGTCGTATTCGTGGCGATAATGCCCGCCAACTTGAACTCTAAAACCAGTTCTACAATATCGCTGAGGTCATCCTCACTTAAGTCTGGAGCAATCTTCACCAAGAGCGGTTTTTGAGCAGGATTGACCCCTTGGAGATGAGCAAAAATTTCGCGTAGGTACCGTGCCTGTTGTAATTCCCGCAGACCGGGGGTATTGGGCGAACTGACATTGACGACGAAGTAATCGCCAAATGGGTAAAGACACTCGAAACTGAACTGATAGTCCGCCGCACTGAGGGCGAGTTCGGTGATTTTCGATTTACCCAGGTTAATCCCGAGGGGCACGGCTGACTTAATCTGTTGTAGGCGTTGGGCCAAGGCCACCGCGCCGGGATTATTGAACCCCATCCGATTGATGATCGCCCGGTCCTCCGGCAGACGAAACAGGCGCGGTGCGGGGTTGCCCGGTTGGGGATGGCGCGTTACTGTGCCCACTTCCGCCCAACCAAAGCCTAACGCTCCCCACATCCCGATGCCTTGGCCTGCTTTATCCAACCCCGCTGCTAGCCCCACCGGATTACCAAAATCCAGTCCCCACAACCGTTGAGCTAAACGGAGGTCCTGGTGACAACATTGACTCGCCACTAATTTCTCAAACGGCCCTAACCGTTCTAGCCAGTTTAAACTCTGTCCGTGGACCCACTCTGGGTCAGTTGCAAAAATAAGGGGCCGGAGCCAATCTCGGTATAATTCCATGCAATTCTGTAATTCTCTCCCCTAACTTAGCGGTTCGCGAGTGGGCGTGGTCTGGTGCATTAAGATAGTGAATGCCGACTCCGGCCAATACGCATGATTCACGCTAAAAGTAAGACTTGGCAGTGCCGGTGGCGAAAGTTCGGGGTGGCTTGCCTCGGATTCATGCTTTTGCTCGTCGCTCTGGGGTTCCAGCTTTACAACCAACCTCAGCTCAACATCGGGAGTACATCTCCTACCACACTTTATGCGCCCCAGGATGCAGTGGTCATTGACCAAGAGGCCACCCAGGTCGCCCGCGAAAATGCGCGGCAGCAGAGTATTCAGATCTTCCAAGTCATGGACGGGCGGGATGCCCGGATGGTTCAGCGGTTGAGGGACCAATTACAAGAAGGAGACCGTCTGTTTGCTACCCTCGGCCCCTTGCCCTACCTCAATCCCGCTTGGCTTAGTACCCCGGAGCAGCAGCAACTTCGTCAACTTGCTAGCCCAGCCTGGACCCTACTCAAAGCTCAACTTCTAAGCCGAAAAACTATAGTACCCAATGCCCATCCCCTCCAACAGTGGGCCAGTACCCGACCAGCCCCAGTGGTAAACGGAGTGGTCAACCAGATTGAGGCGGCCCGTATCCGTTACCAGACGGGTCGCAAGGTCCTCGAAACAGTCCCCCAACTTTATCGTCCGGCCCTAGAACTGACGATGATGCAGTGGCAACGCGTCCGCCGAGAGAGTCTGGAGGTTTGCCGCCAACGCATTGCCATCGCGATTATCCCCGGCTTACCTGAGGAGTTGACCCGTCAAGGCGTGGATGCGCTGATTGACCCCACGCTCAATGGGGTAAGTCGGCAGTTGGTGCGCGAACTTGTTGTCACGGTCCTTGAGCCAAACTTGCGTGTAGACCGCTTGGCTTCTTTGATTGCCGCCGATGATAAGGCCCAATCTGTCAGCCCAGTTACCTTCCCCATCCGCCAAGGTCAACTGCTTGTTCAGGCTGGTCAACTCGTGACCCCGCGCCTGTTTCATATCCTGGACCAACTGGGCTTGACGGCACGGGGTATTAACTGGTCGGGCCTAGGCACGCTTGCCGGTCTGATGGTCTTGATGATGCTCGTCTTCCGGCTGGGTCAACGGCTACTCCAGGTGGACTTATTGCCCAAGGATTTGGGGGTCCTGGTGGTCCTGACGACCCTAACGGCTCTGGTGGGAACCTTACTCCCTGGCGGTTGGGCTGAGTTCATTCCTCTAGTCCTGCTGGGCTTATTGGCTGGGAACTATTACGGGTCGCGGGTCGGACTGTTGACTATGCTCTGTCTATTGCCGCCCCTACTCTATGGTTGGAGTCTCACCCATCCTCTAATTGCGCTCATCCCGCTCGTGTGTGGAGGTGTAGTGGCAACAGTCTTGGTGGACCGGGTGCGTTCACGGGCTCAGATTGCTCTGGCGGGGCTGGGTGTAGCTTTGGTCCAGGGGTCGGCCTATCTAGTCTTGATGTTGAGCGGTTGGGGCGGGGCGGGTTGGTGGCCCTTTGCCTATTACGTAGCCGGGGGCTTGCTCTGGAGTATTGTCGCCTTGGGTCTTAGTCCCTATTTAGAGACGATTTTTGATGTAGTTACGCCAGTACGGTTGGCGGAGCTATCTAATCCCAATACCGGACTCTTGAAGAAACTCGTCACCGAGGCTCCAGGCACCTACCAGCACACGCTTTTTGTCGCGAACTTGGCAACCGCCGCCGCCCAAGCTTTAGGAGATAACGCTGACCTCGTGCGGGTGGGAACGCTGTATCACGACATCGGCAAGATGAAACGGCCCCAATACTTTATTGAGAACCAAATGGGCCTACCCAATCCCCATGACCAGATGGATGACCCCTGGCGGTCGGCTCAAATTATCCGGGACCATGTGCGCGATGGCCTGAAGTTAGCCAAACAGTACAAACTCCCCGGCGTGATTCAGGACTTCATCCCCGAACATCAGGGCACTATCTTGATTGCTTACTTCTATCATCAGGCCCGTCAGGGTTCAGAACCCGTGCGGGAAGAGGATTTCCGGTACATGGGCCCCATGCCCCAATCCCGGGAGACGGGACTGGTTATGCTTGCGGATGCCTGTGAAGCAGCGTTGCGTTCCCTCAACAACACGGGGAGCGCGGAAGCTTTCGCTATGGTCCGGCGTATCCTTCAAGCTCGCTGGGACGAGGGCCAGTTGGTGGACTCGGGTTTAGATGAGAGCGAACTTGATACTATCGGCAACACTTTTATTAAGGTCTGGAAAGAAACCAATCACCGCCGTATCCGTTACCCCAATCAACCCGGTGGTATGGAACTGCGGCAACGCAACCTAGCCGGTCAGCGCATTTGAAGCCCTACCAGCAAATCCCGATTCTGGAGTGTGGTGAACCATTGGTACCCCTCCCCATTACGCTAGAACGAATCCAGCCCCATCCTTACCAAGCCCTCGGTGCGCCCTACGGCGATGCCTCACCCTTCCAATTGCGTTCCGGGGTGGTAGCCCGTCTGGAACTTGCCCAACAACGGTTACAACCCCAGGGCCTAGGACTCCAGATTTTTGACGGCTATCGTCCCTTGACCGTCCAACAATTTATGGTGACGTGGACTTTTCAAGATTTAGTTCGTCAATACCCGACGCGACCGGTGGCGGACTTGTATCGGGAGGTAGAACGATTTTGGGCAGCCCCCAGCTTGGACCCAGCGGCCCCACCGCCCCACAGCACTGGGGGAGCCGTAGACCTGACTTTAGTGACCATTACGGGACCTGTACCCATGGGCTCGCCCATTGATGAGGTCTCGGCACGCTCCTACCCTGATTACTTCCAGGGTCAACCCGTGCCCTTCCAAGCCAACCGGGAACAGCTCAATCAAGCCATGATCCAAGCTGGATTCCAGCGTCACCCCCATGAGTGGTGGCATTTTAGCTATGGCGACCAACTGTGGGCATGGTTGGCGGGAGAACCCACAGCCCACTACGGACGGGTAGCCATTTAAATTTTGAAAGGTTCCTTTTGTTGCCACTGACGGAGGATATCATCTCCCAAGCGCAGGATCTCTTGACGAAATAGCCCATCAGCGGCTTCTTCAAAAAGAGGTTCGCCGCCGGTATCATCCCCGGTGTTGGACTGCCAAAATACTGCTTTATCGCCCACCCGCGCCTTGAGCAGGTCCACGATAACCGCAAGGCCCTGGGTCCGCAACTGATTCGGGGAGGGATTGGGGATGTCAAAGGGCACGAAGGGGACAAAGAATTTCAACAGGCTATTTAATAGGGGATTGCCACGGGTGTCGTAACCCCGGCTGGACTGGACCTCGGTGATGACCAGATGGCGGAGGTTTAGGGTACGCCCCATGGCTTTGAGTTGCTCTAGGTCAGCCGTGAAGCGTCCGTCTCGGTCCAAGAACGTGAGATCCTTTAATAGAGCGGCAAACTGTTTAAACTCGGGGGCAGGACCGAGGGGACCTTTGAGGAGTTTGAGAGGACGTTCGGGCATTTGGGGAGCGGCCTGTTCGATGATGCGGCGGGCCAAAAGGTCCGAGTAGAGCGGCGGAGCAGGTAAGAAACCGATGCCCAGAGCATTGGTCAGTTCCAGCCGGGGCGGGAGTTGGATTTCCTGGGTCCGCACGTAGCCTTCACGGGTCTGTACAGGTACTTTGAGGTCGGGAAAACCGGGGACTTTGAAGATGAGTTCGTATTTGCCTGCTGGCAGTCGGGGCACGACGAAAGAACCATCGGGCAGAATTTTGACTGTCCGGCCCTGTACTTGCAGATCTCCGGCGGTAACGGGTTTCCCAGCGAGGTCTTTTACCACCCCGGCGATGGCACTGCCCCGCGCTAAAACGGGCGGGCTCAGGGTCAGTGGGGTCTGGTTCCAGTGCAGGGTCTGCGCCCCAGCTTCCACAACGATATAGGAACCATTCTCTAGAAGGGCAATCCCGGTGGGCTGGCGGTCTAGACTGTGGGTCTCTATGACCCGGCCCTGGGTCAGGTCAACGATCTGGAGGCGGTCATGGTCACGGGAAGTGACGTAGGCCAAGTTGCCATCGGCGGAAAGGGCGAGGCGGGTGGGTTTCCAATCGAGTCCAATTGTCCGGGCCTTGGCCCCCAGGGTCAGGGGCACCACAGAGAGGTCTTCACTCCCGGCATTGAGCAAAATAGCGCGGTTGCGGGGATCATCAATGACGATGTCCTCTGTACCGTTGCCGCTGGGCAGTTGGGCCAAAGCTTCCCCCGTGTCAGGGTCAATTAGGACAAGTCCGAGGGGACCCCGGCTCAGGCTCACCACCACCGTCCCAGTTTTAGTGATTACTCCGCAGGCCAAGGCCGGTTGGGGTAGCTCGACACGGCGGACCTGCTGGGTCTTGAGGTTGACAAGAGAGACCCGCTGTTGGACTGGATGGGTGGCGATGAGCCGTTGACGGGCAACATCAAGGGCCAAGTCGTAGACCCCTGCGCCTAGATCAATATCAGCAACAATGGCGTTCTTCTGGAGGTCTATCACCGCTAGACTACTCTGGGCCGCTCCGCCCACATAGGCGAATTGGGTCTTGGGGTTATAGACCACGACTAGGGGTTCAAAACCCAGGGGAATACGCTGTTTGACCTGATTGAGCAGGAGGTCCACGACGACCAAACTCTGGTCATCCACCACGCCCACTAAGACGGTGTTCCCCGCCACCGCAATCCGGTCAGCCTGACCCCCCAAGGGAATCTGAATCTCTTTTGCAACAACAGGACAAGTCACCACCGCCATCAGCAGGAGGGGCCGCCAAAAAAAAGTACCCATGGGCGTTATCTTAACAAGTCAAGCAACTCCTTAAAACCCTCTGTTGGCTGTAAGCGGAACTCGCTGTAGAAAGGGTTAAAGAGCTTTGGGCTAGGTACATGGTTTCTTCGTTAGTTAAAGATGTTCCCCTCAGAGCAGGAGTAGAGTAATTATGCATCTCAAGTTCCCTCTGTTGCTACGCGTACTACAGCTTAGGATTTGATGAGGGGTAATTCTTCCCCAGCTTGCATAGCAAATATGCACAGGAAGGTCCACAAATGCCTACTACCTGCCCCCAGCGCAGCAGCCCCCTGTCTGCCCCTCTTACCGCAGATGGTCACGTTTGTAGCCAATGCAGATGGTTAGCTAAGGGCTCCCCACAGGCTTTAGGCTTTGATGCATTAAATGAAGCTCAGCGACTCCTTACACAGCCCATCAGCATCGGGAGCCCCGCTCCAAAGCTCGACAAAACCTTCTCCTGGCTGCGAGTAACAGGTTTACTCGTAATTATTTTTAGTAGCAGTTACTGCTATAGCAAGTTTAATTGAGAGTAAAAAGATTTTTGTACCCATCCAACTTTGGAAAACTAAATTTGCCCATAGTCGCTCCCAACTTGAAAATGTACTTAACTATTTTGAAAGATTTACATAAATGCCAGTATTCTCGCAATAGACGCTTTGAAGTGCACCCCTTGACTGAGACAGGTGGTTAAGCTTCCCTAGCCGATAGCAGGCAGCTACCATGTCCTTGAAGCGTCGTAAGTTTACCGCTGACTCCAAACTCCAGGTAGTCCGTGAGCTTGAAGCGGGAAAAACCCCAGCCCAAGCAGCACGTGAGCACCCAATCCATCCCACCATGATTGCCAACTGGCAAAAACAGCACCATGTACAAACGATACCAGGACATTGTGGAGAATGAGCTGATTAAGGACTTAGACGAGGGACTACCATACTTCATCTACTGGTTAATGACGCGGGTGGGTTTGATCATATTCTCGATGCTAGCCGCACCTACACCAAAGGGCTGGAAGCCATCTATTACAATGCCCACAACGATTTCACATGGCAAGTCACAGTCCTACTTGCTCCATTAATGACGAGCGATGACGATGAAACAGTACGCTGTAAATTAGCTGTCACCGCCACCTATCTCGATATTTGGTTGATGCGGCGTGTTGTCAATTACATCCGGGTGGGCTATTCAAGTACCTCCTATGCCATGTGGGTGCTTTTTCGGGACATCCGCCGCAAGTCATTACCGGAACTGGTGGAGATTCTCATTTAGTAATAAGTGCGCGACCAGCAGCTTTGGGCCAGCGTCTTGCCGCGCAGGCGGGGTTCATGTTCCACGCCGACGGTGGCTGCCCATCCGTCAGTGGGGCGTTGCGAGCTTTCTTGGCACACGCCGGATTGACCAACCGGATGCGCCCTCGGGCGAAGGGCTGGGCTAATGCTGTCGCCGAGAGCTGCTT
>NZ_JAAXLT010000176.1 GCF_013285555.1 Candidatus Cyanaurora vandensis | reverse complement strand
GCGTCGGGGCATCAGGCGGGCTGGGCTGGGGCTGGGCTGCCACCGCTAAACCAGCAAAAAGAGCCATTAGACAAAAAGTGAGTTTCATTATGATTACCAGCAACGTCAAAAGCTTACCACGCAGCCTTAACGCGAGACTTGGACGTTCCAACGTAGGATAAAGGGCTGGAAGGGCAGGGCGGCGGTCTTGGCAGTCCCGGTGAGGACGAGGGTGTAGCGGCCCTGTTTCGGGAAGGTGACTCGGGCGGTGGGCCGTTTATTGACGAGACTGAGGGCGGTTTGGGAGAGTCGCTGCGGACCCTGATTGAGGGTGAGGGTGCAGTTGCATTGACCGGGGGTAATCTTGGTCCCGCCCCGTTTGACCAGATTGAACCAGACTTGCTGAGGGACCCCGGCCTGGGGCTGATCGCCCGGCTCAATATGCAGCAACGCCCCCACATCCCCGTCGGACTTGAGTTGGTGGGCTTGGGTAGGGAGGGACCCGCCTAGGACCAAGAGCACGAATAAAACCCGAAAACCCATGGGAACCTGTTAACTCACTTTCTTGATCATAAGTTGCCAGATACCTATCGCCTGTGCGCTGACGGTAGGATTAGCCCACAGGCGACAGGCGGCTTTGGTGGCAGCCCAGGTGCCCCCGGCTTGTGGGAGACTGTGACTAGGTATAGCCGCTAAAGCCGAGACCAGTTGCACTAAGCGTTGATTGCGCCGCACCTCGCCGAGGTCGGCATACCGCAATGCAACCGCCGCCCGATTTTCTACCATGCCCACCGCTGTCATCCTTTCTGTGAGGATATCTCACGATTTCTGGGTAAGGGATAGTACGTGGGGCGGAGGGGCCTAGTTGCTGTCTATCATGAGAAAACTTGTTGGTGCTCTTGACCGTGGAGATCAGTCGCCGTTTTGAGGGGTGGGAGCGCGTCTGGCAGAGCTTACGGGAGGCGGACCTATTGTTGTTGGGGTGTCCGCTTTTTTTGTTGGGTCTGGGGGCAACGGCGATTTTTAGTACGGACCCGCGCTATGCAGATTTCTCCTCGCAACTGATGACGGGGCTGGGGATGACGGTGGTTGCGCTCTTAATGGGCCGTCTGCCCTATCTGTTGCTCTTGAACTGGGCTTGGTGGTTCTATGGGTTTGCCAATGGTTTGTTATTGCTGGTGGTTTTTACGGGGCGGGAGGCTCTGGGTGCTCAGCGTTGGTTGGAGGTGGGAGGGCTTAGTTTCCAGCCCTCGGAGTTTGCCAAGGTGGCGGTAATTCTGACGCTGGCGGCCTACTTGCAACGGTTCCCGATTAAGAGTTTCCTCAATATTTTCCCGGTGTTGGGGATCGTCTTGCTCCCGGCCTTGCTCGTTTTTAAGCAACCGGACCTGGGAACGGCTCTGGTCTTTGGGGCGATTACGCTGGCGATGGTCTTTTGGGGCGGGGCGCGGCTGAGTTGGCTAGTGATTCTGGTTTCACCCCTGGTAGCGGCGATTCTCTTTAGTATTTGGGTGCCGCTTTGGATGGCTTGGGTAGGGGGGATGGGCGTGCTTGCGTGGCGGGCCTTGGACCGTAATCCGGCTTTGATGCTGACAGTGGTGGTGGGGAATCTGGTTTCGGGGGGGTTGGGGCAGTGGTTCTGGCAGTTGTTGCAGCCCTACCAACAGATGCGCTTGATTATCTTTTTGGACCCGACGCGGGACCCCTTGGGTGCGGGTTACCACATTATTCAGTCTCAGGTGGCCATTGGCGCGGGGCAGTTTTGGGGGCGCGGACTTTTCGCGGGGACTCAGACGCAGCTTAATTTCATCCCGGAGCAGCATACGGACTTTATTTTTTCGGCGATTGGTGAGGAGTTGGGGTTCGTCGGGGCCTTAGTCCTGCTGGGGGTATTGGGGTTGTTATTATGGCGGTGTTTGGTGATTGCCCAAAATGCCCGGGATGATTTTGGTTCGCTCATTGTGATTGGAATTTTCACAGTGTTATTGTTTCAAACTGTAGTCAATATCGGCATGAATATCGGTCTGGCTCCGGTGACAGGGATTCCTCTACCCTTTGTCAGTTTTGGGCGTTCAGCCCTGATTACTAATTTTTTGGCCTTGGGGCTGGTGGGCTCGGTCGCCAATAGCCGTAAACGGACTTCCCGTTAGGTGCGCGTTCCCTTGGATCAATGGCAACAGTTACCGGACCTGCCTGGGGTGTATTTCTTTTATGGGGCCGGGGACCGTCTGCTCTATGTGGGCAAATCGATCCGGTTGCGGCAACGGGTGCGCTCCTACCTGCGGGCGGGCGGGGGGCATTCTACCCAGACCGAACGGCTCAAGTTTGAGGCCCAGACGGTCCAAGTCAAGACCACGGGCTCGGAACTCGCCGCCCTCCTGTTGGAGAATCGGTTGATTAAAGAACACCTACCTCCCTTCAACCGTGCCCAACGGCGGTGGCGGCACTATCCTTTTTTGCGGCTGGACCTGAGTGATCCCTTCCCGCGCTTAGAGGTGACTCGTAATCTGACGGAGGACGGCGCGGAGTATTACGGGCCGTACCGAGACCGCCCTTATCTGCTGGGGATGGTCAAACAGTTGAGTGTGTTGCTGGGTTTGCGGACCTGTGCGGGGTTGGAGGCGATCCAGCAGGGCTGTCTCTTGGACCAGATGGACCGTTGCAGTGCCCCCTGTCGCGGCTGGATCAGTAGCGATGACTACCGGGCACGGTTGGAGCAGGTCCGTAATCTTTTGACTGGGGCGGCAGTACCGGACCTATTTGCTCAGTTGGCGGCGCGGATGGACCAAGCGGCGGCCCAAGAACACTACGAGCAGGCGGCACGGTGGCGCGACCAGATGGGGACGCTCCAGCATTTCGTGGACCATCAGCGGTGGCGCAAGCACCAAGTCGTCCTGGATGCCTGTGTGATTCAGCCCAGTGCCAAGCCCGGTGAATGTCAGGTTTTTTGGATTCAGGGGGGACGGCTGGCGGAGTCCCAGACCTATACCGCCCCGCCCCACCGCCACACCCTTGCTCGCTACCAAACGCCCAGTCCGCCCATGTACCGACTCCCCCAACACCAGCTTGACGAATTCCACCTCATCGCCACTTGGCTCTACCGCAACCAGCAAGCTCCCGAGGTGATTTGGCTCCAGGAACCTAACGCTGAAGCGCGGATCGGCGAACGGATCGAGATGGCTCTCAAAATGCCCCCCAGCCGCCCTTGAAAGGTGGGAAGTTGCTCAGACTGAGAATTATTTCTTGACCAAGAGCCGGTTTCATACCCATTCACCTACTATTTTTTTAGACCGACCCACTTAGGATCAAACTATTGTGCCGGGACCTACGGATGTCGCGCTTGGGTGAAGTAGCCCTGCTCTTTTTGAAGTTGGGGGTGATTGGTTTTGGGGGGCCAGCGGCCCATATTGCCCTAATGGAAGAGGAAGTCGTCCAACGGCGCGGCTGGCTGACGCCAACGCAATTTCTAGACCTCGTGGGAGCCGTCAACCTCATCCCCGGTCCCAATTCCACGGAGCTCGCGATCCAGATTGGTTACGAGCGGGCGGGAAAAATGGGTCTGGGGGTTGCGGGGGTCTGCTTCATCCTCCCGGCGGTACTGCTGACGGGAGGACTCGCCTGGGTTTACACGACCTATGGAACGCTCCCTCAAGTGGCTCCGGTGCTAGCGGGCATTAAGCCGGTCATCCTAGCCGTGGTCTTGGTCGCCCTGTGGCGTCTGCTCAAAAAGGCTTTGAAAAGTTGGTCTCTCGCCGGGATTGCGCTGGGGGTACTGTTGGGTTCTCTCGCGGGTCTCAATGAGGTTTTGGTCCTCCTTGTGGGTGGTGTGGCAGGGCTAGGGTTGGGGGCGCGGGCGGTGCTGATACTTTTACCCGGTGTGGCGGTACAGGCTGAAACTACTACCCCAGTCTCTTTGGGGGCTTTGGGTTGGTTCTTTTTTAAAGTCGGGAGTGTTTTGTTTGGTAGTGGCTATGTGCTGGTGGCTTTTTTGGAGGGGTTGGTGCGTGATTATGGTTGGCTTACCCGTCAACAACTGTTGGATGCGATTGCGGTGGGGCAGTTTACTCCTGGTCCGGTCCTCTCGACGGCAACGTTTATTGGTTATTTAATTGGCGGGCCGGGTGGGGCGGTGGTGGCGACGGTGGCTATTTTTTTGCCTTCTTTTATTTTTGTCCTCTTGCTCAATCCGCTCTTGCCTTTGCTGCGGGGTTCCCCTCAGGCGGGGGCCTTTTTGGATGGGGTGAATGCTGGGTCGTTGGCGTTGATGGCGGCGGTGGTCCTTAAGTTGCTTCCTGTCACTGTTACTGATGGTGTAACGCTGGGTTTGTTGGGGGTGAGTCTGGTCTTGCTCCTGCGGACTCAGGTGAACTCGGTTTGGTTGATCTTGCTGGGGGCTGGGGTGGGGTGGCTAGTCCTTTGAGCTCTTGCCGTGAGGGGTAATGGTGGGGTTTTGTGCGTTGGAGATAGTGGTTTGCTCTGCTTTCAACAGCCTGTGAGGACAGGAACCTTAGGTTCCGCCCTCACGCTCCCGCCTCCGCGCGGGGACCGCGCACGGCCCCCACCTGCAATTAAAGCTCGACCCGAGGACGGGTGAGTAACTTGCTCGGTTCAATTACTACTTAAATAATTTACTTACTACACCCCGCCTTCTAAACAATTCTTTGCTCCTCCTTCCGCCTTAGTTCCCCACCACGCCTGTGCCCGGCAGAGTATGGGGCGGAGGGGCCTCTACTGGGCGGCTTGTTCCTGACGGGCGGCATAGACGACAAATTGACGGTTGCGGTTAAGTAAGTAAATTGTCTGGAAGGGGCGTTGTTCACCGTCGCGCCAGTAAACTACCCGCTCTTGCTGTTGGGTGCCATCGGTGGTGAAGAGACCGTAATCTTTGGCGAGTTGACGGTTCATCTGATAGGTGACTCCGCCTAAATTTAGGAGTGAGGGGAGTCCGGCATAGGTGAAATAGGCATCCTGGATGTCGCCTTTGTTTAGAATTTGCCGTAGGTTGCCAGCCCACTGGCGGGCGGGTCCGAGGCCATGGGGTGCTCCGTTACCGAGGAGTTCGTATTGGGTAAGGGTGACGAGACTCTGGTTATTAATCATTACTTGAGCGGCTTTGCCGGGGCCGGGAAAGGCTTGGACTTCGAGGGGTTTCTCGGCAAAGGTTTTGAGGAGTTGGGTGAGGCGGTTTTCCACTAAGCGGGCGCGGGTGGTTGCTTGACCACTGCCCTTGGGCGCGTAGAGGGTGAAAAGTGTGTAGTTGAGCAGACGGACGGGTTCGCCCTCTAGAACTATTTTGGGAGGTGCGGGTTTGGGTCGGGCTTTGACTTTGAGGGTCCGCCGCTTAGTCGGGGCGGGGCGGGCGACTTTTAGGGTTTTCAGTTTGGTGCGTCGGCTCGCTTTGACTGGGGCGGGTTTGACTCTAACCCGTTTTTTGGTTTTGACTGGGGTGGCTTTGACGGTTTTCTTTTTGGTGTTGGCTGGGACCGCTTTCTTTTTGGTGGCTTTTACTTTTTTCTTGGCTTTGACGGGCGTGGCTTTAGCAGTCGTCTTTTTGGTCTTTTTTGATTGGGTCTGAGCGATGGCTGGGCGGTCCACAAACCAACCTAGACCGCTGCCCCCAAAGAGGGCAACGAGGAGGAGCAAGGCACAGGACTTATGCATTAGCCAGGGAGGGTGATTCGTTGCAGTCGGGCACCGACATTCCTTAGCTTACCTTCGAGGTCTTGATAACCCCGTTCTAGATGTTGAAGGCCCCGGACTTCGGTTTGGCCTTGGGCGGCGAGACCTGCCAGGATCAATGCGGCTGAAGCCCGCAGGTCCGTCGCCTGGACTGGGGCACCGGAGAGTTGGGGGACACCTTGGACGATAGCGATGTTAGCCCGGGTACGGATGTCCGCGCCCATCCGCCGTAATTCTGCCACATGGCCCAGGCGGTTTTCAAAGACGGTCTCCGTCACGACGCTGGTCCCCTCGGCAATAGCCAGTAACGCGACGAACTGGGCCTGCATATCCGTCGGGAAGCCCGGAAAAGGTAGGGTCTCGAGATCCACGCCCTGCCGGAACTCACCGGGGCTAATTTGTAGGGTGTCGGCGGCGACGGCTTCGATACGATAACCGATGTCGCGCAGCTTGGTGAGGGGTGCGCTGAGGTGGTCGAGGACGATGGGACCGACGGTGAGGACGGAGTTGGTGATAGCTCCGGCGATCAGGAGGGTCACGGCTTCTACCCGGTCGGGGATAACTGAATACTCTGTACCATGTAATCGTTTCTGACCTTGAATCAAGATTTGGGCCGTGCCTGCACCCTGAATCTTTGCCCCCATACTGATACAAAAATTCGCCAAGTCCACTACTTCTGGTTCACAGGCGGCATTCTCAATCAGCGTCTCGCCTTGGGCTAGGGTCGCCGCCATCATGATTGTCTCGGTCGCGCCCACACTCGGGTAATCCAGGTAGACCTTGGCCCCTTGGAGTCGCGTCGCCTGGGCCTCGACAATTCCCCCCTCAATCTTGACCTTGGCACCTAGGGCGGCAAGTCCACGCACGTGGAGGTCCACGGGCCGCGCGCCGATGGCACAACCACCGGGTAAGGGGATTTGGACTTGACCCAGACGGGCTAAGAGTGGACCGAGGATGAAGAAACTCGCCCGCAACTGACTCACCATTTCGTAGGGGGCACAATGGCTACTGATCTGAGTCGGGTCAATATGTAGAGTACCGCCCACCCGTTGGACCCCCACCCCCAAGGATTGCAACAGTCTCCCCAACGTCGCAATATCGGCTAAATCCGGCACATTGTGAATAATCGAAGGACCAGAAGCAAGGAGACTCCCTGCCATCAAGGCCAAGGCCGAGTTCTTCGCGCCACTAACGGGCAGATGTCCCTTCAATGCGTGACCGCCCTCGATCAAAAGGCGGGTTTGGTCCGGTTTAGTTAGCGTAGGGTCCGTGGTGGTTTGCACTGGGCTAGCGTATTGGATTGGAGTGATTTTGTCACAGGAATGAACTTTTTACAATAACGTCGGGTCAACTCTTGTCACCTTGCATAAAGTCAGTCATTATATATTTATGCTATGCCCTTTTTGCAGCCATCCCAACAGTCGTGTCCTCGAATCACGTTCGGCGGACGAAAGCAGCAGCATCCGCCGTCGGCGCGAATGTCTGGAGTGCCGCAAACGTTTCACGACCTACGAGCGGGTTGAGTTTGTGCCCTTGGTCGTCATTAAACGCAATGGCAAGCGTGAATCTTTTGACCGCTTCAAAGTCCTCAAGGGTGTGACGATTGCCTGTGAAAAAACCGGAGTCACCCGTTCCCAGATTGAAAATCTGGTAGATGATATCGAAGCTGACCTCCAGCAACGGGCCATCCGGGAAGTCTCCACCCAATTCATCGGGGAACAGGTCCTTAAGGGTCTCCGTGAACTCAATGAAGTCGCCTATGTCCGTTTCGCCTCGGTCTATCGGCAATTCCAGGGGATCTCTGATTTTGTGCAGGAACTGGGCCGCTTGCCTGCCGACCAGATGACTAGGGCCAAGCTCGAAGATATGCTCCATTTGGAATCAAATAAATAAGTAAGCCCCGGCTTTTGATTGCCGCCAGTGGTACGGGGGGTCATATTTTTCCGGCCTTGGCGGTGGCGGAATATTTAACGGATTGGGAGATTACTTGGCTGGGGGTGCCCGGTCGTTTGGAAGAACGGCTGGTGAAGGGACGGTATCCGTTAATTGAAGTGGATGTCACGGGGCTTGCGGGTCCGCCGGGACTGGGCTGGGTCTGGACGGGGTTGAAATTGCTC
>NZ_JAAXLT010000175.1 GCF_013285555.1 Candidatus Cyanaurora vandensis | reverse complement strand
CTCTGTCCCCGCTGTCGCCGCCCGACCCACCCCACAAGTATCGAACGCTGGCGGTCCTGCGCCCCCTGTCACTCCGCTTAAGGCCCCTCCGCCCCATACCTTGACGGGCACAGATAAATGGGGACCAAGACAGAGAGATGTCTAGAGGGCGAGGTGTGGTAGGGCACACACGGCGGGCTCCTACCAAGATGTACGCCCTGAGATAGTGGAGGAGGGCACGGATTAGAAGATACACCAAGGTAAGCGTCCAGAGCGTAGCGGTGCGACCACGATACCCAGCGAAACCATCAAGCCGCCGCTCCAACTAGTTATCGAAGGAGTAACCATGAGTACCGTCAATCCCGCCGCCGCTACCCCCAGTAACCACGGCACCAAAGTCGAGAAAACCGTCACCATCAACCGCCCCGTTGAGGACCTATTTGGGTTTTGGCGCGACTTTGAGAATTTACCCAAGTTTATGAAGCACCTCCAGTCCGTCCAAGTCCAGGACAACCTACGCTCCCACTGGCAAGCCAAAGCCCCCCTCGGTGGTAGTGTCGGCTGGGACGCCGAGATTACCCGTGAAATCCCCGACCGCCTCATCGCCTGGAAATCCCTGCCCGGAGCCGATGTAGACAATAGTGGGTCCGTCCAATTCCTGCCCACTGCACGGGGCACCGAAGTCAAAGTACAAATCACCTACGTCATCCCGGGCGGCAAAATTGGTGAATTCTTTGCCAAACTGACCGGCGAAGAACCGAGCATCCAAGTCGGTGATGACCTACGCCGCTTCAAGAACCTGATGGAAGCCAACGAAGTACCCACCACAGCGGGCCAACCCCGCGGCTAACCCAAGGAGTAATTACGCATGAAAGCCCTCTGCTGGTACGGTGCCCAAGATGTCCGGGTCTCCAACGTCCCTGACCCCGTCATCCTCAACCCCCGCGATGCCATTCTCAAAGTCACCTCCACCGCGATCTGTGGCTCAGACCTACACCTTTATAGCGGCGTGATCCCGACCATGGAAGCCGGAGATATCTTGGGTCACGAGTTCATGGGTGAAGTCGTCGAGGTCGGCAAAGGCGTGACCAACCTCAAAAAAGGCGACCGGGTCGTGGTCCCCTTCACGATTGCCTGCGGTAGTTGTTTTTTTTGTAATAAAGACCTCTGGTCCCTGTGCGACAACTCCCTCCCCGATGCCAAGGGAGCCGAACTATTGTACGGTCACGCTGGCTCGGGTCTATTCGGTTATTCCCATCTTTTTGGCGGGTATGCAGGCGGACAGGCTCAGTATGCACGGGTCCCCTACGCCGATGTCGGTCCGATTGTGGTCCCCGAGGAACTCACAGATGAACAAGTCCTCTTCTTGTCCGATATTTTTCCCACGGGCTACCAAGCAGCCGAGAACTGCAATATTGAGCCGGGCGATACCGTGGCGATTTGGGGTTGTGGTCCCGTCGGGCAGTTTGCGATTAGGAGTGCCTTTATGCTCGGGGCGGGCCGGGTGATTGCCATTGATGAGGTCCCCGAACGGCTCCAGATGGCAAAAGACAACGGGGCAGAAGTCTTGAACTTTATGGAAGTCGAGGTGGGTGAAGCTCTCAAACAGATGACTGGCGGTCGGGGACCCGATAGCTGTATGGATGCGGTGGGACTAGAGGCCCACGGGACCGGGATTGATTCGCTCTATGACCAAGTTGCCATCGCCGTGAAACTGGAAACCGATCGTCCGGCAGTTCTCCGGCAGGCGATTGTGGCCTGTCGCAAGGGCGGCACGGTTTCAATCCCAGGTGTGTACGGCGGGTTACTCGACAAGATCCCGATGGGGGCCGCTTTTAGCAAAGGTCTGACCTTTAAAATGGGCCAGACAAATATGCACAAGTACCTAAAACCCCTCTTGGCGCGGATTCAGAACGGTGAGATTGACCCCTCCTACATCATTTCCCACCGTCTGCACCTGGAAGATGCTCCCAAGGGCTACGAGATCTTCCGCGACAAAAAGGATAAGTGTACCAAGGTCGTCCTCAAACCCCATGAACACAACCTCTACCCTTCCCTGCAGTCCCGCCCGTGGGAGCTTAAATAAGTTGTAGGGCGTTATGGGGTGGTCTCAACAGCCACCCTTTTCCGAGTCCCAGGCTATAGGCACGGATCGCGCTGCTAATTCTCTTGGAGCTGAGCCTCTTGGACCGCATTGGGATTACTGTCGGTCAGGCCACCCTTGAGGCGGAGACGGAAGGTCTGGCTGAGATAGCGCAGGGTGCCCCCAGTCTCGGCTTGGCCCGTGGTGAGGTTGACTTGACCACCGAGTTCCGCTTGCCAGGGGTCGGGGGCAGCCGTGCTACTGAAGACCGAGGGCGGGAATTTGGCTTGTCCGGCTTCGAGGGTGAAGGGGAGGGCGTATTGGACGGGATTATTGATGGCGAGCCCGGTACTCTTGGCTAGGGGCGCAAGCCATTTAAACGGACTCTGGGCCTTCAGCTCACCTTGACCCGTGAGACTGCCGATAAATTGCTTGGCGGTCGCACCTTGACCCTTAAAGGTAACTTGAACCGTACCCACACCCAGACTCTCATCCCCCCAACTCAAAAGACTGTTAGTGAGTCGTCCCAGCTGGACTTCAGCGAAGGTCCACTCACCCGAGTAGCTGGGCGGGGTCGTCGTTTCAAGGGTGAGGTTGCCCCGGAGTCGGCCCTGGCTGGTGGTGGCTTGTAGAGCTTCTAAACGCAAATTCTCCCCGAGGACGAGGGTCGTCTGGAGGCCCTGGACCGGGAGGGAACCGAGTTGGGTGGTGCGGACGTTGAGCGTGCCACTGCCCTGCCAACTCCTGAGCGGGGCGGCGGCGAGGTAATCATTTAAGAGTTTGTCGAGGTCCAGTTGGTCGGCTTGGGCCTGGAAGGTCACGGTGGGGATACCCGGCGTGTAGGTCCCACTGAGGGTGAGCAGCTGGTCACGCCAGAGGACTTTTAGATTGTTCGCCCGTAGACCCTTGCCCGCCAGACTGAGATTACCGTTGACTGCTAACCCACCCAGGATGGGGATTTGGACATCGTTGAGGCGCACCCCACCCACCCAGTTACTCGCCTGCCGGGTCCCGCTCAACTGTAAATCTAACTGACCCTGGCCCTGGACTAAATCCAAGTCCGCGAGCCACGGCAAGAGGGTGGTCAACTGGGTCAAAGGCTGGGGGTCGCTGGTCAAACTGAGTCGGACTTGAGCCGCAGGAGTGGACCAACGGCGGACCGTGCCCACGAGTTGGAGCGTATTACGAGCCGTCACGAGGGTGGCTTGCTGGAGGGCCAAGCGGTCTGGGGTAGCGAGGGCGGTGAAAGTCCCCTGCTCTAGCTCCCCCAAGTTCAATTCACCCAACCGGGTCTGAGCAATCCCGCTGAGGTCCCCGTCGCCCTGGGCCAAGGTGCTATCGCCTTGAGACGTGAAAGTGACGTTAAAAGGGGCACTGCCGACAGCTTGGAGGGTGCCCGTCAACTCGGGGAGGAGTTGGCGGGCACTGGGGAAGACGAGTTGGCCCCGGAGACTGCCATTGAGCGCGGTCCGGCCCAAGAAATTACGGACTAGCCCGTTAAATGTAAAGTTCGAGGGTCCGGCGAAACCGCGTAGGTCGCGCAGTTCCAGGTCGCCGCCGCTCAAAAGAGCCATGCCTTGGACCTGGGTGAGGGGTAGCCCTAGGCTGGTCAGTCCGACGGTGACATCGCGCAGATCCAGTTCACCATTGAGACTGCTCCCCTGGAAATTAAGGGTGCCTTGAGCCGTGCCGTTGAGCCGGGTGAGGCGGGAGGTCTGGAGGGCGCGGCCCACGAGAGGCGAATTGAGTAGGGCTTGGACCAAGGCTAGGTCGAGATTGCCCTTGAGGGTGAGGTCGGGGGAGGCGTTGCTTTGACCGGGCTGGGTGACGGTCCCAGTGAGACTGATGGCCCCCCCCCCGGTTTTGCCCTGGAGATTATCCAGCGTCAAGAGTCCCGGTTCAAAACGCAAACTCCCCGCCAATTGCGTGACGGGACGGGGTAAACGTCGGTCTCGAAATTCCGCCTGGAGCAATTCGAGGGAGCCGACAAAAGCGGGGTTGCCCAGGGGTCCCTGCAACTGCCCCAACAACCGCCCCTGCCCCCGCCACTCCCCGACGAACTGCCGGAAAAAAGCACTGCTAATTCCACTCAGACGGCCCAAGTCTAAATTGGGCGCGTCTACTTTCAAGTCCCATTGGTTGTCCCGGAGCGTCCCATTCACGGCACAGGCGGATTTACCCAGCCCCAGCTTGACCTGTTTGAACTCGACTTGGTTGGGGTCAAAGACCAGTTGCCCGGTCAGGCTGTCAATATCACCGTCCATCGTGGCGGTTTTGAGCCCCAGACCCAACAGGTCTACTTGTCCCGTAGTGGTCAACTGGTTGAGGGTGCCCTGGGTCTGTCCACTGAATTTCAATTTGCCTTTGCCCGTGCTGGTGACGAGCCAGGGGACAAGGGGTTTAGGGATAAGGTTGAGCGGGAGGCGGTCGCGGACTAAGTAGGGGTCAAAGTCGTTGCTAGTGGCCTGGAGACTGAGCCGTTGGGGCGCGGGGTCAAAGCTCCCGGTCAGGGTGACCGCCATCTCCCCGAGATTGAGAACAACCGGGTTCGCCTGCCATTCCCCCATTGCCGCCCGCTTGAGGTCCAGTTGGGCGACTAGAGACGGGGTGAACCAGGGCTCAGGACCAAAGACCTGGGGCCATTGCCAGAAGAGAGCCTTAGCCCCCAGCCGCCCAGTCAGTTGCGTTGCGCCGTCGGTCCCGCCTTGCCAACGCAAATCCAGATCCAGACGACCCGCCCCCAGCCCCGTCAGTCCCGTCAAGCCCTGCTCCACCAACCAAGCCCGCCAGTAGCCCTCCCAGTTCTGGGGCTGGAAATCCGAGACCAACATCTGTAGATCCCCCTGCCAATTCTGGTCCGGGGTAGCGGGGGCCAGGATTTTTCCTTCCAAGGCCATCACGGTCTGCTGACCGAGTTCATCCAGGGTGCCCTGCATCGAGATGGGTAAAGGGTCCGTGGCGGTGCGACTCCCCCCCAAACGCAAATCTAGTCCGACTAGCTGGTAACTGCGGCTGGGGGTGATGAGTTCATCGGTAATACTGACTGTGGCGCGGGTCAACTGTAGAACCGTACTGGCGGGGTCGAAGGAGAGCCGTTCGGTCTCCACGGGGCGGCTAAGTAGGTCCGCGATACTCCAGACCCCCCGGCGGTCGCGTCGGACCTTGAGATTGAGTCGGTCAATCGTCAGTTTGCGGACGGCAACCTGCTGCCAAAGCAGCGGTAGTAACTCGATTTCTAAGAGGAGGTCCCGCCCTTGGCCTTCCAACAGCGAACGGTCACGAATCGCAATCTGGTCTGCCCGGATGCCTAGACCATTCACCGTACTGAAGCGCAGCCGACCCACCTCAACCTGGCGGCCTGAACTCTGGGAAAGGGCTTGTTCTAGAGGTAATCGCCACTGATTCGGGTCAAGCGTCAAAAAGATATAGCCGAAAAAACCAACCCCCAGGGCTATCCCACTGACTAGGACCGCTAAAACCACCCGGACTAGGGGACTCCACACGGTTTTAAGCACTGGATATTACGTCAGAGGACCGTCCGTACACTGGTCTCGATGGGTTTAGCCGCCCAGATCTGGAAGTAGTTCCAGGCGATGGATAGGTAATGGGGAAGTTTTGTGGGGAGGTTATTGAGGGTGCCAAGCTTGAGGGTGCTGGCGAGGCAGCGTTCCATCCTTGCCCAAAACTGGTCATCCATGTCGAGAATAACCGGGAAGGCTTTACCCGCCTCGCGGTTGGTCCGTACCAAGACTTCCTTGGCATAAACCGTCGGGTCGAGACCCAGGGCATCATAAATCCCCCGGTCCTTGTGGTCGTTGAGATACATGGTGACAAAAACGGCAGTCAAAAAGAACTTGACCCACAACCGATTGAGGCCCCGCAACAACCGGGGCTGGGAACGGAGGATGAGATCAAAGAAGTCGCCGTGGCGGTTCTCGTCTTGACACCAGTTCTCAAAGTAGGTAAAGAGCGGATGGAAACGGTGTTCTGGGTGCTGCTCTAAATGCCGGAAGATGGTGATGTAGCGGAAATAGCCAATCTTCTCCGACAAGTAGGTGGCGTAAAAAATGAACTTGGGTTTGAAAAATGTGTATTTCTTATTCTTCTTCAGAGCGGGCAGGTTCAGGGCCAGCCCAAAATCTGCCATGGTCTTGTTCAAGAAACCCGCGTGACGGGCTTCATCCCGCGACATAAAATGAAAACCCTCTGCCAACAAGGGATTCACAGTTTTCAAGCGACGGGCAATCTCTTTATAAAGGACAAATCCCGAGAACTCCGAAGTACAGGACCGCTCCAAAAAGTGGACAAAGATGTCGCGCACCGGACCCATCAGGTCCTTAGCCTCTAAGGTATAGACCCCGTCCCGCTCAAAGTGATGGCGGTTGTAATCAACGCGGAACTCCTGCATCAAAGCTTCGAGGTCCGTCGCCACCGCACTGATATCCAGCTTGGCTAACTCATCAAAGTCCGTAGTGTAAAAGCGGGGGGTAAGGAGGGTCTCCTTGACCGGAGCCTTGTAGCGCGTGGCAGTATCAATCGTATCCACCATGATCCCGATCCTGGGCCAACATAGGAAATAGTCTAGCCCCTAGTTGTCGCTGGATTCAGGGTTGCAGTATTAAGTAATATGAACAAGGCCGCCACTTATACTACATACAGTACGGGATTGAACTGTGGGTTTTGAAAGAGTTGTCATTGCGTACCGGGCCAATCAGCCCGCCAGCATCAAAATGGCCCATCACTGGTGCGAGAAGTTGCGCGAGGACGGCTGTGAGGTCTTGGTCGGGGCCACCGGCCCAGAACACAATCCCTACCCGGCTTTTATTGAGGAGTGGGGGGACCGAATTGACTTGGGGTTGGTGTTGGGCGGGGATGGTTCTACCCTAGCGGCGGCGCGGTTTTTGGCTCCCTTGAGAGTCCCGGTCTTGGCGGTGAATGTGGGCGGGCATTTGGGATTTTTGACCCAGCCGCCGGGGGTGCTGGAGAGCGATATTTTGGCTCGACTCAGAGAGGGAGACTTTCTCAAGGAAGAACGGATGCTTCTGGAGGCGACGATCCCCACAGCCCCGGACTTCACGAGCATCTGTCTCAATGAATTTATTCTCAAGCCCGATAACACCACGCGGTTGCCCCTAGGAACCTTCAACCTAGAGGTGGACGGCGAAGCGATTGACTGCTATCGCGGGGATGGGTTGATTATTGCTACGCCCACGGGCTCTACTTCTTATAATTTGGCGGCGAATGGTCCAATCCTCGGGCCGGGATTGCCCGGTATCTGTATCACCCCAATCTGTCCAGCCTCCCTCTCTAGCCGCTCTTTGGTCCTCAATAGTCATCGGCGCATCAGTGTCAATGCCAGCCAGCCTGTAGACCTCCCGATTAAACTGTGGACCGACGGAGTACCAGCTTTCACCCTGACCCTCGGGCAACAGGTAAACATCCAAACTGCGCCCTTCAGTGCTACGTTCCTCGTCCTAGAACGCAGCCCCTCGTATTTTCGGACCCTCCGCGAGAAGTTGCATTGGGGTAGTGCCAGTTGTGAGCTTTAATTGACTCACTAAGTTTGCCCGTGAATTGTCGCGGGTCAGTCGGGGTGGTTGCCGGAGGGATTGAGGGAGCAGTGGATTCAAAATCAGGTGCAGCAGGTGGTCCTTGGCCTGTGTTTTTAGAAAAACGAGACTCCTCAGTCGTCCAGCAGTTCAATGAGCTTGCCTATATTACCGCTTGTGCGGAAATGCTCCTTAAAAGTAGAGATATTGAGATTGACCAAAGGCAAATTTTTGAGGTTGCGAATGATCCGACCGTTAATTCTTTCGTTGCAGCAGCCCTCAATACGTTTTCTGAGATTTGCTGACGAAATGGTGTGTTGGCTCTAGGGAGCTCTCGGGAAAAGCTAGAGCCAGAGATCAGAAAACTAAGCACCAAGCCTTGGTCCGCTTTGTTTTGGCCCTCTGGTAGCCGCATGGGGCCCAATGTAGTGGTAGACGGTATTGACAAGCAAGGCAACGTTTTGATTAAAGACCCTTGGCAAGGCACTAGGTACAAATTGACATCCTCCCCGACCTAAAGGACGGGGATTCCTAAACATCACTATTTAGGTTTCTGCCACAAGTGTTGAAAGTTAAGAAATAAGACTGAAAAAGCCAGTCCAAAGTTTTTTATGCTTTAGACTTACAGCGACCAATCAAAAACAAACTCATGCTAGAAAGTTTACCCAAAGCTCTCAAAGAAATCCTTTCTGATTTGTGCGATACGGACTACCCCGTGCTAAACACTCGCCTTTTCTTCGGGTGTTGGATTGCTTTTGCCATGGACATGACGCCCAGAAAATAGATGAAATGACAGAAGCTATTCCCACAAATGCAGTCGGCGTAATGGATCGGGGGTTTGCTAGCCTCAGCTACCTTAAGCTCATGACCATGCAGAAAGAAGAGGATAAAAAGTATTATGTATTACGTATAAACATGAATTATAAGCTTGAGTATGGAGAGGGAAACCTGATAAAAGTAGGGGGAGGAAAGGATTCTGGTTGGTATAGAGTCGTTAATTTTTGCGATATCCAGACTAGGAGTGAGTATCGCTTGGTCACGAAT
>NZ_JAAXLT010000174.1 GCF_013285555.1 Candidatus Cyanaurora vandensis | reverse complement strand
ATTCCCGTCTCCGCCCAGACTGCCAGCCCCGGCGCTACGAACCTGACCCCCTTGGAGCCGACAGTACCCCCTTTACCCAACACGGCCTTTGAACTTAAGGCCCAGGTTAACCGTCCCCTCAAACTTCAGGATGCGATCGCCCTTGCCCTCGCCCGCAGCCCCCAGTTAGCCTTAGCCCAGCTTGCTATTGAGCGTGGTGAGGCTGGGGTACGGGGTGCCGAGGCGGGACTGTCGCCCACCGCTAGTTTCAGTGCGACCTCGACCTACAGTCAGTCTGCCGCTGCTCGTGCCAGTTCGTCGGGGGCGACGTTTGTCAATACCAGCGGTACCAATACCGGCGGTTTCTCCAACTCCACTGAGAGTGCGCCCCTAACGAGTCAGGTCAGTCTCAACTGGCGAGTTTATTCTGGGGGGCTGGTCTCCGGTCAGATCCGCACCGCCGCCCAGAGTCTCCAGTCCACGCGCCTCGACTATGAACGTATCCGTCAAGATTTAATTAGTAGTATCATCACCGCCTACTACGACCTCCAGACCGCCGATGGCAACTTGACGATTGGTGCGGCTTCCGTCCGGTCCGCCGAGGCGACCCTCCGCGATGCCCAAGCCCAGCTTACCGCCGGGACCGGGACGCGATTTGCGGTCCTCCAGGCTAATGTCCAACTCGCCAACGCTGTCCAACAGAATCTCCAGTTCCAAAATAACCAACGGGTCAGCCAGCAGAACTTGGCCCGTCTCCTCAATTTTGAGCGGCCCACGGAGGTCCGGGCTGAGGACCCCGTGGCACGCGGCGAAGATTGGCAGATGGGTCTCGAAGAAAGCATCCTCCAAGCCTTCCGTCAGCGCGTCGAACTCAACCAGCAACTTGCGCTCGAAGGGGTGGCCCGTGGTCAGGAAGAAGCGGCTTACGGTAATATCCATCCTCAAGTGAGTCTTTTTGTTAATGGTGAAGCCTATGACAACTTCTTAGACCGGGTTTCGGGGATTTACACGGGCTACAGCGCGGGCGTACAAGTCACCTGGAATATTTTTGATGGGGGGGCCGCCCGTGCCCTAGCCGACCAAGCCATTACCGATGCCAAATCTGCCCGTGTCCGTTATGTGGATATCCTCAACAGTGTGCGCTTTGGGGTGGAGAGTGCTTTTTCCCAGTTGCAGACTTCCAATGAGCGGATTGCGACTAATAACACCGCTGTGGTCTCCGCCGAAGAAGGTTTAGTCTTGGCCCGTCTGCGTCTGGAGGCTGGAGTAGGGACCCAGACCGATGTCTTAATTGCTGACCGGGACTTGACCCAAGCCCGCGTCAACCAACTCAACTCCATCGTTGATTACAATCGCGCCCTCGCTGCTCTCCGCCGCGCCCTAGGAATCCTGTAGTTATTGATGGAGATGAAATAACTCCAGCCGCAACTGGGTCCCCGGGATCGGCGGGGTCTGGAACCATAGCAACTTATCGGGACCCCGGAAGACTTGGGCTGTACCACTACGAACCGTCAGCCGTCCCCCATAGCGTTGACAAATCTGTTGGAGATGCCACAATCCTTGACCCCGCGTTGGGTCCGTTGCTACCCCCGAGACCCCCTGTTTTAAGGCCAGTTGCAGGGCCTGACGGTCGGTGCGGACTTCGCTGTAGGCCGGGTTTTGGCGCAACGAATGGGGAATGCCTACCCCGGCATCCACTACCGCAAGGACGAGTCGTTGATGGAGGGGGTCTTGCCGACGGAATACCTGCATGATGACTAGAGGAGCCCAGCCGCCATGTTCCAAACTATTCTGGAAAGCCTCACTCAAGGCATCAAAAACCGTATGGGCCAGCTTAGCTGTGTAGCCCAGCCGTTGTTGCAGACTGTGTAGGACCTGACGAGCAACGGTATCGCCATCTGCCCGCGAGTGAATCCGAAAAAGTTCTAGGAGAATTGGACTCTCCTCGTCTTGGGTGGGTTGGGTCGGGGTCCGATTCTCCCGGTAGGGAAAATTCATCCGGCGCAGGTAGGAGAGGACCGGGGCCTCGGGATGCAAAAGGACGATGGACCGCTCCAGACTCAGTTCTGCCATCGCCAAACCCGCGATTACATAGGGATCAATAAAATGAACGCCCGCCAAATCCATCACCAGACCGCGCTCAGGCGTAAATAAGGGCCCGAGGGTCTCATTGAAGCGCGTGAAGGACCAATCGTCCACCTAGTCTTCGTGCATCTCGTAGGGGTCTTCAAGAGCCTTGGAAGGCGGACCAAAGGCTGTGTAGACCGCAAAGCCCGTGATGGCAACCAGGGCGGCGACAATGACGTAAATGATCACTTGAGCGGGGATCATGGTGTGGAATTTTTTAAATTACTCTTCTATAATATACGCAATGTAAATTTTCCGTCCCAAAGGCAGCCCATGGCGATCCGCACTTGGTTAGGCGACCAACTCAAGCCCCTGAACTCGGAATACGGCAAAGCCTCCCCCGGCTGGGGAACGACCCCCGTGATGGGTGCTTTGATCGTCCTGTTTGGTTTGTTCTTAATCATCATCATTCAGTTGTTTAACGGGTCCCTCTCGGTTCCTGGGTTTATTACCACACCCTGGCGTTAGTCGTCCGGTCATAACCTAAGGATGGGGAGCCGCTGGGTCCCTCTTTCCGATTGGAAGTTAGTGCGTTAGGGTAGAGCGGTCAAGCTATGCCCGAACCAATCATTCAGACACGCTCCTGTTTAGCCTGCCGCCGTAAGGACGGTAGAGAATCTTTTTGGCGGGTTGTCCGAGTCTGGCCTTCTCACCAAGTACAATTAGATTGGGGCATGGGACGCTCCGCCTATCTGTGTCCGACGTTGCCCTGTCTGAAGCAGGCCCAGCGCAAAGACCGCCTCAGTAAGGTACTCAAGGCCCGGGTACCCACCGAGGTATACAACGCACTGTGGATGAGGTTAGGCGTGAGTAATACAACACCTGCGGGTGGATAGGGAGGATTGCTGATGCGAACTGTGAGAATTTACGATTTAGCCAAAGAACTTAACCGTGAAAACCGGGATATTTTGGTCATATGTGACAACTTGGGCATCACTTACAAGAGCCACAGTAGCACCATCACCGAGGAAGAGGCCCAAGCAATTCGTAAGGCTGTCCGCACAACGCGGATGAGTGCGGGGAGCATGAAACCTGGAGTCAAGCCTGCCATCGCGGCGAAGTCCCCCGAGGTGGTGGATACCCGTGGTAAGCAACAAATTCTTCAGGTGTACCGTCCGCCCGTCAATGCAGTCGTCCGTCCTGCTGCAGAATTAGTGGTGGCCCCTGCACCTGAGCCAGTGCCTGCCGTTGCTGAGGTTATCCCGGCTCCTGCCGTTCCGGTCGTAGTCCTGCCCGAACCCGTAGTAAAACCCGTCGTCGTGGAATTGCCCCCACCACCCGTGGCGGTTACGCCTCCTGCCCCTGTGGAAGTCCCCTTACCTAAGGTGGAAGCATTACCACCCAAGGTAGAAGCCACGCCTCCGGTCGTCGTTGTCGCGCCGCCTGTGGTTGAAGTCCCCGTCGCGCCCGTAGAACTCCCCTTGCCCCCTCTGCCCACACCTAAAGTCGCTACTGCTGTAGAGCCGCCCCCTGGCCTCAAGCCTAAACGGACTCGCCGTGAAGAGGAGGAGGAGGCTGAGGAAGCTAGTGCCAAGAGCAAGCGCAAGACAGCAACCCCGGCTAAAGCAGGCGAACCGGCGCGAGCCGAGACTCCGCGCCATGCCATCAGTCGTCCCACCGCCAAAACCCCCAGTGCGCCCACTCGTTCCACCCCGGCTCCGCGTAAGGGTCCGAGTCGTCCGATTCCGGCTGGGAGTAGTAGTTCTTCCGGGGGCGGTAGTGGTCCTGTGGGCCGGAGTCAACGGGGCAGTGCGGTTGAAGAATCCACCGTCCCCAAAATCGTTGTCTTAACGGGTGCGACCTCGATTCAAGACTTGGCGGCTCAGATGCGCCTACCGCCCACGGAACTGATTAAAGCCCTATTCCTCAAGCGCGTCATGGTGACGATCAACCAACTCCTTGAAATCCCCACCGCCGAGATGGTTGCTGCTGAACTCGGGTTTGAGGTCCAGCGCGGAGACCGGGTGGTGGCAGATGCCCACAAGACCGAGATGTTGGATTTAGCCGACCTCGACCACCTCCTCATTCGTCCGCCCGTTGTAACGATCATGGGTCACGTTGACCACGGCAAAACCTCCCTTCTGGATGCCATTCGGACCACCAAAGTCGCCCAAGGCGAGGCGGGCGGGATCACCCAGCACATCGGGGCCTACGTGGTGCCTGTGCCGACCGGGGATACCGTCCGGCGGGTGGTTTTTCTGGACACGCCTGGACACGCCGCTTTTACGGCGATGCGGGCGAGGGGAGCCAAGGTCACGGATATTGCCGTCCTCGTGGTGGCGGCTGATGACGGGGTAATGCCCCAGACCAAAGAAGCGATTAGCCACGCCCAGGCTGCCGGGGTGCCGATTGTAGTTGCCATCAACAAAGTAGACAAGCCCGATGCCAACCCTGACCGTGTTAAACAGGAACTAGCTGAGTACAACTTGGTGCCCGAAGAATGGGGCGGCGAGACGATCATGGTCCCGGTGAGTGCCCGTGAGCGTATCAACCTCGACTTGTTATTAGAAATGTTGCTTTTGCAGGCTGACATCCTCGACTTGCAAGCCAACCCCGACCGCAACGCCAAGGGCACAATTATTGAAGCCCACCTGGACAAGAATAAAGGCCCCGTGGCAACGGTTCTTGTCCAAAACGGGACCCTCCGTGTCGGGGACACCTTCGTGGTCGGTCCAGTCCTGGGTAAAGTACGGGCGATGTTTGATGACCAGGGCCAGCCCGTGACCCTCGCTTCTCCCTCGATCCCGGTGGAAGTGATGGGTTTCTCGCAGGTGCCCGCCGCTGGGGATGAGCTAGAGGTCTACGCCGACGAACGCGAGGCCCGCCGGATCTCCGAGGAGCGGACCGTGACCTCCCGCAACTTGCGTCTCAACAACCAGTTATCTACCCGGCGCATCAGTCTGGGGACTCTCTCGGCCCAGGCCCAAGAAGGCGAACTCAAGGAACTCAACTTGATCCTCAAGGCAGATGTCCAGGGTTCCGTCGAGGCCATCATTGCGTCACTCAATAAACTGCCCCAGACCAAAGTCCAGCTCCGGATTCTCCTGACGGCAGCGGGTGAGGTTTCAGAAGCAGATATTGACCTAGCGTTGGCCTCCCGGGCGGTAATCTTCGCCTTTAACACCACGATTGTCCCCAACGCCCGCACTCAGGCTGACAACAGTGGGGTAGACATCCGCGAATATGATGTCATCTACAAACTCCTCGAAGATGCCGAAGACGCGATGGCAGGTCTATTGGAGCCTGAACTCGTCGAGGAAAGGCTGGGGGTTGTGGAGGTCCGCAAGGTCATTCCCGTCGGTAAGTTGGGCAAGATTGCTGGTTGTTATGTCCGCGAGGGTAAGGTCATCCGTAACTGTCAGATGCGCGTCCGCCGTGCCAAGGCAGTTGTCTTTGAGGGACAAGTGGATTCGCTCAAACGCTTCAAGGATGATGCCCGTGAAGTAGCAACTGGGTTTGAGTGCGGGGTTGGCTCCGACCAGTTCAGCAACTGGGAAGAGAGCGATCTCATCGAGACCTTCCGCATGGTCACGCGCAAACGTTCCTTGGTGTAACTGATGACAACCTTACGTCAGCCTGCGGTTAGTCTACGCCGTTGGACGGTGGCAGAATACTACCGCATGGCTGAAGTCGGGATGTTAGGACCTGAGGAGCGTACGGAACTCATTGATGGACAAATCATACAGATGAGCCCCCAGGATCCCCTTCACGCTAGCGTGATTAGAAGAGCCAGTAAGATATTAAATCGTCGGCTAGGAGAAGCCGTAGATGTTTGTCTACAGTTGCCTATCAGCCTGAGCAACGATACAGAGCCAGAACCTGACATCACCGTGGTTAGACCTAATCCGGGGGAATACAGTGACCACCATCCCAGGGCCGAGGATATTTATTTACTGATTGAAGTCGCCAATTCCAGTTTACTTTTTGACGTTTAAGTGAAATCTAAGCTCTATGCCCGGTTCAGCCTTGGTGAATACTGGGTCCTAGACGTACAAGCCCGGGAACTACAGGTTTTTCGCGAGCCGGGAAGTGCGGGTTATGGGCTGTTGCGTGTCCTGACCGAGACCATGACCCTTGAACCCCTAGCGGTCCCCACGGTTAGCTTTACGGTCAGAGAATTTTTTCTCTAATGTGACTTGAGAGCGTAGCTGATAGCGCGCGACATCATGGTGAGGTTGAGAACGATCCAGATGAGGGCAATGGGCCAAGCCAGAAAGGGCAGCCCCAAACCGTTCGCCAGGATACCCGCGTCGGTAGACTGCACGGCATAGAAAAAGTCCTGGAAGTCATGGACAGAGTAAACACACAAGAAACTACCGATAAAAAGATTCAAGAACAGGGCCAACTGCGGCACCTTGAGGTTGAACCAGAGCCAACTTACCGCCAGCAACGCCCCGGCCCAGAATTCCCACTGCCAAATCTGGAGGACCGTCGCCGTCAGATAGAGCAATAGCCCACAGAGTAGAGCGACAAAGGCTTTTTGGAGGTACGGATGGCGACTCAGGGCAATCAAAATCGCGCCAATTGCTGCTGTCCCCACATAACCCCCCGAGGCCACTACTGGGAAGAAACCACCCCGGCTCAAGACCTGTCCCGACTCATTCAAGCTCACCTGCAAGGTCAGGGGCCGTCCTCCCGTCAAAATAGATGCTAGGGCATGACAGGCTTCATGGATGTAGACCGTAAACACTTTGAGGGGCAACAACAAGGGGTTATCCCATAAAAATAAACTGCACCCCAGGGCTAAGCCCAGGATGACCAAGATTGTTGTCGGGTTGAGGGCGGTGCGGAGGGTGGTCGTTGGCGCGGTAGTTTGCATCGCTTAAGCCAGAACATTTCCCCAGTCTAGCGAAGGAACCCCGTGGGCTAGGAAGGTGGCGTATTATGGGGAGGTGCGCTGACTGAGATGAGTTACTCCAGGACACAATGGCTGCTGAAATAGGCACAGAAATAGGCATCATTGCCCTTCTCGTCGTCATCAACGCTTTTTTCGCCTGCGCCGAGATTGCGATTGTCTCAGTTGACCGGACTTGGTTGCAACAGCTTTTAGACAAAGGGGACAAAGCTGCTCAGGCCGTGGAACGGCTGACTGAGGATACCACCCGGATGTTGGCAACGATTCAGGTGGGAGTCACGTTTGCGGCCTTTTTCACCTCAGCTAATGCCGCCGTGGGTTTATCCGTGCCCTTGGCCCTAGCCTTAGAGCCGTTTCTGGGTGAGGTGAGTACGAATGCCGCTTTTATCCTGGTGACCTTGGGGGTCTCGGTCCTCTCCCTAGTCCTGGGGGAGCTATTCCCCAAAAAAATTGCTCTACTCTACCCCGAGCGGATTGCGCTATTCGTTGCACCCCCCTTGGAATGGCTCTCCAAGATAGGTTCACCCTTTGTCAAACTCCTCAGCTTTTTGACTAATATTTTGCTCCGGGCCACGGGTAATCCCATCCACAATGCCGACCGAGCGGTGACCACGGACCAGATCAAGACGATGATTGAGTTTGCCCGGGACAGTGGGGAGGTCAACGAGCAGGAACGTAAAATGCTGTTCGGGGTGGTGGAGTTAGGGGATCTGAGTGTACGGACCCTGATGGTCCCTAGGGTCCAGATTGTCGCCATCGAAGCCCAGCAATCCCTCATTGCGGCGCGGGAACTGGCCGGGCAGACCGATTACACCCGTCTACCTGTCTTTGACAAAGTAATTGACAATATCATCGGGATTCTCCATACCAAGGACCTGCTACGCGAATGGCGGCCTGAGTTGGGAGATGCCCAGAAAGTCAAGGAATTGCTCCGTGCCGTGACATTTATCCCAGAATCTAAATCAGCCTCTGAACTCCTCCGTGAGATGCAACGCGACCGCCGCCACATGGCGATTGTCTGTGATGAGTACGGCGGGACCGTGGGGCTCGTCACCCTCGAAGACCTCCTCGAAGAGATTGTCGGGGAGATCCGCGATGAGTATGACGTGGAGGAAGAACAGGAATTCAAACGCCTGGGTCCCCAGAGTGGGGTCTTCAAACTCCACGCCCACCTAGCCGTCGTCAATAACGAACTTGACCTCGAACTGCCCCGTGACGACCATGTGACTGTGGGCGGTCTGCTCCATCAATACCTCCAACGTCCGCCTCTGCCTGGGGATTCCGTGACGGTCCCCGACAGTGAGGTCATAGTCACGGTCCTTGAATCTCGCCAAGTCCGCATCGAACGCTTGGTTTCTGTAGCGGATGAAACTTAAATGGGGTCCGGTCCAACTTACCCCCTCAGGAAAGAGGCTAAGTCAGCATCAGAATTTTTAGGATATACCTGAACGTTTTGTAGGCTGGCTCATGCAACGATTGACCATGGGGATGGGGTTACTTTTGACATTGAGTTTAGTTGCTTGTGGCGGGAACCGGGAACAAGCAGGTAGTGCCACGACCCGTACCGAGGCCAACGGCGAACAACGCCAAGTCGCCGCTGGTGAAGATGCCCGCGAGCTAAATGAAGCCGCTGGTCGTGCCTTGGTCCAAGGCGGGCAGACGGGCGAAAATGTCGCCACTGCGGAGAAACGGCCTGATTACCTCGCCCCGACGGAACGCACGGAGACGATGACTTCTGAACAGGACCAGACCGCTACTACCAATGACTCCGCCGCTGCCCGTGAAGATGCCACCAGCCCAGTCCGTCAGAGCCAATTACAATCTGATACCCGCGCCATCGAGCAACGAGAAGCCGCAACCCAGGGGATCAGTACGGCTGACGCTGACCTCGCCAGCAAAGTCCGTAACCAACTCGAACTCAACCTCCCCGAACGGGCACTCACCGTCCAGTCCACCGCCGGGGTTGTGACCGTCCAGGGCCGAGTCTCCAGCCAAACCGAAGCTAGCCAAGTCGTGGCCTTGGCCCGTGGGGTGAGTGGAGTCAAAGAAGTCCACTCCCGGGTCAAAGTCCAATAAATATTACTGGGCGACCCAGATCTCCAAACCCGTCGTGTGCTGCTCCGTCCCGATATCCAGGACCAGGACTAGACCGAGGGGCGTAGAACGGGCAGTCAAAATTCGTTTCTGGCGGACCCCCTCTAACTCCACTGGCGACCAGTCCTCGCCATCGGCGGAAGACCACATCTGGAAACCTTTGAACCCCTGGGTCCCCACATAGAGCCTGTCTTGGTGGGCTAGAAGGAAGGGCATCCGCGTGTTGGTCGGCTCGTTGAAGCCCGGTCCTAGGGCACTCAGGGGTATTTTCAAGCCGTAGGGACTGAAGCGTGGTGTCCCAGAAATCAGGTCCCAGCTGTTGTCGGGGTGGACGCGCAGGACCTCGGGGGCAACGAAGTTAAACTCCTTGGCCTCCATCAAGCTCAAGGGCGAGATCCCCGTCACCATGTACAAATCCGACTGAAAGGCCGCCATCCCGGTCACTAATTGGTTCAAGACAAATCGGCTTGCCCCTTTGATGAATACTTCCTGCCAGTCCCCGTCCGTCAGAGCTGACCGCCACAATTGGCAACCATCCTCACGGTTGACAGTGGCGGCGAAAATCTGGTCCTCAAACGCCCCGATCTCAGCGATGCCCTCATTGGTGGACTGCCCAAAGTTGGCGGTACTAACAGTCTGCCAATCCCCAGCCTGGAGATCGTGGGTGACATAAATACTGGGAAGTTCACTCCATTCCGTCGGCGTCTCCTCTGTCGTGCCCAACGCCAGGGCATAGAGCCGGTCCCCGACCACCAACAGTTTGCGTAAACCCAATAGACCCGGTGTACCCAGGCTATCCTCGCGCAGGATTTCAAAATTTGTCCCGTCTTCGGAGCGCAGTAACAAGGCCCCGACCACCGAGACTAGGCTCACATAGAGACAGGGTGCGGTATCCGTCGTCCCTTGAAAAACTGCCATTGTGCTGTACAAAGCCTCAGAGCTCTGGAAGAAGCCCTCTTCAGCGTCCACGAATGGGGCTTGGAAGACCGTCTCCCAGGTCTCACCCGTGTAGCAAAGGACCTTCCCCCGGTCTTGGTCGCCCTCTAGGAAAGCGTAGAGGACACTCAGGTACAGACGGCCCTGGAACTGGGCATGGGCGCAGGCAATGGTCCCCGCCAGACGTTCCTGAGTGTGATCGGCACCCATCAGCGTGCAGCGGGCCACGGCGGTGTTGAGTTGCATAACCATCAGCAGTACCCCATTTTCCGTGTGAGTGTGGAGAAGCGAGCCATGAAGTCCTCACCGAGGACCCCGCGCATATTACCGTGTTCGATCTCGCCTTTCAAAGAAGGTTCCTTGATCCGGCCTGGTCTGAGCTTGGGGTCGCGCATAAATTTACCGTCGTTCCCGGCCCAAGCTGGGAACGGACCGACCTTGGCGTAGGGGGAGGTCTCCGGGTGTTTCATCGCCTCGACCGCCTCGGGGTCACTCCTGACCCCCAGCCATTCAGCGACCTGCTTGAGGTATAGATCCGGCTCCGAGAGCAGGTCCTCGCCCTTCACCCGCATACATTGACCCAAGGCCATCGTGTCGGTGTAGTTATAGATGTTGCGGTGCATGTGGTACCACATCCGGGTATCTACAATCTCTAGGGGCAAGACTTGGGAAACGGTATCTACTTTGGATTTCTCTTCGAGCTTGCGCTTCTCCTCGTAGAACTCTTCCATGGAGCGTTTGGCGGAGATGGGATGGCGGGTCAAGTGCAAGAAATGGGCTTGGGGATAGTAGAGATGTGCCCGCTCAATGTTGGCGATTTTTGTGGCGGTACCGGGGGTTTTCTCGACGCCAATCTTGGGATGGATTAGATCGAGGAGGTAGTCGTAGAGTTTTTTGGTGGTCCAGTGGAGCCGTTTCTCTAGCCAAGTGACCGCTTTATAAATCGTCCAAGTGGTCTGCACGCCGTCGTGGAGTTGAGCCAGGGTCCGCAGGAGACCATCGGGGTAGGGGAACAGGCCCTCTTTCCGGGACTTGACGTGGAGATACATCGTCTCCTCAATCGTGTCCCTAAAGAACAAGTTCAGTTCTGGGAAGCCGTAGAGGTCCGGGTGTTGCCCAATCATGGTCGAGACCACCGATGTGAAACCCCGGGGCGGCGAAAGGATAATCAGGAGTCTTTTGTCAGCCATGGTTGGGTTTGGGGTAGATGGTTAGTAATAGCCGATGGTGCCGGACATGCGGAGGAAGCGTTTGGAAAAGTCTTCACCCCAGGTTTTGAGCAAGCCGGCTTTCTCAATCTCTTTGTGAACGGAGGCTTCTTTAATCTTGCCCACCCGCAAGTAGGGGTCCCGCATAAATTTCCCGTCGTTGCCACCGGGGGCCAGAGGTGCGGGGCCGGGACAGGCGTAGGGCGAGTTCTCGGGGTGTTTCATCTCCTCAATCGCCTCCGCGTCGGTGCGAATTCCCATCCAAGCCGCCAACTGGGTCAAATAAAATTCCGGCTCCGACAACACGTCCTCCCCGCGAATCCGCATCGTCTGGCCCACGGGTAGCTCAGCCGTGAGCTTGAGAATGTTGTCGTGCATCCGGTACCAGACCATCATCAGCACCGGGTCATGAATAAACATGGCAATCTTGTCAGCGTAGGCTTCCGCATCGGAATATTTCTCCCGTTTGCGGCGCATGGCCTCAGCGAACTCGCGGATGGATTTACGGGCGGCGACCGGGTTACGGGTCAGGTGCAGGTAGTAGGCTTTGGGGTAGTAGGCGTAAGTGCGCTGGAGGTGTTTGGGTTTGGTGCAGGTGCGCGGGCTCTTCTCGACCCCAATCTTGGGCGCGATGCAGTAGAGGATGTAGTCGTACATCTTTTTGGTAGGCCAATCCAACCGTTGTTCCAACCAAGCATAGGCATCCAGGACCGTGGCGAGCGTCTGTTCGCCAGCGTGGAGTTCGGCAATTGTTCTGAGCAAGCCCCCTGGATAGGTGCCCCGGAAGTAATTTTTGATGTCGGACATCTGGTCGCCCAGGAAGATATTGAGTTCCGGGAAGCCATAGAGTTCGGGGTGTTGTCCGATGACCGTGGAGACCACTGACGAGAAGCCCCTAGGAGGCGAGAGGATGATAAGCGGTTGCGGTACGCGCATGGTTAGCCGCCTGGGGTTTTTTGAGCTAGACGAATCTGGATCAGAGAATCGAGGCCATCAACTTCCATTTGGACCTCGGTGAGTAGGCCCTTGAGCAAGTCCCGAAACAACTTAACTTCTTGGATACGTTGTTCCAGTTCTTCAAGGGTGGTGGTCGAGGTCTCCGGGTCAAACTCCGTCCCGCCCAACCATTGGACGAGATTGCCAACAAAGCTGGAGGAGGCTAGTTTACGGGCATTGAGACGGACATTGGCCCGTTCAGGGTTGGGGGTGAGGATCGGAATAAACTGCTCGACTTCAATCAAAAAGCGGTTGAGTTCCCCCGTCTCGGGATAGCCATCGGCGTTCAGGGCTAGTTCTTCAGTGGCAGTATCTTCGGCGACCGCATCCGGGTGGAGGGCCTCGGCGTGGGCTGTCCAGCGTTGCTTCAGCCGCTCCAGCACTTCTTGCTGTTTTTGCGTATCTTGCGCCATGGGGACCTGCTCGGTTTGGTCACGGTACATCATAGCAACGTTCGTTAACTTTGCTCGTTTGCACAAACCTTAAGTTTTCAGACCCCTCAAATAGCCCCTTTCTTAGGGGCAGCGATGACGACACCATGACCGGAGGGTACAATTCCTGCAAACCCCCAGCCCACCGATGAAAACCGATACCATCCTCTACGAATTATTCCGCCTCTATCCCACCTTGCTCCTGGAGTTGCTCGGTCAACCCCCCGTCCCTTCCTACCGTTTTGAGACCCAGGAAGTTAAACAAGTCACTTTCCGCTTTGACGGTCTGCTCCTACCCGCTCACCCAGGACTACCCCTCTACTTCCTGGAGTGTCAATTCCAAAAAGATAAGCACTTCTACCTCCGTCTCTTTGGTGAGATTGCCCTTTATCTCAAGCAGAAACGCTACTACGGAGATTGGCGAGCCGTAGTGCTATTCGCCCGTCCCAGTCTGGACCCTGGGGTACCCGTTTTTTACCAGAATTTTGAAGAGAGCGGCCTACTCCATCGGTTGTACCTCAAGCCGATAGCGCAACAGCCCGGCTCCTTGCGGTTAAACATCCTACAACTGGTAGTGGTATCCAAGCCCCAGCTACAGCGGCGGGTGGCGCAGGTGGTGCAACGGGTCCAAGCGGAAGTGGAGCAAGGGTTAGCCCAGGAGAAGATTCTGGAATTATTGAGTACATTATTGGTGTACAAGTTTCCAGAGCGCGAGCGGAGGGAATTAGAGATGGCATTCGGACTCACAGAGCTTAGCAAAACGCGGGTATACCAAGAGGCCAAGGAAGAAGGCCGGGTAGAAGGGGAGCAAGCTGGGGTAGTTCGCGGCAAAAAGGAAGGCAAACTCGAAGGCAAACTCGAAGGCAAACTCGAAGCTGTTCCCGCGCTCTTGGCACGAGGCTTCTCAGTCGAGGAGACGGCGCAAATTCTGGGGCTGAGCGTGGCGCAAGTCCAGTCTGTACAGCCTTGAGGCCCCCTACCCCCAGCCCCTACCCCACCACGTGAGGTAGGGGAGCAAGAACTAAAATGCTCTCTTGTCCTTTGCCTTACCTCTTCCGCTTTGGTCCCCCACCACGCCTGTGCCTGACAGGGTATGGGGCAGAGGGGCTGTAAGCTTCCCGAAGAGTTCCGAGAGGTTATCTAGTGTTCCCGTTTTTAGGCTATGCCTCGCCAGTATTACAGGCGGTCATCAGGGTCAGGTTCGGCACGTGATATCCTGCACAAATCCTGTGATCCTCTCCCCGTGAAGATATCCAGTTCCCGTGAAGATATCCAGAAACTGTCTAATCACTGGTTAGGCGCCGCACATCCATCAGTCGCTTCGGAATCCATCAAATGCTCAAGCTGAATTCCGCGTTGGTGCTCGCGCTTGTTTCGGTTGCGGCGTCAGCAGCGCCGCTCGTTCCTAATGGTCTCTACCTAGAGCTCTACTACGGTGCCAAATCCGGCGGTCCCTCGAATCATAATTCCTTGTATCGCAAACTCTCCAAAGACCAGGAGCTTCTCGGCTTTGCACTCTTTTGCGTTAAGGGCTTTAATCGATCGGCTGACTCCGGCATTCCTGGTTATGCGGTAGACCGCGAACGCCGTCTTCCTCCTGTAGTTGCAAGGCAAGGCAAGGGGAGCGGCGCCATCCTAATGGGCCCGGTGCAAGGCGAGAACATCGAGGAGCTAGAAGACCACTTGGGCAAGACCTACTTGCACCTGTACTCCAAACTACGAAAGGTGGAATGAGAAGTGAATACTCCCGCGCATTCTCCGACGCCTAACCCCTCCATAGAGCGGACAAGCTACAGCAAGCTGCGCCCGCACCATCCTGGACCAGGCCGCCCGCGTCCAGGGGGAAGCCGAACTTCTACAACAGTTAGAAGCCCTAGAGTTACCTCTTGATGCGTAGCGGCATGGCCTCCGGCCACGGAAGCCTATCGACTCTCCTCAAGCGTTCGTGGGCCGTTGTCGGCCCACCCTTTCCCTGTGCCCCAGGGTAATCCTCCAATCAAAGCTTCAAGGAAAACCCGAACAGTATGGCAAGCTAGATGCAGCCATCCGTACGGCTCAATTTATTCGTAATAAAGCCCTGCGTTATTGGCTGGATAATCAGGGGCTAAATAAGAATGATTTGTATAAGCTCTGTCCTGATTTAGCACAAGAATATGAATGGGCAGCTAAACTTAACTCGCAGGCTAGACAGGCCAGTATTGAACGGGCGGGTTTGCTATCTCCAGGTTTTATGATAACTGCAATAAACAAACTCGCGGCAAGAAAGGCTATCCACAGTTCAAGAAAAATACTCGGTCAGTAGAATATAAAACTACCGGATGGAAGTTATCTGACGACCGTAAACGTATAACCCTCACCGATAAAAATAATGCAGGATGTTTTAGGCTAATCGGTACAAGGGATTTAAGTTTCTATGCAGTGGAGCAGATTAAAAGAGTACGGATAGTGCGTCGAACCGATGGCTACTATGTGCAATTCTGTATTGCCATAGAACGCTCAGAACCCCAGCCAGAGACCGGTACACAAGTTGGGATTGACTTGGGGTTGTTGCATTTCTATACCGATAGTGATGGGAAAATAGTAATTAAACACCATAAAAGCAAGAGTGCCAACAAGTCCGAAAGACTGTTGGCACTTTACTTTGTTGGTTGCGGGGACTGGATTTGAACCAGTGACCTTCGGGTTATGCGTACCACTACAGCTTCCGCTGCCTGCTTGCGCAGTTTGTGGTCTGGACTTTCCCTTCACCCTCAGCATTACCTGTGTGGGTGCCTGCCATCAAGTCTCTACACCTTCCTCATTACTGAGGCTTGGCTCGGGATTACCCCGTCAGAGGCTTCCCCGAATTTGGCAGGATTCATACAAGGATTTCTCCCTGCACAGCCCATGGCAGAATCAGGTTTGGTGTAGCAAGTGTTCGACGAAACCCTTGCCCCTGAATTGCGGTCTGAGCCCGACGAGCTACCAGGCTGCTCTACCCCGCGTCACTGACCCAGCATAACACAGGGATTCGGAAGCTTGTCTAACTTGGGAGAGAAGGAGAGGTATATATGAAACAGCTATTTTGAGATTGTGTCAAAAAAGGTACCACTCATGACCCAGAGCACTGACCCGGTTAAGTCCCAGCAAGAGATCTCGGCAATGGTTGAACAAGCCTATGACCGTGGCGTTGAGCATCCCCGCGATCAAGCCTATGATACCGACGCGAGTACAACCACAGCCCCAGCCACGGGTAGCGGCGTCTCCTCCCAAGAAATTTCTGACATCGTTGACCAACTGATGAACGATGTGCCGCCCGAACAGATCCGCTCTGAAGACGTGCGCTCCTCCGATAACCAATTTGATGGGTTATCCGTGGACGATAAACTAGCCGTTTTCTACTTCCTCTACCGTGAAATGGGTGAATCCGTGACTCCAGCAGCTCTCGGCGCGGCGAATACCGAGCTTGCCAGCGGTTTCTTCACCGAGTTCAATAGCTTAGCCAAGGGTGATGATCAACTCGAAGCCCAACGTGCCATCGTGCGTGGCGACGACATCCCCTTGAGCCGTGCCTACAGCAGCCAAACCGAGAACAATAAACTCGCCATTTGGTATCTCATCGCTCAGCGCATGGGCGGCGATGTAACTGGCGTACCAGAAGGCTATGAACTCACGGATGCGGGCAACAAGTCCTTTGAAGCGGTGAAGAACCTCGACTTCGAGCAACAGATCACTTTCTTCCGGGATATCGCCAACCGCATGGGCAGCAGCCCGGTTGAACCTAACGAACCCTCGGGTATTGCCCAACGTGGTTGATCCTCTCTTCTCGGACCTGCCTTTGGTCCGGGATTACTTCTTGGGGATAAATGGGGGCTGCCTGGAGCAGGTAGCCGCCCTGTTTGGTATCCAGGGTATCCTCCATGCCCCCTTGGACGGTCCGATTCAGGGTAACGGCGCGATTCATCGTTATCTTGCCACCAAAGCCCAAGGGATGACCTGCCACCCCGAGACCGTGACGGGTCCAGCCGAGGCTCCCGTCGTGCTGGGATTTGTGCAGGCTCCGGCTTTTGGGGTGCGCGTGGAATGGACTTTCCAGCTAGGAGACGGGCAGATTGATTACCTACGGGTGCGTCTCTTGGCCTCAGCCAAGGAACTCTTGAGCCTAAAACCCCTCAGTACCCATGCAGACTCAACAACCGGACCAGGGTCGCCGGGAGTTTAGCCCGCTGCACGACCATATCCACAAAGCCATGTTCCATCAGGTACTCGGCAGTCTGGAAACCCTCGGGGAGCTTTTGCTTGAGGGTCTGCTCAATGATGCGCGGTCCAGTGAAGCCAATCATCGCGCCCGGTTCTGCCAGGGTTACATCGCCGAGCATGGCGTAACTCGCGGTCACGCCCCCCGTGGTGGGATGGGTCAAGACGGCAATGTAGAGTTGACGGGCACTGCGGTGCCGCTCTAGGGCTGCTGAGGTCTTCGCCATCTGCATCAGACTCAAGACCCCCTCTTGCATCCTTGCTCCTCCTGAGGCGGTGAAAATCGCTAGGGGTAAAGAGCGTTGGGTGGCAATTTCCGTCAGTCGGGCAATCTTTTCGCCCACCACCGAACCCATACTGCCGCCCATGAAGGAGAAATCCATCACCGCCAAGGCCAAGGGTTTACCCAGGACCCGGCCTACACCCGTCAAGACGGCATCAGTAAGTCCTGTGGACTGCAAGGATTTACGAATGCGTTCGCTATAGGGGCGCAGATCCGTGAACTGGAGGGGGTCCAGCGAGCACACTAGCTCATCGAGGGGTTCCCAGGTGTCTGGGTCCATCAGTTGTTCGATGCGTTGACGGCAGCCGACCATAGCGTGGTAGCCACAGGAAGAGCAGACCTGCTGATTAATTTCCCAGTCTTTGGTGTAGTGCAAGGTACCGCAGCCACGGCATTTGGTCCACAAACCCTCGGCGATTTCCCGCTGTTGCTGGGGTTGGGGGACGGGCGACTGGACTTCTTTTTTGCGAGTTTCAAACCAATCCAGCAGGGACACGGTGTTTCCCCAAGGTTCCTAGGTATTGTAACGATTTTAGGGAGTCTGTCTACTAGAACAAGCGGTGCGGACCTGGGCCAAGGGGACATAACTGGCTTGAAAGCCGGGTAGGGGGACGGCGGGGAAAGATTTTTGGCTACATTCACCGAGCTTGAGGAATTTAAGTAGGGCCGGGTCGGGGGTGCGTCGGGCTGGCGGGGGTCCCCAGAGGTTCAGCCACACGCCCATGCGCTCTAGCTGATGACGGGCGCGGCCTTTCACTTGCGGGGTGGGGCTGGTCAAGTACACGTCAATCCAGAGCGGGATCGCCCGTTCCCAATCATCACCCGCCCGATAAAAAGCCGCTGCAAATGCTTTCAACACCAAGGGCGCACCGGGGAGACTGACCGCTTCCTCAAAGTAACGAGCCGCCGTCGTGTAATCATTCTTGTACAAAAAAGCAACTCCGGCATAGGCGCGGTAGAGGTCCCACTTGAGCGGCAGGTCCACGCCCTGGTTATAGTCAATCCCCCGCCGCATCAAGGCTAAAGCTCCATCGGGGTCCTGTTGGGATTGGGCCATGGCAAAACTCGCCGCTGTGTAGGCCGAGACGAAGCGGGGATCAAGCTGGGTAATGAGTTCTAAGTAATCGTCGCTGTAGTCATACCCGGTCAATTCACGGGCCGGGGCATCCCCGAAATACTGAGCAAATTGTAACCAGTACCAATCCGCCCACAGACTAGTCAACCCAAAGGCCAGAAAACGGGCTACCTCAGGACGCGGCAAGACGGGCGGCGCGGTCAGGACTGCGGTGGAGCGTTGGGCGGGGTCCGAGCGGGGCCACTGGTAAAGGACCACCGCCAAGGTCAAACTGACCAGCACTAGGGGGTTGAGCCAACGGGACCATGGGGCAGAAGTGGAGGTAGTAACATTCATCGCGGTCAGGTCCAAACTTGTTTTAGTGTGCCCCAACTAGCTGTACCCATGTTCCGTCAAAAAATCCAGGTCGACGTTGGCTACTTGTTGCCCCATCAACCTAGCTACATACTTCGCTAGTACATCCCCCTCTAGATTCACTGCCTCACCGGGCGCGAGGGTCTGTAGATTGGTCTGTTCCAGACTGTAGGGGATGACTGCCACGGTGAAATATTCCTCCGTACAACGGGCCACGGTGAGACTGGCCCCATTCACGCTGATACTACCCTTGGGCGCGAGGTAACGCCGACAAGCAGGCGGTGCCCAGAAAGTCATCTCCCAGAACTCCCCCTGCCGGACCCGCGCCTCAAGTCGCCCCGTGCCATCAATATGCCCGGTCACGAAATGTCCGCCCACCTTGCCACCCACCCGCAGGGACCGTTCTAAGTTGACCGGGCTCCCGTTCGTTCGTCTCCCCAGATTGGTCCGGTCCAGGGTCTCATCCGAGACTTGGGCACTGAACTGTCCCGCTTGGAACTGCACTACGGTCAGACAGACCCCATCCACACTGATACTGTCGCCTAGGGCAATGTCTTCGAGGACCTTACGGGCGCGGAGGACCAACCGTTCCCCCTGGACCGCTTCTACCCGGCCCACTTCTTCAATCAGTCCAGTGAACACGTATAATCCTAGACACCCATCCTCCCTAGCCTATGCTCACCGGGACCTTCTTAGACGAAATTAGCCATGATATCCCTGCCGCCAACTGGGGAGCGCGGGAATGGGCCAGGGATTTCCAAGCGATGCAACAGGTCGGGATTGATACCGTCATCCTCATCCGGGCGGGCTACAAGAACCAAGCTACCTTCCCTTCCCGCGTCCTCAGCCAGATTCACCCCATCCTCTTGGTCCAAGAAGACCTCATCCAATTATTTCTAGACTTAGCCCAACAGCACGGGATGGTCTTCTTTTTGGGGACCTACGATTCTGGGGTCCATTGGCATCAGGGCCAGTATCAACAGGAAGTGGACATCAATTTGGCCCTTGCTGATGAAGTATGGGGCCGCTATGGACAGCACCCCGCCTTTCAGGGTTGGTACATCAGTCACGAGATCAATACCTTCGATGAAGGGGTGATGCAGGTGTACGAACAGTTGGCCCGTCATTTGAGTGATTTCAAAAAACTCCCTATCCTTATCTCTCCCTACATCCGGGGTAACAAACAGTTCGCAGCAGCCATCACCTTGCGCCAGCACGAGCAGGAATGGGAGCAGGTCTTCAGCCGTATCCAGGGCTTAGTGGATATCGTCGCCTTCCAGGACGGACAGGTAGATTACCACGACCTCCCCGCATATCTGGCCCTCAACGGTAGACTAGCCCGCAAGTACGGCCTCACCTCCTGGTCCAATGTCGAGACCTTTGACCGGGATATGCCAATTAAATTCCCGCCCATCGCCTGGCCCAAGTTACGCTACAAACTCGAAGCCGCCCGTCAAGCTGGCGTAGATAAACTCATCACCTTTGAGTTTTCGCACTTCCTCAGCCCCAATTCGGTCTATCCTGCTGCCCATCACCTCCACGAACGTTACCGGGAATGGCTTTTGAAGAGCTAGACGATCTGAGCTTCCATGGCCCAACGCGCTAAGGCGGTGCGGTTGGTGAGGGTGGTTTTTTGGAGCATACTGTGGACGTGGCTCTCGACAGTACGGGTACTCAGACACATCTTCTTGGCAATCTCTTTATTGAGCATTCCCACAGCCAAGTGTTGTAAAACCGAATGCTCTGTGGGAGTCAAGTTTTCAGAGGAGGCAAGGGAATCACTGGGTATCGTTCGTGGTGCAACTTTAGAGAGGTTACGGGGACGCAGGAGAGCTTCGAGCAGAGCCGTCAACTCGTCAAGTTCAAAAGGCTTGACGAGATAGGCATCGGCCCCCGAATGCAGGCCACGAATCCGGTCAACGGTCTCTCCTTTCGCGGAGAGCATAATGATGGGCAACCCCTGGAAACGACTATCTGCGCGTAGGGTCTGGACCAACTCAAATCCGTTCATCTTGGGCATCATGATATCGGCAATCAGTAACTCGGGCGCGTGCTGCTTGGCTAGGGCCAGCCCCTCCACCCCGTCACCGCCCACCACCAAGCCGTAGCCCAAATCCGTCAAAAAATCTGACATCAAACTCGTGAATAAGGAGTCATCATCCACCAGCAATAACTTCCGCGCCAACCCTGCCATAACTTGTCAGCCTCCAGTACTTCTACCTATGTTTATACTCGACCTTACAACACTAAATTATGTCAAGTTATGGTGAATTAATTCTCTAGGGGCTGCCCTAGGGTGCGGTGGAGCGGTTGGTAAACCTTGAAATAAACGACTGAGGCCACCTGCCGGAATACGGCTTTAGTCGGGGTATCTGCACCCAGACAGTGTTGACAGTGGGGATGATTGACCCGTCCACGGTTAAAACCTGAGCGCAGTTCTTGGGCCACCGGACCCGTGAGGATTTGCTCTAGGGTCTTAGTGTGGAGGTCACCGAGGGGGATGGCGCACTCATAATCCTTACAACAAGGCACCACTCGTCCGTCCTGAAGGATACCCACCTGCTCTGCCGCGCCATTGCAGTAGCCCCAGTGGGCCGGGTAGACCTGTCCGCCCCAGTTGTCGAGGGGAAAGGATTCCAGAAACAGACGTTCATGGACCGGGAGGATGTTCCAACGGCCCAACTTCAAGCGACTCAAATCTGCCGTTTCGCCCAATGCCACTAACCAGCGGGTCATCTCACGGATTAAGGCAGCGCGGTCATCCAGGATATGCAAGGGCCGTTCGGGGACTAGGAAAGGATGGGGGCTGGTATCCATGAACTTGAGATGAACCTTGGTCGGGGAACTACTCACTTGGTGTTGCTGGAGGTAGGTCAGGATGCCCGCGAAGTAGCGTTCGGCACTGAGTCGGGCTGGGGCCCCCCGCAACTGAAAACTGGCTGCATCGGGGGTTTGCAGTGACAGGATGACCTTGGCGATGGGGAGATCCACCAAGCGGGGTCCATCCGTGGGACGCAAGGCCAAGGTACTGCCATTGGTCGTCAGGTGTAGCTTGAGACCCAGTTCTAGACTCAGGGCCACCGCCTCAAAAAACCGGGGATGCAACAGCGGTTCGCCTAGGACATGAAAAGTGATATACCGCGCCCGTCCACTCTGGGCCAACTCCTGCAGGATTTTGGTCAATAGGTCCCAGGACATCGCCTGTTTAGGCCGCAGCAAGTTAGCCTCGGGACAAAAGGCACAGTTGAAGTTGCATTGACTGGTCAGTTCGATATGGACGCGCACGGCTAGTCACAGTTCTGGTCCAATGGTACCCTGGGTCCAAGTGCTGGAGGCTCCTGCTATGCTGACTCGTCGCCTGTTCTACTTCATCCTGTGGACTGTCCTGCTCGTGGCTGGCTGGGTTCCCATGGCCCAGGCGGGGCAGATTCGAGTCGCAGCGGTCTCTAGCCCGACCTATTATGTCTGGGTGCCCGCGAGTCGGCGCACTACCCTCAAGCTCAAACAAGTCGTACCCCAAGTCCTCGCCCGACGCAGCAAAGGACGGCGGTATCTTCAAGCCGGAGCTTTCCGGGATGGTCTCAACGCCCAAGTCTTAACAAACCGCCTCAAACAACAGGGCCTCGCGGCCTTTATTCGGGTCCAGGCTCCCATGCTCGCTCAGGTTCCCCCCATTCGCCCTCCTCAGCGCATCGCCGCCCTCGCTACTGTCCCCACGCTGCCTCTGACCCAGACGCTCATCAACTTACCCACAATCCCGGTCGCAGAACCCAGTCCCTACGTCCCCATGACCCGGGTTTTAGTCCCGGCTCAGGACTACCAGCGTTCTGCTGAGTTGCAACAACAGGTGAATGGGGCTTTCCAAAGGCAGTGGCAGGGCCAGACCTACATCCAAGTCGGAGCCTTCAGTCGCCCCGAGAATGTTCAACAAATGGTGATTGCTCTACAACAGTTGGGTCTAAATGCGCTAGTTCAAGGTCCAGAATTCTAGGACTGCTTAACCCCCTACAGCTAAAGCCCCTCACTGTTCTCAGAGCCTACTGCCCGAGTCTCTGGGACTAGCCGACGAGTCCCAAACACTACTCATTTCACTAAAGAACCTAGCGTGGTAGTCCCTACTACCTAGCTTCGCTCAGAACTTACCGCCACAAGAAGCACTGCTTTTGCATTTAGAAAACAAGGACCTAGCAAGACTACGACAAAGGCGGGACCCTAGCTCGCTTCGGGATCAATTCTCAAGGCACATAATCGCTCTGCCAGTCGTTCCGCCCATTGCTGGATTTGGTTAGCCCGCTCGGCCCTCGTGGGAATCACCATCTCGCTACTCAGGCACGACATCACTAATCTACAGCACTTTTTCCGCTAGCTCTTACCGAAGTGAGATGCTCCCCTCATGAAGTATTCTTTAAGCGGTTAGATGCCGTTGCACTTCAACTTTGAATTGACATGTTCCGGCAATCAATTTAAACCCTGTTCTAGTTCGTAGCCCCGTGATTGGAGGCCCCAGCGGATGGATTGGGAGAGCTGTTCGTTGGTGGAGCGCAGGCGGTCAGTCAACTCATCCATCAAGACCAGCATGAAGCGGGCGGCGAGTTGGGGGTTTTGGGTAATCAGGTCTTCGAGGTCCCGGCGGCTGAAAACTAAGAGTCGAGTCTCGTGTTCCGCCTGGACTGTTGCTGAGCGCGGAGCTTGGTCAAAAAGCGCGAACTCACCGAAACACTCCCCCGGCCCAAACCGAGCCACCACCGTATCTAACTCCCCCTCGATCCGTTTACAGACGACAACCCCGCCTGCGAGAATAATGTACATCGCTTGACCCGGTGTGCCCTCTTCACAAATAACTTCGCCCGCCGCAAAGGTTTTAGAGACCAGGGTACCCCAGAGGACTTCGGGGAGTTGCTGAAAGAGAGACTTACTCACGCACCAGACTCCAGTTTTCATCATCCTACCGAACCCCGGGACGAGCGGGGTAGCTTGCTTCTGACCAGACAGACTACTACAGTGAGGGGAGTAATTTGGGACAGGCATGACGGCTGAGCGACCACCGAAAAAAGTAGCCCCCGTGGTGAATCTCCCGGAATTCTTAAGCAGCGACCTAGGACCGGCCTTGACTAACGCTATGCAGGGAGCCGGGGCGCGCGACTTACAGTTAAGTCTAGGCAACGACAACCTCAAAGCGGAATGGGACCTAGGGCGCGAGGACTACACTTTTATTCTGTATTTTGATGAGGAGACGGTGGAAGGCCGCAAGACCCTGGTGAGTAGTCGGCAGGGCAAGGGCGAGATTAGCGAGATGTTCATGCCCCCGGAGCGCGGTTTTGTCAAGGTGGACAGTGCAACGATGGTGGAACTGTTGATGTTGAAATTTACGACGACCCTTTCTTGGCTCACTAAGCCAGTAGTGGCGGTGAAGGGTACGCCCTAGGTCATCGTTGCTTAATATGAAGAAATGTTAGAGCAATATCATGACTAGTCTTGAGTCAGCGATCCAGGTGCGGGCGTTGCGGGCCTTACGGTGTGTCACGGTGACGGACCAAGCCCTCGCCTGCATGGTCAAAGCGAGCATCCCATTGGCAGATTTCGTGGGGGAGCGCGGACAGGGGTTGGGTTATAGTCGCCGTCCGGTCTCGCAGTTGAGTGCGGAGGATGATCTGATGTGGTTAATTCGGGTAGGAGTGTTGCGCCGGGAGGTGGATGGTCAAGGTATTACGGACCGTTTCCGGCTGACTCCCTTGGGCCTAAAAATTTATAACGGACTTGACCGGACTCCGGCCCATCCCCTAGAACAGGGTTACGACTGGCTCCTGCGCCGTCTACCCTACTAGCTCAACCGCTTCAGTAGCGCGGCGTTGTGATGTAAGTATTTAGTCCTAGCTCGCCTCGATCATCCGACCCATCAAATTACCAAGTAGATACTCTTGACTTCGACCATGCCTTCCCAGCGCCACGGAAAGGTTTTGGGTGGACCGACGTAGATGGCATAGGCGCAATCAAAAGATTCCGGTTGAATCTCTGCTTTCTCTAGGTTAGCTGGATAACGGGCTTGCCCAAGCGGGTGACGACTCAGCTTCGTTGTATCCAGGTCTACGTGAATAGTCCAGGATGGCGGGCGACGCGCTCAATTTCAGGATAGAAGCTCCCGTCATTAGCTCCAATGTCCAGAATGTGAGAACCGGGCGGCATCGTTTCGATGATCCAGTCGAGTAGAAATTCGTTCCGGTTTTGATAGTTGTTCAGGCGCCTAGATGGTCATTCAGAGGCATAGGTTGAAGTTTACACCAGAATGATGTGGGTAATGGACAGCTTTTTAAGGGAAGAAGAATCTACCTGAGTCGTCCTAACTAAAGGACGAAATATGGCTCAATTCTCCTTCGGCTATACTAAAAATACTTTTGTTGGAGCGTCCCAGCATGGTTCGTCTTGATGCCAATCCACTGATTAGCGAGGATGTCACAGACGACATTAAGTGGCCTCCGACCAATTTAGACAGTGATGAGCCGCCCTTGGAAACTGACTTTCACCGCAACCAGATTGACCTATTGATTCGTCTGTTGAAATATTGGTGGCAGGACCGCCCAGATTTCTATATCTCCGGCAACCTGACGGTTTACTACAACGAACAGCAACTAAAGCGGCGTGATTTTCGGGGTCCAGACATTTTTGTGGTGCTGGGGGCGGAGAAGAAAGACCGCCGCAGTTGGACAATTTGGGAAGAGGGAGGCAAATATCCAAATGTGGTAATTGAGTTACTGTCAAGCTCAACGGCAACGGTGGACCGAGGAGCCAAAAAGCAGCTTTATCAAGACGTGTGGCGTTTGCCTAATTATTTCTGGTTTCATCCTCAGACGATGGAGTTTGCGGGATTTCATCTAGTTAATAGTCAGTATGAGGCGATTACGCCGACTGAGACTGGGTGGTTATGGAGTGAGCAGCTTGAGTTGTATCTCGGCATTCATGAGCGGCAGTTACGCTGGTTTAGTGCCCAGGGACAGCTTATGCCGTTGCCAGAAGCGGCAGAACGACAACGGGCAGAGCAAGCTCAACAACGGGTAGAACGACTAGAGGAACAGGCAGAACAAGCACAGCAACGGGCAGAACAGGCACAGCAACGGGCAGAGCGGTTAGAGGAGCTGTTACGAGCGCGGGGCATTAACCCCGATTACCCACCCGCATAGGCTGCGAGACGTCCTAAAAAGCTGTGAACCCGGTCCGCAAGCTGAGGACTGGATTCACAGTAATTAAACGTTTTTACAGTAGAGGACGATAGGTGGCGACTGAGCTATTAATCCGGGTAGCCTGACCCGGTGTGAACTCGAACATACAAAAATCGTCCACGTAATCCATGAAGTTGGTGATAGGGTCGAGTCCCGCCACCGTGGTGCAGCTATCGCGTCCGGTCGGGCAACCGTAGGCAGCGGAACGTTCGGCGGCGGTATCACTCACGGAATCGCCGGGATTGAGACAGCCGTTCTGCCGGAAACCACTGCCTTGGAAGGTATGGTATAGCCCCAGCCAATGCCCGACTTCATGGGTCGCGGTATCACCTTCGTTGTAGGGTACTGCCGTCCCACCGGGTAGGGAGGAATAGAGCACTACCACGCCATCTTGGGTCGGACTGCTGCTAAGACTCCACGGAAAAGTAGCCCAGCCCAGCAAACCTTGACCGGGATTGGCGGTATAGAAATTGAGCCGGGTCTGGGGTGAAATGTTGAGGGCGGTCTTGGCGTTGCGCTCGGCAGTGGAACCGGGGGTCATCTTGAACCAAGTGCTGTCATTGGTGCGGTCTACCGAAGCCAGGGTAAAGGTATACCCGCTATCGGCGTAGCTATCATTCAAGACTTGGATCTGGGCGGCGATGGCAGTATCAGAGATATTCCCGGTGGAGCCGCTGTAGACCACGTGGAAAGCGACAGGGATATTTTTGGTCACAGCAGCGGAACTGCGGTTGTTCTTCAGCCATTGGTCCAAGGTCCGTTGGATCTCAGCTCGTTGTTGAGGGCTGGGGTCCTTCACGCCACACCGGGCACCGCTCTCAATGAAAGCGGCTTGATTCGTAAACCCTGTACCATTCACCGTGAATCCCTCTTGGGCTTGGACCGGGAGGACCGTCAAAATTACCAATCCCAAAATTGCACTGAAGCGTTTCATGGAAAAACCTTACGTAAAGGTACTCGGTAACAAGAAATACCATTATGCAAAGGGAAAGAGCGATAACCATTACCAAACCTACGAACTCTTTATTCAGTAAAGTTCCCATAAAAAAAACACCCTGGGCGTCTGTCCGTGTTTCGACTCCAGGGTGTTTTCTTGACCTTATCTAACTCCTCACGTATCAAATGCTACTACAGCGAGCTGGATTTGTCAAAGGGCCTAGTAAACCTGGATCGGGACATAGGTCGCATTGTTCCCTTCCTTGGTCTCACTAATCAGACTCCCTTTGTCCAACACTGCCCCGAGCCAGTACTTGCCGGGAGCCAGGGTACTCGGGATGGTTAGGGTATCTTTAAACGTCAGAACCAAGTCGGGCGAGACAAAGCGGTGCTCTACGTTGGTGACGATGCCTTGGAAGATAACTGGAAGGCTCTTACAGCTTAGGGAAGGGGTTTAGCATTGTAAGTGAGAAAAAGTGACTGCTTTAGTGAGAAAAAGTGAACTTTAAAGCGAGAGCGGTCCCATGCGGCAAAAAAAGAAGGTCCATCGGTTAAAGTTGGGGCAACAATTGCAATAGCGGTGCTGGGGATCTAAGCGGGGAGGGGATGATGGAAAACAACGAACAACCCACGCTTTTGGTGGTGGATGACGATTGGAGTATGCGTGCTGCCTTAGTTAGCCGTCTTAGGATGGAGAGCTATGTCGTGCTAGAGGCCCGTGATGGTTTCGAGGCCCTGCACCTGATCCGTACCGTCAAGCCCCGAGTCGTTCTCTCGGACTGGACCATGCCTGAGATGGATGGTCTGGAATTATGCAGTCAACTGAAGGCCGATGCCGAGTTGCGCCATATTTATTTCATCCTCATCACCGGACGCGATACCCTCGCTGACCGGATCAAAAGCCGCGATGGGGGAGTGGATGATTTTTTGAATAAACCGATTGATGTGGCGGAACTACTGGCGCGGGTCCGCACCGGGCTACGGATGCACACGATGCAGCAAGAGATTTTAGAAAAAAACCATCAGTTACAACAACTCAACCGTTTCAAGTCAGATATGCTCGCCTTTGCTAGTCACGAACTCAAAACGCCGATTGCGGTGATGCGGATCAACTTGGAGATGATGCGGATTGAGCCAGAGGAGCACCTGCGCGAAGAATACCTTGATACCACTGAACAACAGGTCCTCCGGCTCTCGGATATGGTCAACACGCTGCTCGACCTGCGCCGTCTGGAGGAAGGGAAATTATTTTATAAGCTGGAGCCGATGGACTTGGGGCAGGTCGTCGAGGAAGCGGTGACGACCCAGACCCCGGTGGCGCGGATCAAACGGCAACACATTGGGGTAACGACGCTGCCTACGGTGGTCATGGCGGACCGGGACAAGCTGCAACATGTTATCGAGAATTTACTTAATAATGCGATTAAATATTCTCCAGAAGAAGCGCGGGTTTTAGTCCAGATGAATCAGGGTCAAACCGATGTCATTGTCGGTTTTATTGATGAGGGACCGGGTATCCCAGTGGACCGTCAATCCCAATTATTTACGCGCTACACCCAACTCCAAGGCGATTATGATGACCAACGCTTCAAAAGCACAGGTCTGGGGCTGATCCTAGCCAGTGAATTTATCTACGGGATGGGCGGACACATCGGGGTTTATTCCAAAGGACCGGGGAAGGGCTCTTGCTTCTGGATTCAGATGCCCCTAATGAAGGAAGACCACCTTATGACCTAACAACCGCAATCAGAAAAATTTTCAGAGCTTAGTGTATCGAAATATTGCCATGCACTCACAAACTTATTTTTTGGAGCAACTATAGATTGGTGCTTCTGGTGCCAAGCTTCGAGAAGAGTGGGCCTAAAGATTAGTTATTTAACCGTAGACCACGACCTAGCTCACACACCTTAATTCATACAATTTGTAAACGATTTGATCCACAGTAAATACCTAGTACTATTTTGCATAGGAGTCTGTCGGTAGGAATTCCATGATTACTACGCTGCTGCCCGTCAAAGCTGAGATTGTCACTAAGTTAATTGACATTGTTCAAGATTTGCTCAGCCTTGAGGATAGAACACTCCTTAACGAACAGACCCGTCTACGCGAAGATTTAGCGATTGATTCTTTGGGTGTGGTAGATTTTGTGGTCGCGCTTGAAGATAACTTTTCGATTAAGTTGCCCTCGACGTTTAATGTCGAAAAGATTCATACCCTCAGCGATGCGGCGGACCTAGTTCTGCAATTGATGGAGGCTCCCCATGCTTGACCCGAGTTGGGATAACTCAGATACAGTAGACCAATTTTTCATCATGGGCCGCAGTCTGTGGTCTGACCTCAAGGACCTCAAAAAAATCTAGTGTTAGACCGTGCTGCCGTTCCCGATTCCGTAGTGCGTTTTATTCGGAGTACTTGTCTCAATGAGTACGGGATTGCCCACTATGTTAAGCGGTATCACCGCTCCTACGGCGAGGACTATAAGTTGGAGATTTGGGCGACGTTGTGGGGCGGAGAGGAGTTTTTGCACCATGTGGTATTGCGGATCTGTTTAAAAGCTCTGGGCGAAGATATCACGCTGTTGGAGTTCGCCGGGTTAGAGCAGGGCAACTTTGGGCAAAGTTATGATCCCTAGCTTGATGCAGTCCAAATCAGTCCTACGATTGACCGCCGTTTACAGCAGGTAGTCTACAACGTGCTGCAGGAGTATGGGGCCTACGTTGCTTACACGAGTGTAAGCGAGGTGGTGACAGACTCCCACTTGGCGGATATTCTACGTAGGATGGGCCGCGATGAGTTGCGCCACTGTAGTTTCTTCCAGTTGACATTGCAAGAATTAGCTGAACATTTACCTCCCGAGTAGGTGGACTTGATTTGGCCCCAGTTTCGTGCCTTCTGGCACAAGCTCTGGCTGCCCCAAGAACACATCGAATTATTCAAGGAACAGGATTACCCCGGTTACTTGCGGTTCTCAACGACTGTTCTCCCCAGGGTATTTTCACGAATACCGCGACGCTGCAACTGGTCCGTCCGCTCCTGGGCGACACGGCCCCCGTGGAGTGGGTGGTCCTAGAGGAGATTCCCGCCGACGCTCAATCCTGGCAACCCAACCCCGTCCCGCAACCCTTAGCTTTTTTGCAGTACACCTCGGGTTCCACGGGCAACCCTAAGGGGGTCATGCTCAGTCATGCCAACTTGCTCTACAACGTGGACTTGATTGCCCACGCCTTTGACCGCAGTGAGACGGACCATTTAGTTTGTTGGTTGCCGAGTTTCCACGATTGGGGGCTGATTGGGTTTTTGCTCCAGGCCCTCTACGTTAAAACGCCCTGTACGTTTATGGACCCGGTCGCTTTTTTACAAAAACCCGTACGCTGGCTGGAAGTGATTAGTCAGTACCGGGCGACTTTCAGTGGTGCGCCCAATTTCGCCCACCCCGGCTCTCCGTCAGGGTTGTGGGGCCTGTTTCGGGGTGGAAGTGGACCAGCAGGAACGGTTGGTCGTCCTCCAGGAACTAAGTCCGGGTCATCGCCCTGATTCAACCCAGGTCATCGCACTCATCCAGCGGGCTGTAGCTCAGGTCCATGGTCTGAGTGCCGATGCTATCTATCTCCTCAAAAGCAACGCCATTCCCAAGACTTCCAACGGTAAAGTCATGCGCCATGCCTGTAAACAACTTTTCTTGGACCAACAACTTCCTGTCCTTGAGGGTTGGCCTGCTGGGTGAACTCGTATTCCCTATTGGCGGTGGAAGTTTTGCGCGGTGGATTTAGTGGTTGGCTCTGCTTGCAACAGCCTACGAGGACAAGAACCTAAGGTTCCTGTCCTCGCGCTCCCGCCGACCCATGGAGGCCGCGCACAGCTCCCACGTGCAACTAAAGCTCTTCACGAGGGCGGGAGGGGAATTTATTCGGTTCGATTGCTCTTTAAATAGTCGAATTATTGGTTGCATCCCGCCCTCTAGCCGACTCTTATCTGTCTTGTCCCCCTTTTTAAGGGGGATTTAGGGGGATCTCTTCTGCCTTGGTCCCCCACGCGTGGGGCGGAGGGGCCTAAGGGAAACGATTGTTGTTCTCCTTGAGGGGTTCTGGGGAGAGGGCTTGGGTTGCTACTACGGGGGTGTCCTCGTTGTAATTCAGTTGTCGCCCCGTGTCCGCGCCGTGCCGTTCCAGAATATCGAGGATTTGGGCCGGGTGGGTCCCGCTCATCACCGCCACGACGACTTCACCCGCAAGAAACCCGGTCTCGAAATGGCGGGCCTGCCGTTCGGGGATACCTTTACCCACCAGCGTACTGAAGAGATACCCCGCCAAAGCCCGTTCGCCGCCCAAGAGTCTTGCCAGTCCTTCAATCCAGCCCGCGCCCAAACCGCCATTGGTCAATCCTTGGCGCACCAACGGTTCGCTCCCGGTCTCATCCATCAGGTCACTCTGCTCGGTCCGGTCTCCAAGGGCGATGCTGATCTGATCCGGGGCAATCCCGAGGTCTTGAAGGGCCATCACGGCGGCTTGGGCCTGGGCCACATCTTGAAATAACCCAGCAATCGTACTCCCGGCTAGGGGTGAGGACATGACCATCAGGGCTCCTTGTGCATTGTTGTTTTTATCCTCTCCCCCGACCCCGGTCCCCGGATTCTGTCTGAGGGAAGATAATAAAAATACTTCACCGAGTACGCCCGTGAGCAAAGAGAACTTCAAAGGTTTCGGCAAGCCCCCCCAGCCCCAAACGCCGGCTAAAAAGAAAACTAATGATTACGGGAAACAGGACCTCGACCAGTTTGTCGCGGAGAAGGGCGGTCAGACCTACAGTCTTTTCATCCGGGCCGATCTTAAGGGGGGATGGTTCCCGGCGGGCACGATTGCCTCCCCGGCTGAGCGCATTGACGAGGCGGTGGACGATTCCAAGAAAACTTTAAATAGTTATGTCCTCAAACGGTTCCCCAAGTTGCGCGGTCAGGAGGCAAACTTTGAGTATGGCTACCGGGCGACGGACAAACCCCGTGACCCCGTGACCGTGGCTAAACCCTTTAAGCGGTCTTGGCTGGACCGGGTGAAAAGTTTTTTCAAACGCAAGTAGCAACGGAGCATACTCATGGGTGATAGGCAACGCAGAAAAGCTCTCGGGCGTGATGACACGGTGACGGAGGAAATTGTCTTCCTAGGCCTCACCCGTTCGCAAGTTAAAGGACTCTACGACCTCGTGATCCGCAGCACCTGGGTCTGTATTTGGTCGGTGGTGGCGATTTGGGTGGTGGTGCGCTTCGGGAACTGGCAGGGCTGGTGGGGTCAACCTTTATAGAGCTTGTTCCAGGGTCAAGAAGACCAAGCGCATCCACTGGCTGAGGATTGCGGTCTCCCCCGGTGTCCGGTCGGAGCCGCCCGTCTCTAGGACAATTTCTAGCTTGAGGCTCTCTAGGGTATAGCCCCGCTGTTGACTATCAATCACGCCGTTGACTAGGTTATCGAGTCCGTCATCGGTGAGGGGCGGGGCCTCGGGATCGCGGGGACGGGCGCGGTCCAGGGTCATGAAAACGAGTTTTAGCCAATTGGTGCGGATCTGTAATTCTTCTTCGGTGAGGCGGAGCATCTCGTCCAAGGTCTCATCCCCGGTCACTTTTTGGTCTGCCAACAGTTCTAAATTGAGAGCTTCCAAACTATACCCACTCTCGTAGGCGGCAATCGCAGCCTTGATGAATTGCCGCAAGGCATTGATATAACCCTCACCCACGCCCTGAGCGTAGAGCAGGAGCCAAGCTTTACGAAACGTTAGTTCTAAGTCATTAGTTAAAGCCATGAGCCCTCTCAGTATTTGTTTATACTATGCCCTAACTCAGTTTAGGATTTCTCCCCCTGAGTTGACTTGCAACTAGCCCACGGCGGTGCTCTACTGCTGACCTTGCGGAAGGGTACATGAGGTAAAGGACGACGGGCAAGTATTTTGATTGTTAATAATAATTAATAACGTGAAGTAATGTAAAGTTTTAGCCCGGAATAGCGACTTCTATTGCGTTTTTCCCAGTGGGAATCCATGATCTAAAGACTGATTTCTTCACAATTCGCTCTTTTTTTAGCCACATTCCCACCAGTCCATCACAGGAGCAACCGCTGCATGTTAGCCAACGTCACCACCCTCAGTCATATCTATCCCGTTTTACGCGGACGGAAACTCATCCGGTTGGTCTATGTGGTGCTAGAGCCCCAGTACCAAGCGGCAGTTGCAGCAGGGGTTAACCTCCTGAACAAAACCAATCCCCTGGTGGCAGTCCAGGTAGATGGTTTCTTATTAGAGGAACTGCGCGATAAGACGGCCTACGCCCAGTTTGAGGAACTCGTCGCCCAGGCGGATATCTTCTTTGCCTCCTTGATTTTTGTTGAAGACCTAGCTCAGAAGGTCGCTGAAGCCGTGGAACCGCACCTAGCTCACCTCCAGGCAGCCGTGGTTTTTCCCTCCATGCCCCAGGTGATGCGCCTCTCGAAACTGGGTTCCTTCAGCTTGGAGAGTATCGGGCAGTCCAAGGGCGCGATTGGGCAGTTCATGAAGAACCGTAAAGAGAAGCAGGCGGGGAAGGTGGGGCAGCGCAAGGGCGGCAGTTTCCAAGAGGGGATGCTCAAGATGGTCCAGACCCTCCCCAAGGTCCTCAAGTACTTGCCCGTCAACAAGGCCCAAGATGCCCGTAATTTCATGCTCAGCTACCAGTATTGGCTGGGCGGGTCCCCAGAGAATATCGAGAACCTGTTGCTGATGCTGGTGCGGACCTACGTAAAGGATTGTCCCCCGGCGGTGACCTACCAGCCCCCGGTGGAGTTTGCGGACATGGGGATCTGGCACCCCTTAGCTGCCGAGATGTTCACCGAGAGCAAGGCTTACTGGCACTGGTACAACGAGCGCGACGATATCCCAGCGGACCTCAAGGACCCCTTGACCCCGACGGTGGGTTTGGTGCTCCAGCGTACTCGCCTCATCACGGGCGATGATGCCCACTATGTCGCCATGGTCTCCGAATTTGAAGCCCAGGGCGCACGGGTGATCCCGGTTTTCAGTGGCGGGTTAGACAGTTCTAAGCCGATGGAGAAGTTCTTTTATACGGCTCAGGGTCAGGTTCTCGTGGATACGGTGGTGTCGCTGACGGGCTTCCCCTTGGTTGGTGGCCCTGCCCAGAATGACCCGGAAGCCGCCATTGCCACCCTGACCCAACTCAACCGCCCCTACATGGTGGCCTTGCCCCTAGTTTTTCAGACCACCAATGAATGGCAGGATTCGGAGTTGGGACTACACCCCGTCCAAGTCGCCCTGCAAGTCGCCCTCCCGGAACTCGACGGCGCGATTGAGCCGATTGTATTGTCGGGCCGCGACGGGATGACGGGGAAAGCCATTCCGCTCCAGGACCGGATTGAGTTAGTCGTCGGTCGTGCTCTCAAGTGGTGCAATCTCCGCAAAAAGCCCCGGCTCCAGAAGAAAATCGCCCTGACGGTCTTTTCCTTCCCGCCGGATAAGGGCAATGTCGGCACGGCGGCTTACTTAAACGTGTTTGCCTCGATCCACAACGTCATGACCACCCTGCAAACCAATGGCTATGACGTGCAGGACCTACCGGAGACCCCGGACGAATTGTTACAAGAAGTCCTCAACGATGTCCGCGCCCAGATTAGTTCCCCGGAACTCCGGGTCGCCCACCGCCTCACCGTCGAGCAATACGAAGCGATTACCCCCTACAGCGAGAGCCTAGAAGCCAGTTGGGGTCCCGCACCCGGTCCCTTCAACAACGACGGGAAGAATCTTTTAGTTTATGGTCGTCACTACGGCAATATCTTCATCGGCGTTCAGCCGTCCTTTGGCTACGAGGGCGACCCGATGCGTTTGTTGTTTGACCGTAATTGCACACCCCACCACGGGTTTGCGGCCTACTACGCCTATTTGGAAAAAATCTGGAACGCCGATGCCGTCGTCCATTTCGGGACCCACGGGGCCTTGGAGTTCATGCCCGGTAAACAGATTGGCATGTCCTCCCAGTGCTACCCCGACCGCTTGATTGGCACCCTGCCCAACCTCTATTACTATTCCGTCAACAATCCGTCTGAAGGAACGATTGCCAAACGCCGCTCCTACGCCTCGATCATCTCTTACCTCACCCCCCCCGCCCAGAACGCTGGTCTCTATAAAGGTCTGAAGGAATTGCAGTCCACCATTGCCGCCTATCGGGACTTGCGCGAGACCGACAAGGCCCTCCGCATTCTGGAGGCCATCGTCGAGCAGACCCGCGCCCTGAACCTGGACCGGGATGTGGTGATTCCCACGGACCTCGTGACCAGCGGGGATACTTTCGTCGGCTTGCTCTATAAGCAACTGATGGAGATTGAGGAGAAACTGGTCCCCTGTGACCTCCATACCATCGGTCTACCGCCCACGGTCCATGAGGTCGTGGATACCCTGGCGAGTGTGGCGAGTTTCGACCGCCCGGAGCTAGAGCTACCCAGTCTGCAACGATTGTTGGCCCAAACTAAAGCCTGGGACTGGGACCAGATTACCCGAGCTGCCCAAGGGGGCGACCTCCCGGCCTTGGACCAGCAGCGGCTCCTCAATGACACGGTTCACCAAGCCATTCAAGCCTTGGTCCAAGCCCACGCCGATAACCAGGGCCGGGTCGCTAAGGTTTCTCTATTAAATTTTCTGCACCTCGCCGGAGAACCCTGGCTGGTCCCCTTCAAAGCCGCCGATTTTCACCTCGATGCAAAATCTGCCCGTCCCCTCTTCCAGTTTCTTGAAGAAGTCCTGGGCGACATTATTGCCGATAACGAACTCGGAGCCTTAGTTAAAGGTCTGGATGGCGAGTACCTCCTCCCTGGTCCCGGTGGCGATACCGTCCGTAACCCAAGCGTCCTGCCCACAGGCCGCAACACCTTTGCCCTCGATCCTCAATCCATCCCCACCCGCCCCGCGCTCCAAGCCGCCCAGGGGATTGTGGACCAGATGTTGATTCGTTACCGGGCGGACAACCAAGACCAATGGCCCGAGACGATTGCCTGCGTCCTCTGGGGCACCGACAACATCAAGACCTACGGTGAAGCCTTGGCTCAGGTCCTTGTTCTCGTCGGCGTCGAACCCCGCCCCGATGCCTTGGGCCGCATTAACCGCCTAGAGATCATCCCCTTGGCTCAGTTGGGTCGTCCCCGGATTGATGTGGTCGTGAGTGCCTCCGGGATTTTCCGCGACCTCTTCCCGAACCAGATGGACCTGTTGGATCGGGCGGTGAAACTTGCCGCTGCCCTTGATGAACCCCAAGAAATGAACTTTGTCCGCAAACACGCCTTGGCCCAAGCTGACGAGTTGGGCGTGACCATCGAGCAAGCCGCCACCCGCATCTTCTCCAACGCCGCTGGTTCCTACGGGGCCAACGTCAACTTTGCGGTGGAGAACGGAGCCTGGGAGAGCGAGGAACAACTCCACGACATGTACCTCACCCGCAAGTCCTTCGCCTACGGCAGTGACCTCGACAACAAACAGATGCGCTCCGTCCACGAAGCCGCCCTCAAAACCGTAGACAGTGCCTTTCAGAACCTCGACTCTGCCGAAGTCGGTCTGAGCGATGTCAACAACTACTTTGAGACCCTCGGTTCCGTTGCCGGGATTGTCGAGAAAATGCGTGGCAAAAAGACCCAGGTTTACTTAGCTGACACCACCACCGCCCAGGCTAAGGTCCGTACCCTCGAAGAAAACATCCGCCTCGAATCGCGTACCAAACTCCTCAATCCCAAGTGGTACGAGGGAATGCTCAGAAACGGGTTCGAGGGGGTCCGTGAGGTCCAGTACCGTTTGACCAACACCTATGGCTTCAGTGCTACCGCTCATGCCGTGGATGATTGGGTCTACGACGAGACCGCCGAGACCTTCATGAACGACCCCGCGATGGCTGAACGGATGGCAGCCCTCAACCCCAACGCCTACCGCAAAATGGTCGGCACCCTCCTCGAAGCCAATGGACGCGGCTACTGGCAATCCACCCCCGACCAAATCGAACGCCTTCAAGAGCTCTATCAAGACCTAGAAGACAAGATTGAAGGCATAGATTAGTCCCGGTCGCCTCAGCTATCTGGGTCGTTGTGAATAACTAGGTTGTTAACTCGTCTACCCAGGTCGTCAATACGGCGGCTTGGGTTGTTGAGTCGGATGCAATACTATTAACCGAAGGATTGTGCTAAACGTTCTTTTCACTGGCCTCGGCTCCAAATTGATTAAATCAGGATTGTTTAGAGGTATGGGCGGGAGTTGCTTGCGTTCAGTCATAGAGGGGTGAAGAGTGGATAAAGATATGGTCACGGTAGTTCTAACTTTAATCAATCCGTACTTATTCGGCATATATGTTTACCACAAACATATAGAATGCTCACATGAATACACCTAACATCTCCCTATCATTTCGGCCTCGTATAAATACTTGCAGCTATTGCCTACACGCCCTTCTAGATATACAATCACTCACAGCTAAATCCTGAAGAAAACTAATGAACACTCTTGAACTCTTGCTAGCATTGGTCAAGGCCGCGCTTGCGGCCTTGACCGCGTATATGTTTTACCAAAGTGCCCACCTAAGAACAAGTCTTGCTAAATACTCTCAGGTTATAGACAAAGAAGCGTACATCGCTCAAATGGAGAAGGGGGCGGCGGATCGCCAGTATGACCGCAAGGTTTTGATTAACCCATCACCATCGGAGTCCATCGCAACGATTTTGCTCTTATCCTTATTCCATCAAGCTCATTCATCCCGAAGCTAGGGAGCATCTCACTTTTGCTGGCTTTTATGCATAAAGCTGTCCATTAAGATAAGCGCAGCGATGGGTGAGCACTTTGGGTATGTTTTCTGCATTCCAGCGTGCTCCAGAAATTTGTACCCGACGGTCAATCTGCTTGACTGCCGACTCTACTGCTCCAGAACCAATCGAGCTTACGCTTTCCCTTTGTAATTTCCCATATTTTACAATCCGGTCTTTATGCTTTCTTAAATAGTTACAAAAGTTCCGCGCTTCTAAACTCTTCCACTCCTGTAGCCGCTTTATCACTGCATTTGTTTTTCCTTGCCACAATAGCACTTTTAGCTCCTTGATTCGCACAGCAGTTTCTGGAACTTTATACAGGTTTTCTACCAAATGATACCCATCGAGTATCTCTCGTCGCTGCTCTGGCTTACCCATTTGACTTATTAAGTTCCAAACCCCATCATGCCCGTCTCCTAGACAGGTCACTCGATTCCCTAATGGTTGTTTATTTACCCATTCAACCAACTTATCATTTTCCTGGAAGTACGCCGCTGTACCTTGTTCATGCAGTCTTACTGCTTTATAGTTACGCCATACCGACTTTGCTTTTAATTACTTCGCAAACGAATGTTACCACCGTCTAAGCTCAATTCGCTAACAGATTTATCAACACTCACGCTCTTAAACTCTTGACGATGGACTAGCCGTTGTTGCGTACTGCGGGAGACAAGTACTCCCGTCGGTGCCTGGATATCTTCTTCTGTTCTTTCGTAGGAGTTATTCGCGCTAACCAGTAAGCAACATTTTTGCAATCCAGGACTCAAACGAGTATGAGCGGGTAAGTCTAAGGATTCTGCTTGATGTTCGGTGATTGGGAGCTGACCTAAATAACTTTGCAGCTGTCGGGTGCGCCCTTGCGTTGTGCCTGTTGTTTCTGCAATAAAAAAACGGCCAATTCTGGACTGACATGGGTCTGCACATGCTGGCGGATGGATTGCTCGATACCTTCTAGGGACTTCAATTGCTCAGCGGGAGTATTGCGGTGAAGGATGGCAGCCACTTTTTTCATGTGGGCTTGGACTTCTTGCATTTCTTCTGAAGACAGGGGCATCGCGGTTCTCAGACACGGCTCCATTAATCTCATCCATTTTTTACCCCACCCCTTGCAAAAGTGAGATGCTCCCCTGGGCTAGTTCCTAGCGCATCCAGGACAGACCCGATTCAGCGCGGTCGGGTTCACCGATGAGGTCCAGGAAATACTCTTCCAGAGAGCGGTGGCGAGT
>NZ_JAAXLT010000173.1 GCF_013285555.1 Candidatus Cyanaurora vandensis | reverse complement strand
ACTCTAAATGGACAGGGAGGGCAGGTAAGACTGGTTCGCCAGCACAGCCCGTTGAGCTGTCAAGAATCACCGCTCCTTCAGGACGGTGAGTATGTCAACAATGGCTTACCATCCTTGGCAATGATGAAGGATTTGCCCTTAGCAGCCTGAGCAACCAAGTGGGACAACTGAGCCTCGGCCTCGTGGATGTCGAATATCTGCATAGTGTGCTCCTAATCTGAGTGTCCGTGTCAAAACACAGCGGTCTGTGTGGGTGCGGTAAATTCCCGGTGTGTCAACCAAAGAGGTCGTCAATCCAAGTCAGTGCCTCTTCATCGGAAACTGAGTCGGCTAGGACTATTTCTTCATCATCCGTGGGTTCAAGGGTGATGGGGAGTTCGTCGCTGGGCGTGGGGTTGGGTTCGGGCATGGTTAAAGGTCAGCCAGTGCTTGTTTAAATCCCAGGACCACCAGGATGTTGGCAAGGGTCAACAGGGACTCGGCGGGTCCGTGGAGCCAATCCACATTAGAGAGTGACTGATCCAAGACCACCTTACAGTACAGCCCCACCGGGATCGTGACAAAGACAAAGACCAAGGTGAAGTAGAAGCCATACAGAGCAAGCCGGGGCATCTTACCGGAGCGCGTGATGAAGTACAGAAACCCCAGATACGGAAATAGACTCAAAGCAAACAGACTCTCAGCAGGCATGGGCAAGAGGATACAATGACTCTAGTTTAGCGGCAGGGTTAGAGCTTTCGGAGGAACTGGACCAAGGCTGACTTCAACAGTTCCGGCTGGTCGAGCATGATGAAATGACGGCTATTGGGGATGGTCTGTAACGCTAGCTTGGGGGTGCCTGCGTAAGCGTTTTATGCGAGAGTGTTGGCATCTATGTAAGTCATTCCGAGCGGTGAAATTTATTTTGAGTGGGGGTTAAAACATGAAACATTTGCTTTTCCAAAGTTGCAAAAGTACAGAGAAATACTCTGTCTCAATTAGGACGACTATATCTACCCCCAGTTTGAGTTTGAGAAAGTTTACTACGCGGCCGGCTCTCAGGTAGCATAAGGTCTCTGTCCACTAATTTGGGGCAAGGTCAGGGAGACAACGGTAAAATAAATCGGTTTAGGGCGCACAGCTTATGGTTATGGAAGTTTTCTGGCTAAAATAACTCAAGACTGGTGAAAACATAAATGTTGCTGACAGAAGATGGCAATCAAGAGGCGATGAAGACAGCAAAAGTTTCATTTCCTAACCTCCACGATTGGCAATTCTAGAATGAAGCTGAGGATGAATCTTTGGTTTTTCGATGTGGGGTCAATTTGTCCTGGACCCTGAAGAATTTATAGCAAGTAGATTTTTTATAACACTCTATATCTATCAAGAGCGATGGCACGGGAGCCTAACGATAGGCCAATATGCCTACTTACGGTCAAGTACGGAAGAAGGAGACTCCTATTTGATAAACACAGAATTGCGTGACTCTCTAGAGACGGCGATTGCAGTACTCAAAATGGAAATCGTGAAACTCTTTACGGCATTGTCAGGTTAAGCGAAATGGCAACTAGATACAGGTTTTTGGCAAGGCACTATCATGTTTAGCCAAGCAACCAGAACAAACCAGCCCCCAGCAGAGCACCCAAGGCCGTATTCAAAACGTTAACTGCCTCGTTACTGAGATACCCTGCCTGTTGGAGCGTCGCCCCGATTAAGCTCTCCGCCGTAGTTGCCAGGGTTGCGGCAAGAACTACGAAGGGTATGGCTGACCAAGGTACTAATGCTAACCCCGCCCCTAGAGCCGCCAGGACCAAACCCGCGCCCACACCGGCTAGTGTCCCCTCCAAGCTCACTGCCCCCTCAGTCCCGGCTGGAACCGGACGTAGCGTTGTAATCAGATAGGTAGTCTGACCATAAGCTTTACCAATTTCGCTCGCGGTTGTATCGCTGAGTTTAGTCGCCAGACTACTGACATAGCCCATTAACCATAGAGGATGGGGATTAAGGATGTAGCCCAAGGTACACACCGCCGCTACTGCCGCCGACCCCCAGACATTCGCCGGACCCCGCGCCCCGTCCCTAGCTTCTGCAATCCCCTGGGCCGCTTTACGCGCAAACCCCACCCGCGTAACGAGTGAACCAACCACAAAATAAAAGAAAATTACCGCATATCCCTGTTCACCTAATCCCCCCCAAACCAGAACCCCCAAGGCCCAACTGTGTAAAATCCCCAGGGGTGTCAGTAGCTTCACGCGACTGAAATAGGCAAGACCCGCTAACAGCGTATTGACGCCTACCGCCCACAACCAAGGATTCATTCAATTGCTGCAAGATACGGGACTTCTAATAAATAAGCTCCCGAGCTAAACCGTACCGCCCAATAGTTACCAGGATTGCGTCCGAGGAGCACGCCCTCTTCTCCCACAGTTAAGACGGAGGCGGGCCGGAGCATCGGCATCGTCTCAGCCGTCTTGACGTAGGGCGGGAGTTGCACCAAGCGCACCTTCTGGCCCACGGTGAACTCAGTCATGCTCCTGACCAGCCAACCACAACAATAAATTTCGCATATAGCGGTGAGTATCTTGCAGAGCAGTAGGTTCAGTCTGCATCGTTTCCCCCACTGGCTCATCCACGAAACTTGGCGCACCCTGCTTAGCATCCCAGTTGTAATCACAGAAATGGTGGAAGGTTGAAGCCGCTACCCCCCGGCCCAGCACTTGCCCGGTCTTAGTGGTGTGCCGTTCAAAGGCTACCGCCAAGTTAAACTTACGTCCCGTCACCAAGCTCGTGCCCTGAGCAATAACCTGGGCCTGAGTTTCACCAGTAGGCACGCCCACCGCGCCTTCGTGGGGATGGGCCGGGAAATAGTGAATCATGCCATCACTGCGTTCTGGGTTCACAAGCAACGGGTGAAACGGTTCCTGGGGGAGAATTTCTTGAAAATCACCATTGCGCCCCGAGTGATAGTTGGGCCAAGAAATATAGGTCGTGTAGGGATCATCAATCCGATGGCGGCTCGTGTCTGGGTCTGGATTATGGGAGTGGAAGAAATGCGCCGCCCCAAGATCCGGTAATGCACACAATGAACATCCCAGGTCCATATGGTCTCGGGCCGTGAGGATGCCCTTGCCCTGTTCGCGAAACTGCGTCAACCCCGCGAGGTCCGCCGGAGAGAGTCCATCCCCCACATCCACGGCAAAGAGCCAAACTTGGTCAAACTCAGTTTGGTCTAGCGTACTCAATACCGGATCATTCCCCAAGCTATCGGCCTCGCGGTCACGGGCTATTACCACACAGAGCGGTTGGCCCTCAGTGTTTTTCAGGGAAGCCAAATATTGATGGAGTAAGGAGAACCGCGCGATGTTCCAGTCATCCGTCACGGTCGGGATCGTGGTCTGGAGTAACACTTGGATTGGACGCATGACTCTTCTCAATGCCTGACTCTTAGCATAGGCCATAAAAAAATCCCCCACTTGAGCAGGGGATTAATTTTTGAGCTTTGTAATTAACGGAACATTGTCTCACCCGTCTTGCGGTCAATCCCTCTCTCGAAGCCAGCGTAGGCAGCGCGAGCACGACCAGCGTGCCACAGGTGGCCCACCAGCAGGAAGAAACCGAGCAAGAAGTGCGAACCTGACAACCAAGTGCGGGGGCTGACGTAGTTAATCGTGTTGATTTCCGTCGCCACGCCACCAACTGAGTTCAGAGAACCAATGGGCGCGTGGGTCATGAACTCAGCAGCACGGCGGATCTGCCAAGGTTGGGCCTCGGTGGAGAGTTTCTCAATCGAGTAACCCGTACCATCAGTAACGACCCGACCCGGACTTGTGGAGTCCGGCACAAAGCTACGGAAAGGCTCTAGGTGCGGACTCTTGGTCGCCCAGAAACGCATGGATTCACCACCAAAAATGATCGTCCCGGAGGGCGAACGCATCAGGTATTTACCCAGACCTGTCGGACCCTGGGCAGAACCGATGTCTACCCCCAACCGTAAGTCACGTTGCATGAATGTGAAGTCTTGACCCTGAGCCGCCTCAGAGTTGGTGGGTCCATAGAACTCGGAGGGATAGGCGGTGTTATTGAACCACACATAGGCCGAGGCAATGAAACCCATCAGGGATAAAGCCCCCAAAGAATAGGACAGGTAAGCTTCACCGGACCAGACCAAGGCGCGTTCGGCCCAACGGAAGGGCTTGGACACAATGTGCCAAATCCCGCCAAGGATACAGATGAACCCGATGAAGATGTGACCACCAATGATGTCTTCGAGGTTATCCACCGAGATAATCGAGCCTTCGCCCCCAAAAGGAGACTTAAGCAGATAACCAAAGATCACAGTCGGGTCTAGGGTCGGGTTGGTGATGACCCGGACGGCACCACCGTTCACTTGGGTCAGACCCTGAGGGGTGGGCTGGTACTGGGCAATGATTGAACCATCGGAGAGGACCTTGGCCCAGGGATCGTAGACCCCACCGAGCCAAGCTGCCTTGATCACCAAGAGCAATGCACCCAATCCCAAAAGGATCAAGTGAATACCAATGATCGTGGTCATTTTATTCTTGTCCTTCCAGTCGTAACCGAAGAACCCGGTCAGGACATCAGGACCCCAGATCGAGTGGTAAATGCCACCCAGACCCAAAACCAAGGAAGAGATGATGTGCAGCACCCCGACTACAAAGTAGGGCCAAGTATCCGTTACCACACCGCCAATCATCGAACCGCCGCCCCAACCCAGGGTGGCTAGGTGGGGGAGCAGGATCAGGCCCTGCTCGTACATGGGCTTGGCGGGTTCGTAGTGTGCCAGTTCAAACAGGGTCATGGCCCCTGCCCAGAACACAATTAGACCGCCGTGGGCAACGTGAGCACCAAGAAGCTTACCGGAGAGGTTGATTAAACGGGCATTACCCGCCCACCAAGCAAAGTCTTCTTGCTGCCCACGCATCGTCTGGGCATCAAACGTTGTATCAAAGCGCGTTACCACGGGGCAATACCTCCTCAGGGAATTCGAGACCTGCGTGCGGTTGGTCAGTAGGACCCATCCAGGCGCGGATGCCTTCATTGATCAGGATGTTAGCAGTGTACAGGGTCTCAAATTCAGGGTCTTGAGCAGCCCGCACTTCCTGAGAAACAAACTCGTAGGCCCGGAGGTTCAACGCCACCCCGACGATACCGATGGAAGCCATCCACAACCCAGTTACGGGCACGAACAGCATAAAGAAGTGCAGCCAACGCTTGTTAGAGAAGGCAATCCCGAAGATTTGGCTCCAGAAACGGTTTGCCAAGAGCATCGAGTAAGTTTCTTCTTCCTGCGTAGGATCGAAGGCTTTGAAAGTATTGGCACCCTTGCCATCTTCAAAAAGGGTGTTTTCTACAGTGGCTCCGTGGATGGCACAGAGCAAGGCCCCGCCCAGCACGCCAGCAACACCCATCATGTGAAAGGGGTTGAGGGTCCAGTTATGGAAACCTTGGAAGAAGAGGAGGAAGCGGAAGATCCCGTTGACCCCATAGCTCGGACCGAAGAACCAGGAGTGCTGGCCCAAGGGGTACAACAAGAAGACCGACACAAATACAGCAATAGGAGCCGAGAAAGCAATAGCGTTGTAAGGACGAATACCAATTAGGCGCGAGATCTCAAACTGACGCAGCATGAAACCAATTAGGGCTAGCGCACCGTGGAACGAAATAAACGTCCACAACCCACCTAGTTGGCACCAGCGAGTGAAGTCGCCCTGAGCTTCAGGACCCCACAGCAGGATCAAGGAGTGACCCATGGCATCTGCTGGGGAGCTTACGGCGGAAGTCAGGAAGTTAGCACCTTCTAGATAGGAGCTAGCCAAACCGTGGCTATACCAGCTCGTCACGAAGGTGGTCCCGGTCATCCAGCCGCCCACAGCCATGTAAGCGGTGGGGAAGAAAAGTAGACCCGACCAACCGATAAACACAAAACGGTCCTTCTTCAGCCAGTCGTCAAGGCTGTCAAACCAGCCCTGCCGCTGTTCTTGTCTTCCTACTGCGATGGTCATGCTTTATCTCCAAGTATGAAATTTGTTCTTTGAAAATGGGTGAGACCCAGTTGGACCCCACCCCCATTCAAACCTTAACCAGCCACCTTGACTTGCTCACCCGAGGCCAAGTCCAGGGGGAAGTTGTGCGCGTTTCGCTCGTGCATCACTTCCATACCCAGGTTCGCCCGGTT